>CAJWAD010000076.1 GCA_913020245.1 uncultured Oleiphilus sp.
GAGCAAAGTTTTTCTAAAGAGTGTTCTGCGTTCATGAGCTAGTCACTGTTGCGTTGCTCAAGTAAATCGATCATTTCATCTATCAGATCATTTATCAGGCTAATCTGAGATTGGGTATCGATATAAGCCTGCTCAATTTTTTGTGTGGTGAACCAAGTATAGGTTGAGGCAAAAAGTGCAAAGGCCAAAAATAAGGCGAGAATAATTTGAGGCAATGAAAAATGTTGGTGCTTATGCTGCAACTCTTCTTGCTGCACTCGAAATTGCGTGAGTTCTAGGCGAAGTAGGCGATTCTCTTCTTGCAGTTCCTCATAAGCGGTCTCTAGCGTGGACACTCGGGCATAGAATTTAGCGTTATTACCCTCTTTGATTTCCTGACTTAGCGTATGGCGAACTTCATCATAAACGGTGGGCACGTCTCGCTCATTTGCGTGTGTTTTGCACAAGCGGTTGAGCATAAGGTATAGCTTATCCCGGTCAATATGTTTCGAGATGACACCCGCTGCGCCGAGCTGATGTGCTTCTTCATAATATTTGTGTGCATGTTGCGAGGTATACATAATGACCGGAATGTGTTTCGTTTCTTCTTTCGCTTTTAATGCCTTTAACGTCTCAAAACCGTCCATGCCGGGCATGACATGATCGAGAAAAATAAAGTTAGGCTGATACCAGCTAAGTTGTGAGAGTGCATCTTCGCCGGAGCATGCTTGCTCGGTGTGGATATCCATTTTCTTTAAAATCTTAGCGAGAAGAATACGAGAGGTCGAGGAGTCATCGACCACTAAGGCGCTGATATTTGACAAAATGTTTACTCTATTATTTCTCTGTTGATTTTATAAATTGCCCGTATTAAGAGTGTAGCAACGATCTAACATATGGGTACCGCAATCTGCGGTGATGAATAGTTTAAAAACGCTTTTTAAAATGCAGCGTTAAGGCGTTGCCAATCTAGCTTGTAATCGGGATAATACAGCCCTTTTTTCTAGCGCACATATTAACGAGGTGTGATAAGTGAATACTGAAGGTATTGAAAACCATTTTGCTGATTGGACTGGGCGTGAAGCGGCGGCCGAAGCGATGATTCCGTTAATCGGTCGGTTATATCGTCAAAATAATGTTGTGACCTCTATTTACGGTCGCGCGGTAATTAATCAGTCAGTGATTGGTTTATTAAAATCACACCGTTTCGTGCGTCAAGTTGAGAAGAAGGAATTGTCCGCTCATGACACCTTGGCTGTTCTGGAAGTACTCGATCGGCTTGAGCTTGGTCGAGCACGTATTGATGTTGGTAAGCTTGCCGTTCAGTATAGAGAGCAGGGCGATGATCAATCGCTTGAGGCGTTTCTGCGTGTTGAGCTCGCGGATGTCGTGGGTGGCTATGAAGAAGAGCAGGCAGATGTTGCAGCACAAAATACAAAAGATATTGTCTTGTATGGTTTTGGGCGTATTGGTCGTTTGTTAGCAAGAATCCTCATCGAAAAAGCGGGCGGTGGCAACAATTTACGCTTGAAAGCAATCGTTGTCAGAAAAGGCAAGGCATCGAACGATTTAGAGAAACGCGCCAGTTTGCTTCGCAGGGATTCCGTGCACGGGCCGTTCGAAGGCACTATTTCTGTTGATAATGAAAAAAACCATCTGATCGCAAACGGTAATTGCATTCAAGTTATCTACTCGGACGGACCAGACCGGGTTGATTACACCGAATATGGCATCGATAACGCCATTGTAATTGATAACACAGGTATTTGGCGGGACGAAGATGGTTTGGGCCTGCATTTAAAGTCTAAAGGGGTTGCTAAGGTGCTGTTAACTGCGCCAGGCAAAGGAGATATCAAAAATATCGTGTACGGGATTAATAGTGATGACATCGCGGACAGCGACACAATCTTGTCTGCGGCGTCGTGCACGACAAATGCCATTACACCGGTATTAAAAGCAATCAACGATCAGTTTAATGTGATTGATGGTCATGTAGAGACTGTTCATGCGTTCACTAATGATCAGAACTTGATTGATAATTATCACAAAGGAAGCCGCCGTGGGCGGTCTGCTCCCTTAAACATGGTTATCACTGAAACAGGTGCGGCAAAAGCGGTAGCAAAAGCGTTACCGGAAATGGCAGGTAAATTGACAGGAAACGCGATTCGCGTGCCAACGCCAAACGTATCGATGGCAATTTTAAATTTAAATGTTGAGAAAGCTACCACCACCGAGGATGTCAATGACTATCTCCGCACGGTAAGTCTTCATTCTTCTCTTGCCAAGCAAATCGACTTCGTAAATTCCGAAGAGGTGGTTTCTTCTGATTTTGTGGGGTCACGTCGCGCCGGTGTCGTAGATGCTCGGGCGACTATTGTGAATGGTGGTCGAGTCATTTTATATGTTTGGTACGATAATGAGTTTGGTTATAGCGCTCAAGTTGTGCGTATTGCGAATCAAATGGCAGGTATCAGATACCCTGCGTTTCCTAGCAATCGCTGAGTTACCCGGATATAGAAAGAGCGCTTTGCGCTCTTTTTTTTGATCTGAATTTTTTCTCAGAAAATTCCACCCTGGGCTCGCATTTAAAGGCTTTTGAGTGCCAAGCATGAGGACAAGCGAAGAGGTGTGTTTGTCTATGTTTGTTAATTTTGCATGAGGCGATATCAAATAGTAGCAAAATGAAGGGCGCCTCTTTATAATTGCCGAGATTTTTGGTGCACCTTTTTAGCCCGATTAAATAATTATATAAAATTGAGCAGTACAAACTTGTGTTTTTCACGGTGTCAAAAGATGTCCTGAACACGGTTAAAAAAGGTGAAAACATTTATGATTTCTGATGCTTAGGCGGGATTAATGGTCAAAATAAAGAGAGGCCTCGATCTTCCAATTACTGGTTCGCCCGAACAAAAAATTACTAACGGGAACATCGTAAGCAAAGTCGCCGTTGTCGGCTTTGACTACGTCGGCATGAAGCCAACGATGGCTGTTCAAGTTGGTGATATTGTTAAAAAGGGTGAGCTACTTTTTGAAGATAAAAAAACCCATGGTGTTCGCTATACTGCCCCGGCGAGCGGCAAAGTGGTTGAAATTAATCGTGGCGAGAAACGCGTATTTCAGTCTGTGGTGATTGAGATTTCAGGCGATGATGCGGTTCAATTTAAAAAGTACTCGGCACAAGAACTTGCGGGCTTGACTCGCGAGCAAGTGCAAGACAATTTGGGTGAGTCAGGGTTATGGTCGGCGCTGCGCACGCGTCCCTATAGTAAAGTACCTGCTTTTGGTAGTGTGCCGAATTCAATCTTCGTTACGGCGATGGATACGAACCCTCTTAGTGCGAATGCCAAGTTAATTATTGACCAAAAGCCTGAAGCATTTTCAGCGGGTGTGTCGTTGTTGGCTAAACTCACTGATGGCATGGTCTATGTGTGTGCCAAATCAGGCGAAGAGCCATCCGTGCCTCAAAATGATCAAATTTCCGTTGAATCGTTCGAGGGCATCCATCCTGCAGGTAACGCAGGTACCCATATTCATTACCTTGATCCAGTGAATGCGACGAAGACCGTTTGGACCATATCTTATCAAGATGTGATTGCTGTTGCGGAGCTGTTTGAAACAGGTGAACTACCTGTTGAGCGCGTTGTGGCCTTGGCGGGTTCGCAAGTCAAGGCGCCTCGCTTGGTGCGAACACGTGTCGGTGCATGCTTGTCTGAATTAATTCGTGATGAACTTACGAGTTCAGCAAATAGAGTCATTTCTGGGTCTGTTTTAGGGGGGCGCACAGCTAAAGATTCTGTGGACTACCTGGGGCGCTATGCCAGTCAGATTTCTGTTATTCCGGAAGCGGGTGATCGAGAGTTGTTTGGTTGGCTGTCACCTGGGGCGAATAAATTTTCGCTATTAAATATTTATCTTTCGAAATTCAAACCAAGCAAACTGTTTGACTTCTCAACTACAACGAACGGCAGTGAGCGTGCCATGGTGCCAGTAGGTGCTTATGAACGTGTCATACCGTTGGATATTTTACCGACGCAATTACTGCGGGCGTTAATCGTAGGCGATACGGAGCAGGCACAGCTTCTAGGCTGCTTAGAATTAGATGAAGAAGATTTGGCACTGTGTACCTTCGTTTGTCCCGGAAAATACGAGTATGGTCCGATTCTTCGCGACAACCTAACGCTTATTGAGAAGGAGGGTTAATCATGGGTTTAAGAACAGTATTAGACGGAATGGAACCACACTTTCACAAAGGTGGTAAGTACGAAAGATGGTATGCGCTGTATGAAGCGGTAGATACTATTTTTTATTCGCCGAGCAGCACAACGTCTGCAAATGCACACGTGCGTGACGGTGTCGACCTAAAACGCATTATGATCACGGTTTGGATGTGTACGTTTCCAGCCATGTTTTTTGGTATGTGGAATGTTGGTTTTCAAGCGAATTCTGCCATTGCAGCGGGTTTAGGGTCGATTCCAACGGATTGGCACAGCCTGTTCTTCATAGGGCACGATGCGTCAAATGTCTGGCATAACTTGGCCTATGGCGCCGCATACTTTTTACCAGTATACGCAGTAACATTTATTGTTGGTGGTTTCTGGGAGGTGTTGTTTGCGTCGGTACGGGGTCATGAGGTTAATGAAGGTTTCTTCGTTACATCGGTCTTGTTTGCGTTAATTTGCCCACCTGATATCCCGCTGTGGCAGGTCGCTTTAGGTATATCTTTTGGGATCGTTATTGGGAAAGAGATTTTTGGCGGTACGGGTAAAAATTTCCTTAACCCAGCGTTGACGGGGCGTGCGTTTTTGTTCTTTGCATACCCAGCTGAAATCTCGGGTGATGCCGTTTGGACAGCTGTTGACGGTTTCTCTGGTGCAACGCCACTTAGTATGGCAGCTGCGGGTGGTCTAGAAGCGATTGCCGCAGGCCAAATTACTTGGCTGGACGCCTTTCTCGGTTTTGAGCAGGGTTCGATCGGTGAGACGTCTGCACTGGCGATTCTACTCGGTGGTGCTGTACTTCTGATGACGCGCATTGCGTCGTTGCGCATCGTGTTAGGTGTGTTGGCCGGAATGGTTGCAACGGCGTTATTGTTTAACGCGATAGGTTCGGATACCAACCCTATGTTTGGTGTCTCGCCACAATGGCATTTTGTCATGGGTGGTTTCTGTTTTGGCATGATTTTTATGGCCACAGATCCGGTGTCGGCTTCAATGACAAACACTGGGAAATGGGCCTATGGCGCCTTGATCGGTGTAATGGTGGTCTTGATTCGCGTGGTGAATCCAGCCTATCCAGAGGGTATGATGCTAGCGATCTTGTTTGCGAATTTGTTTTCGCCGGTTATCGATCATATCGTTGTGCAAGCAAATATTAAAAGGAGACTGGCGCGTGTCTAATAAGGAAACGATGGGCAAAACTCTTACGGTCGCTCTTTTGTTATGTATTGTGTGTTCGATTGTTGTCGCGGGTTCAGTGGTCGCGCTCAAACCTATCCAACAAAAGAACAAAGCGCTTAATCTCAAGGCGAATATTCTTTCTGCCGCAGGCTTACTTGAGTCGGGTTCTAATGCAGAGAAAATCGAAGCCGATTTTGCCGCAATCCAACCAAGGTTGGTCGATTTAGAGACGGGTGAGTACGTTGATCCGTCAGTTGTCGGTAAAACAGCTGCGCTCGATTATGATCAAAGAAAAGCGGCAAAGGACCCCGAGCTATCGGAGGCAATTGACGGCAGTGAAGATATTGCTAACATCAAGCGACGCGTGCGTTATGCGAAGGTATACGTAGTCGAACAGGAAGGTCAGTTGGAAACAATCATTCTGCCAGTTAGCGGTTACGGGCTGTGGTCTACCTTGCATGGTTTTTTGGCATTAGAGGGTGACGCAAACACCATTGTGGGCCTGGGTTTCTACGAGCATGCTGAAACGCCCGGATTGGGCGGTGAAGTCGATAATCCAAATTGGAAGGCCATTTGGCCAGGCAAGAAAGTTTACGATTTAGACGCGAGCGATACACCAAAAATTGAAGTAGTCAAAGGCGCGGTTGATAGATCGCGTACTGATGCGCAATATTTGGTGGACGGCCTTTCAGGTGCAACGCTAACGAGCCGTGGTATCACTAATCTTGTCCAATATTGGGCTGGGGAACATGGCTTTCAGCAATACTTAAATCGCTTGCGTAGTGGAGTTTAAAAATGAGTAGTGTAACGGCAAAAAAAGTTTTATTTGAGCCAATTTTTAGTAACAACCCCATTGCCTTGCAAATCTTAGGTATTTGCTCGGCGTTAGCCGTGACAACAAGCATGAAGTTGTCTGTGGTGATGGGCGTAGCAGTTTGTATTGTAACCGGTCTCTCTAACCTCGCTGTGTCTTTAATTCGTAGTCAGATTCCGTCGAATATTCGGATTATCGTTCAGATGACGATTATCGCGACGTTGGTAATAGTGGTAGATCAAATTTTACGTGCTTATGCTTACGAAATAAGTAAGCAGTTATCGGTGTTTGTAGGATTGATCATCACAAATTGTATCGTGATGGGGCGGGCGGAAGCGTTTGCAATGCAGAACGGTCCAGGCATGAGCTTTTTAGACGGCGTAGGGAATGGGCTAGGGTACGCCGTGATCTTGCTGTTTGTCGCGTTCTTCCGGGAATTGCTCGGGGCAGGCAAGCTGTTCGGTGTCGAGATCTTAGCAACGATTAACGACGGGGGTTGGTATGTACCGAACGGTCTATTACTGCTCCCACCGAGTGCGTTTTTCTTGATCGGGATCTTTATTTGGGCCGTGCGCAGTTGGAAGAAAGACCAAGTTGAGGCACCAGACTTTAAGATGTCGGCGCACAAAGTTAAGGAGGCCTTCTAATGCTTGAGCATTACTTGAGTCTATTCGTAAAAGCGGTTTTTGTTGAAAACATGGCGCTGGCCTTCTTCTTGGGAATGTGTACCTTTTTAGCCATTTCCAAAAAGATTCAAGCGGCGTTTGGTCTAGGTATAGCCGTGGTTGTTGTCTTGGCGGTTACCGTTCCAGTAAACAATCTTATATACACCTACGTATTGAAAGAAGGCGCACTGGCTTGGGCCGGGTTCCCAGAAGTGGACTTAAGCTTCTTGGGGCTCTTGACCTACATCGGTGTTATTGCGGCCCTTGTTCAAATTTTGGAGATGGTATTGGATAAGTACTTTCCTGATTTGTACAACGCTTTAGGCGTATTTCTGCCCTTGATCACCGTTAACTGCGCAATTATGGGTGCCTCTTTGTTTATGGTTGAACGCGATTACAACCTTGGAGAGAGTGTCGTCTATGGCGTCGGTGCGGGTGCCGGTTGGGCTTTGGCAATTGTTGCCTTAGCGGGTATTCGTGAAAAATTGAAGTATAGCGATGTGCCGGAAGGGTTGCGCGGTTTGGGGATTACCTTTATTACCGTTGGGCTTATGTCGCTTGGTTTTAGTGCCTTCTCTGGCATTTCACTTTAATACGTTAGTTGAAAGGGTAATGAGGTAGTCATATGAATGCAGAATTAGTGCTTGGCGTCGTTATGTTTACCGTAATCGTACTAACGTTGGTTGCGGTGATATTGGCAGCACGCGCGAAGCTGGTAAGCTCGGGCGATGTGTCAATTTTGGTCAATGAAGACCAAGATTCGGTTATAAATACGCCTGCGGGCGGAAAGCTCCTTCAAACGCTCGCAAGCGAGGGTTTGTTCTTGTCGTCTGCATGTGGCGGCGGTGGCACGTGTGCTCAGTGTAAATGTAAAGTGTTAGATGGCGGCGGGTCGATGCTTCCCACTGAAAGAACGCACTTTACTCGCCGTGAAGAAGCCGAGGGATGGCGACTTTCTTGTCAGGTACCAGTTAAACAAGACATGAAAGTCGAAGTGCCTGAGGAGGTGTTTGGCGTTAAGAAGTGGGAATGTACGGTTGAATCAAACCCCAACGTTGCCACCTTTATCAAAGAGCTGACCTTGCGTTTACCGGATGGGGAGAGTGTAGACTTCGAGGCAGGGGGCTATGTTCAGCTAGAATGTCCTGCCCATGTCGCTGATTATAAAGATTTCGATATTGAAGAAGAGTACCGTGGTGACTGGGATAAATTTAATTTATGGCAGTACAAATCAGTCGTCAAAGAAGATGTGATCCGCGCTTACTCGATGGCGAACTACCCCGAAGAAAAGGGCGTGGTTAAATTTAATATTCGTGTAGCGACCCCACCACCGGGTACTGATCTGCCACCGGGGCAAATGTCCTCGTGGGTATTTGGTCTTAAGCCGGGTGACAAGGTTACTGTTTACGGGCCGTTTGGTGAATTCTTTGCCAGAGAGACCGATAACGAAATGGTATTTATCGGGGGTGGTGCAGGCATGGCGCCCATGCGGTCGCATATTTTCGATCAGCTAAAGCGTATTGGTTCCGAACGAAAAATGTCATTTTGGTACGGTGCGAGAAGTCTACGGGAAATGTTCTACCAAGATGAGTACGATATGCTTGCAGACGAGAATGACAACTTCGTTTGGCACGTTGCGCTTTCTGATCCGCAACCGGAAGATAACTGGGACGGCCATACCGGCTTTATCCATAATGTATTGTACGAAAATTACTTAAAGGATCATCCGGCTCCAGAAGATTGTGAATACTACATGTGTGGACCGCCGATGATGAACGCTGCAGTAATAGAAATGCTAAAGGGTTTGGGTGTTGAAGACGAAAATATTCTCCTTGATGACTTCGGTGGTTAGTAGCTGGTTAATAAGTGAGTCAGCCAGTCCTGTCGTGTAGATGAAATTAAATGCCAGGGCTTTCCTGGCATTTTGCTTTTATATGTTTAGATATTAGGTCGAATATCGATGCGAAGATGGTTGCTGTTTGCGAGTATGCTAGTCCTGACTGCTTGTTCGAAAGAGCGAACAATAGAAGTCATTAACGGATCCATTATGGCGACTCAATATCAAGTGAAGTTGGTAGTGGATGAACCATTAAGTCCCAACGAGCTAAAGGATATTAGCGATGGTGTGAGTAGTACACTGCAGTCTATTGACCAGTTAATGTCTACTTATAAAGCGACGTCTGAAGTTAGCCGATTTAATAGAGCAGCCATTGGTGATTCGATTAGCGCGTCGTTCGAGACCCTAGAAGTATATCGTTTATCGAAAAAGATATTCGATGCGTCTAACGGTTATTTTGATCCGACTATAGGGTCGCTAGTCAACGCTTGGGGGTTTGGTCCAACTGGCAAACAAAAGACATTGGAGTCTACTCAAGTAAGCGAGTTATTACGTTTATCTGCTTTTAAGGCTGTGTTGTTAGAAGATGGGCGGCTTCGTAAGCTAAACAAAGGTAGTATTGATTTTTCAGCGATAGCAAAAGGGTATGCGGTCGATGCGGTGTCAGAGTATCTTTCGCGTATCGGTCAAGAAAACTACCTTGTTGAACTGGGTGGTGAGATTTATGCCGCGGGTACCAATCAAGCAGGCGTTTCTTGGCGGTTGGGGATCGAAGAGCCAGATTTCATGGGCCGGAAGTCTTATAATGTCGTAGAGATTAATAACCAGGCACTTGCAACCTCTGGCGATTATCGAAATTTTATCGAAGAGAATGGTCATAGGTATTCACATACCATTGATCCAAAAACAGGTTATCCTGTTGAACGTAGTGTGGCGTCAGTAAGTGTCATTGCGGCTACGTGTGCCGAAGCGGATGCGTGGGCCACTGCCTTATCGGCGATGGGGTCTGAAAAAGCGGTAAATTTTGCCGAAGAAAATAAGCTGAATGCATTTTTTATTTTACGCCAGGACGAGAGTTTTTTGACCGCGGTGACTGGTGAGTTTGGTCGACATCTGCTAACTAAGCAGGGCTAGTTTTTTGGGAGAAATGATCATGGATTTATTTTTTATTGTTTTGTTTATGATGTTAGTGCTCGTTTGCGCAATGTCTGTTGGAGTTATTTTTGCAAATAAACCAATAAGTGGATCATGCGGTGGAATGAGTGCGCTGGGTATGGACGTTGCGTGCGATATTTGTAAGGGTGATCCTGAGAAATGTGATACAGAGATGGATCGGGTAAATGCTGACAATGAGGCAGGCAAACTGGCTTACGACGCGTCGAAAAGCAGCTAAGCTGATACGGGTAAGTAATTAAAACGATTTGGGTTATGAGGTAAAAAAAAGTTATGGCTGAGTATCATTACGACGTAGTTGTTATCGGATCAGGACCTTCGGGCGAAGGGGCGGCAATGAATGCTGCAAAAGGTGGGCAACGTGTCGCGGTGATAGAAGAAAAAGAAGTCGTGGGTGGCAACTGTACTCATCTTGGCACCATTCCGTCAAAAGCACTTCGTTATGCGGTTAAGCAGATCATTACGTTTAATACGAACAGTATGTTTCGTGATATTGGTGAGCCTCGCTGGTTTTCATTTCCGCGTGTATTGAAAAGCGCTGAGAAAGTAATGTCTAAGCAGGTAAAGCTTAGAACACAGTTCTATGCGCGCAATCGTGTAGATTTATATCAAGGGCGTGGTCACTTTTTAGATTCAAACCGTGTTGAAATTCATGGTGGAAAAACCTCAGATACATTGCATGCGGATACATTTGTAATTGCGACAGGGTCTCGGCCATATAAGCCAGCCAACGTTGATTTTAGCCATAATCGAATTTATTGCAGTGATTCTATCCTGCAACTTAGCCATACGCCGCGAACTATTGTCATATACGGTGCAGGTGTTATCGGTAGTGAATATGCTTCTATTTTTTCTGGT
>CAJWAD010000077.1 GCA_913020245.1 uncultured Oleiphilus sp.
ACTTGTAGATATTCATGCCGTTTGCTTTGATCACTTATTAAATGGAGTTGTAAGGAAATATGAAGCAGTCTTTACCTTTTGGTTTGGCGATTAGCTTGTTGCTTTTATCGATGCTTTCAAGCGCTAACATTGATGGCTCTTCACCCGAAAAATTTACGCAAAGGCACGCCGAGTCTCGAGCGATTTATCAAGAAGCATTCGAGGCATTTACGAAAGATTCTAAAACTGACTTGTCGACTTATTTGGCGAAATTAGAGGGTTATCCTTTAAAGCCTTATTTAGTTTATCGTGTTCTCTTAACGGAGTTCAAACAAAAACCCGATGTGGCGATTACTAAATTTCTGAGAGAGAATGAGGGCACTTTGCTTGCTCGGCGTTTGCGCATGCATTGGCTTAACCATCTAGGTAAAAACAAAGATTGGTCTCGCTTTACGTCCTTCGATGACGGCAAGCTGGATACGGTGAAATTTTCCTGTTATCGGCTTGCCGCTAAGCAATCAATGGCGAAGGAAACCGCAAAAACTGAATCATGGGAAGCGTTTAAAACAATATGGCTCACTGGGGCATTCATACCAAGCGCGTGTTCATCGCTTAGGAAAAGTTTTGAAGCGGACAAGCGCACTACACAGGCGCTTTATGCAAAACGTTTCGACCTTGCCTATCGCAACGGTAATAACAGCCTCGCGGAAATACTCGCAAAAAAATTGACCAAATCACAAATTGAGTTTTCAAAAAAAGTTTTGCATGCACAACAGCATGTTGATTATTGGGTCGACATACTAACGGCCGAACCTAAGCAGAAATTTCCCATTAAATTGAGCAGTGCGTCGGTAAAACGTTTACTGAAGAAAGTAGCGGGGAAAGACCATAAAACGTTCGCGCAGATTCTCGAAACGAAAGACCTGCCGCTTTACGGCGGTCATCTTCGTGAACTAAAAATTTTATCGGCATGGTACTTTGCTAAATTTAACGCCAGTGAAGCGTTAGATTGGATAGAGCAACAGCCCGAGGCCGGAACGATTGGTATGCAGAAAAAGAAACTGCGCTACCAGTTGCAAGCTCAGGCGTGGCCCGATTTTCAAAAGCATTACGAGACGGTCGATGAAAGCTTAAAATCGCAATCTGAATGGCGTTACTGGTATGCACAATCGTTGATTCGGCAAGGCGATAAAAGTGAGCCGAACAAAGCAGCCAACGATATTTTAAATCGCTTATCAAAACGACGCGGTTTTTATGGGCTCTTGGCCGCGACGGAGCTTGATAGAGCACATGCTTTTAATAGCAAATTTGATCTTTCTAATATGACCGTTAAGAAGCAAACGCTGGCCGATTTCGACCGAGCAATTGAACACTATTTGTTAGGTAACACTATAATGGCGCGCCGCGAATGGCGGGAAGCCTCCAAAAATCAATCAACTAAGCAGTGGCAACAAGCGTCCGTGCTAGCCTATCAGCTAGGCTGGCATGAGCAGATTATTCGTGCGGCGGCGAGGTCTGGTTTTGGGGGAACGATTAAAGAACAGTATCCGCTTGCTTATCTTGATATATTTCAGGAACAAGCGGTAAAGAATAATTTGGATTTGGGCTGGTTGCTTGCGATGTCTCGCCAAGAGAGTGGCTTTTCGCCGGCGATCCGTTCGAACAAAGGCGCGGTTGGCATTATGCAATTGATGCCGGCGACGGCGAAGCAATTATGCAAAGAGTTAAGTGTTAAATATGATAGGGCCCGCTTAACCGATCCCACCTACAATATCTTTTTAGGGTCGAACTATGTGCGTCAGCTGTTAGAGCAATACGATAACGATTATGTGTTGGCGACCGCTGCCTATAATGCAGGACCTCATCGCGTTGACGAATGGCTGTCGCTGCGTAAAAAACAAGAAGACAAGCATTGGATAGCGACAATACCCTACAAAGAAACGCGAAAGTATGTGCAAAAAATTATGGCATTTAGCCATTATTATCAGCAGCGGTTTCCTGAAGTTTTAAAAGCCGATTCGACTCTTGCTTTGAATGACTTTAGTCAGCTGTAAGGTTTGACGTTAACGGCGCGCCAACGTATCGTTATGTGGCTTAATAAGGGCGCGTTAGCCTCGAAATAACTGCCAAAGTATGGGTAACAACAGTGCGGTGGCTAAGGCGTTTAACCCCATTGCCAAGCCTGAAAAAGCGCCTGCTACTTCGCTTATTTGAATTGCACGCGCTGTACCTACACCATGGCTTGCCGCGCCAATTGCAATTCCTTTAGCGGCCTCATCTTCCACCCCACAAAGCTTTAGCAGGGCTGGGGCAAACATAGCGCCAATAATGCCAGTTAAAATGACGATCGCTGCAGTCAGTGATGGCAGGCCGCCAAGTTGTTCCGTAATACCCATTGCGACCGGTGTGGTAACAGACTTGGGCGCAATAGATATAATTGAAACCCACTGTGCGCCCATTAACCAGGTGATGAAGATAGCGGTGCCAGCCGCCGTAATGGAGCCGCATAGAACGCTAAATAATATGGCCGCAGCAGATTTTTTTACCCGCTCTAACTGACGATAAAGCGGTATCGCTAGCGCAACGGTTGCAGGACCAAGTAAAAAATGAAGAAACTGAGCGCCCTTAAAATAAATGTCGTAAGGTGTGCTCGTCACGTATAACAGGCCGACCAACACGACAATACTTACCAGTACAGGGTTTAGTAGCGGGTTGTTATTAAATTGACGATAAAGGTAAGACGCGCTGACGAATACCAACAATGTAAGGGTTAAATTAAATAAGGGGTTGGCGGCCATTTCCATCCATACAGCGCTAAAGTGCTCAATCATTTGGTTGTGGCGCTCCGTCTGGCGGTGACGTTTTATTAAGCTTTTTCATCACCAGCGCGGTTACGATAATGGTGACCAAGGTGCTGACCACCATCGCAATCATTATGGGCCAAAAATCAGTCTTTAATAATGTTGTATGCGCCATGACACCGACTCCCGCAGGAATAAACAAAACAGACATGTTCGTCAGGAGTGTACTGGAAACGTTACTCAATGCTGACGGCACAGCGCCTTTGGCGAGTAGATATAAAAAGAGGAGTATCATGCCCACAACGGGGCCAGGGATTGGTAATTCAAGCAGATTGATTGAGATCTCACCAACTAACTGACAGATTAATATAAGTGTTAAGTACTCAAGCATGCAGGGCCTTAATTAAGTAAATCTTATAAGGCGGCAATAATAGAAAACATTATGCAGCCAGGCCAGTTATCTTTAACAAAAATAAGCAAAACTAAGACGGAGGCGCGCATGGTTTTAAGGTTTTGATGGCAAAGACGTAGCCGCCGAATTTGTTTGCAGGGCAATGTGGTCTTGCGGAATTTCTCCATGCTCAATGAACTTTACGGCATCTTCAATCGTCGCGAACAGTTTCCGCTCGCAAACGATCTCTTTTAAACTTGAGGTAAACAGGCTGTCGCGAACGGGGCCAATCGCATTGGTGATATAAAATGTTATGCCTTGTTGGTCTAGGTTTGAAATTACTTGCTTTAACTTTCTAATGGCTGAACTATCGATACTACTCACCGTTTCCGCAACAAATACAACAGAGTGCAGCGGCGTCCCATCACGCAATTTAATCCAGCGATAGAGCTGCTCGACAAAGTAATCGACATTGGCAAAATAAAGCGGCGCGTCAAAGCGAAAAATCAAAATATTTTGACGCACTTTTACATCAGTAAAGCGGTGTATATTTCTATATAGTCTGCCGTGTCCCACTTGCCCTAACTCCGCCATATGCGGGCGAGCTGTATTGTAAATAACTCGAGCAATTGATAACACCACGCCGAAAATAATGCCTTGCTGCACACCAAATATAAGGGTCAAAAAGAACGTGGCAAACATCACGAAAAATTCGATGCGCTCTTGTTTAAATAGACTGCGCATATCTGCATATTTAAAGAGGCCCGCAACCGATACGACAATAATGACCGCCAAGCAAACGCGGGGTAATGGGTATTGCTCAAATATTGGCGTTAAAAACAATAATATCAGTGCAATAATTAAGGATGATACCACTGCGGAGACTTGCGTTAATGCGCCTGATTCAACAAAAGCGGCACTGCGAGAAAAGCTCGCCGACACGGGAAATGCGCGAAATAAAGAGCCCGCTAAGTTCGCGACACCCACCGCAATAAGCTCTTGGTTAGGCTCCGCGTTAA
The DNA here is from genome assembly GCA_913020245.1 of uncultured Oleiphilus sp. Lineage (GTDB taxonomy): Bacteria > Pseudomonadota > Gammaproteobacteria > Pseudomonadales > Oleiphilaceae > PZPK01. Next base: position 4,191 of record CAJWAD010000077.1, read on the forward strand.
TCTTATCATTCGGTTTTTCTTGCGCTTTACATATCGACATGGTGCCGATGTAACCCATAAGTGCCACGGTGAGTGCAACCGGTATCAGATCGACGAGTTGGCTGAGGCTCGGTAATGCAAAGTTGGGAAGGCCGCTTGGTATTGTATTTATCACCATGACGCCTTGATCAGCTAAGTTAAAGTAACCTGCGGCAGCCATGCCCGCAACAAGCAGCAGTAGAGGGCTCGGTAATTTTGGAAACCAACGCTTTGAAAAGACCATGAACGCAAAACCGACGCCGGTGAGAACAAGCGTGAGCATATGCCAGTTATTTATTTCCATCACGTACTGCACGAGCAGTTCAAATGGATTACCGCCCTCAATGCTTACGCCCACCAAATTACCAACTTGGCTAAACATGATAATGATCGCTGCCGCACTGGTGTAACCAAGAATAACGGGGTAGGCCAAGAAGTTGGCGACAAAGCCGAAACGCAGGAAGCCAAAGGTCGTCTGTAGAACCCCCACCATCAAGGTCAGCGTAATCGCAAGCGACTGATAATTATCGGTACCGGGGTCGGCTAACACGCTCAAACCCGATAAAATCAATATTGAGTCTAAAGCAACGGGACCGATTGAGATTTTATTAGAGGTACCCAGTAACGCATACAGAAGTGGCGGAATAATGCACGCATATAAACCAAACTCTGCCGGTAATCCGGCGACGAGCGCATAACCCATGCTTTGCGGTATCAGCATGGCGGCAATCGTCAGCCCGGAGATAATATCTTTGATAAGTGATGAGTTTGTGTAGCCTTCAAGCCAGCGTAAACCCGGGAATAGACGATTCATAATGTGCCCATAGACCGATATTTAACATGCGAAAAATAACTTTATATATCTAAATGTTATTACGATAGAATAAAAAGTTATTTAAGCATATTGCCGAAGCGAGATAAACCCTAGTATGAGCGATTATATAAAACAGTATCATGGCACGTGCTAGGGTTAACGAGTGATTTAGGGTACAGTGCCCTCGAGCTGAATTTCCTGCTTTCACAAGCGAAGAGTTTGCTTATAAAAGAACAACACCTGCAAATTCTTAACCTAGACAGTCTGGTTAATCCAAGTGCTAGATAAGTGAGATAACTATGCGTTCCTTTCTTCTTCGCGCGCGCGCAGCGCCAACAAACTCGGTGTCGCTCCTGGCCGGCGTGGGTAATGAAGCGCATACGGAAATTATTGCGCACACCCTTATGAATGCGTTATTCATTGCACAGTCACATCGGGAAGATGTGGTGGTTTATCTTGTTTTGGAGAGCACGCAAGATTACTCAAGGACGATTACCTTTGAGGCATTAAAATTAACAGATATAGGAGGGTTTCATGAATCAGCTCTGCTTGCCAAGGTTGCCAAAGCGTTAGATATGTCAGTAGGCATGACTAAGGAGCAAACAAAATTAGTTGAGCCGGGTATAACGGTTCAAACAATGAGCTTCGAGCGCTTGGTCAAGAATTTAGCAGAAACCCATCAGCTTTATATGATGGATAAAAAAGGCGAATCCATACGAGATCTTGTTGTCTCTGAAAACCCTTGTTTCATATTGACGGATCATATTCCGATGCCAAAAAAAACCTTCAACAGTTTGAAACGTCTTGGTACGGAAAAAATTAATGTGGGTCCGGTGATGTTATTTGCCTCGCAATGCGTGGTCTTGATCCATAATGAACTTGATAGACGATAGGACTCTAAGCGCCATGCTTGCGCATCAGCCTTAAAGCCGAAGAAGGCTTATTTGCGGATAGTGGGTTCTAAACAAGTGGTTCGCAAGGCAAATTGCAATCAGCCCAAATACAAAAAAGGTAAGGCTTGCGCCAATCACCGTGCCGTAAAGCCCAAATAATAAATTACCAAGATGGCAAAGAAGCAAGGTGCCGAGCGTCGCTCGCGCTAAACTTAACCACATCGACCAGCGAGGCCGACCTAAATTATTAAAGATGCCGTTTGAAAGCGCGATAGCACCAAGCCCCATAGACAAAGGTATTTGAATGCTGCAATAAATTTCAATGAGCGAGGCAGGAAGCCCGCTTAGGCCGTAGAACTGAATAATAAGATCGATAGCGGGCAGGGCAACTAACCAAATACATAGCGTATACAAGGCAATAAACGCTAACCCAGACCGATAAATTTTCGCAATGCGTTGCGGCTGTTTAGCCCCGATATTTTGCCCAACCATCGGTCCAGCTGCCCCCGTGATAGAGAAGAACACTGAAAATAGAATAGGGCTTAGGCTGCCAACGACTGCCAAACCCGCCATGGCCTCGCTGCCATAGCTTGATACGATCAAGACAACGATGATACTGCCAATTGGGGTAAACCAATTGGAAATAAGCACGGGCATCGTAATTTTACGAATGGACGGCAATTCGGTTATTACAAAGTTCAAAGTGATGGGTTTGAACCATTTAAGTTGCAAGCCGAAATACCAAATGCCCACCAAAAACGAGATGACCCGGGCGATGATCGTTGCCCAAGCAGCTCCCTCAATGCCCCAAGCTAAATACTCGATCAAAATAGGATCAAGGATAATATTTATAATGGTCGCAACGAGTGAAATCCACATCGAGGCTTTGGCCATTGCTGCCGCACGTAAACCCGAGGCAAAAATCATGGTTAACACGCCCAGCGGTGACGCTAGCAATGTAAGATGAAGGTAACGACTTGCATAGTCAAAGACCTCGGTCTCGGCACCCAGTAAGATGAGTATCCAAGGCAAACCGAATAAAAGAGCGAGCGCCAGTAAACTCGAAAATACGAGACCAATCAAACTAATTGCGGTAAACAGCTTATGAGCAGGCAGGGCGCCGTCTTTTGTGAGTTTTTGGCTAACTAACACCGAGGTGGAGACAGAAAAGCCAATCCCTATGGATGCGGTCAATAGGCTAATCGACGCAGCAAAGCCCATCGCGGCAAGTACATTTATGTCATCGAGGCGACTTAAAAAAAACATGTCGACGAGAGAAAGCAACATGCTGGCAACCATGGCAACCCAAGAGGCAAACGTCATAATAAGCAGTTGCTTAGAGACAGAGCCTGTGGTGAAGGTGTTCGTGTTTTTCAAAAGACCTACTTAGCTGGGTAGGTGGAACGTGCTAAACGTAACCACAAAGAGGGTTAGTATGCGCATGCCAGCGTCTTTCGCAAGGCATATTGTACCGAAGTATAAAGATCGCTTGATCGCGCTCTATATGCAATTTTAAATGCGTAGAAAATAGAAAAACCCGAACATGTCGGGTTTTTCTGGTGTACAGCGCCGTACTCTGTCAATAAAAATAAAGAGTCGCTACGCGGCTTTTTGTTTCGTAGTCGGCAAAGCCGCTTCTTTGTCGAAGGCTAAAATACCATCATCGATAGGGTCTTCGGTGAGAATTTTTTTATCTTTTCCAAAATGCATGAGCACTCGCCATGGCTCTTTTTTACCTTGCTTCGGCATAATGGCCATTGAGCGTTTTAAGTAGCCTGACGACAACTCTTGTAACATGCGGTCTTCAGAGGCACTGTTATGCAAATCTACCGGCGTGGCAACCTTTAGCTGATGTTCATCCATATGTTTCAGTAAGCGGCATAAGTATTGGCCCGCGATGTCGCATTTGAGCGTCCACGGAGCGTTCGTATAGCCAAACACCCAAGTAAAGTTTGGAATATCTTGCAACATGATGCTTTTATAGGCCATTTTTTCGGCCAGGTTGACTTCGACATCATCCACTTTAAGTTTAGCACCGCCAAACCACTGAATGTTCAGTCCAGTTGCCGAGACAATAATATCAGCCTCAAGTGCCTCACCAGATTTAAGCTGAATCCCTGATTCGGTAAAACACTCTATTTGATCGGTTGCGACGGTCGCCTGGCCGCTGTTAATCGCGTCAAAAAAATCGCCGTCGGGCGCCGCACAGAGGCGTTGTTCCCAAGGGTTATAACTTGGTGTGAAGTGCTTCATATCCACATGTGGCGCCAGTTGCTTTTTGACGTGGCGAAGCATGAATTTTCGCATAAAATTTGGCCAACGCAGCGACGTTAAATAAAGCGCGCGTTGAAAGAGTATGTTGCGCTTCCGCGCAAAGTGAAACACCCAACTTTTTGGCATCAACTTGTTCATGAAAAGCGACATTTTGTCTGTATCAGGTAAAGCCATTATGTAGGTGGGTGAGCGTTGCAACATCGTGACATGCTCTGCGTCTTTGGCAAGCGCGGGCACCAATGTCACCGCCGTTGCGCCACTGCCAATGACGACCACTTTTTTGCCTCTGGTCTCGAGGTTTTCTGGCCACTTTTGCGGATGCACTATCTCGCCACCGAACGCCTGCTCATTCGGAAAGCTAGGACGGTAACCATGATCATAGTTGTAAAAACCTGAGCAATTAGCGATGAATGAGCAGGTGTAATGAATCAGCGTTTGGGCAGGTCCTTTGAGGGCAGTGATTTTCCAGAGTTGCTCTGTACTGCACCATTCTAATTCGGTTACTTTCACACCAAAGTGCACTTTGTCTTTTATTTGAAACTCTTTCGCCGTTTCCACGACATACTTCTGTATATCATTGCCTCTGGCTAATACTTTGTCAGAGAACCAGGGCTTGAAGCGAAACCCGAAGCTGACCATGTCAGAATCAGAGCGAATACCTGGGTAGCGAAACAGATCCCACGTACCGCCCATGGTGTCACGACGTTCTATGATGGCGAGGCTTTTCTCAGGGCACTCATTGGCAATATGGCAGGCGGTACCAATACCAGAAAGTCCTGCGCCAATAATGATTACGTCAAAGTGCTGAGACGCCATATCTTTCTCCGAATTTTTCTTAAGTTGTGAGTCTTGATTATGAGCCAGCGCCTTGCACGAAGTATTTGCTGTAAATTTCGCCTTATTGATAATTTCCGACAGGGCTATTCACGCATCGCCTAACTTATCTCGCGTGCGCTGTGTAAAGTCTGACGCATCATGGCGCTCGATAAGTTGCCCAGCCGGATTGCCCCATGCGCGGTTGACCATCTTGCCTCTCTTTACCGCGGGCCGGGCGTTAATCTGCTCTGTCCAGCGTTGTAAATGGGTGTAGCTCTGCACGTCTAAATACTCACCAGCCTCATAGAGTTTGCCTTGCACGAGCACCCCATACCAAGGCCAGATTGCCATGTCAGCAATCGAATATTCCGCGCCGGCCATGTACTCATTGCTCTCTAAATGTGAATCAAGCAAATGAAGCTGGCGTTTCACCTCCATCGCATAGCGGTTAATGGGGTATTCATACTTTTCTGGCGCGTAGGCATAAAAATGTCCAAATCCACCCCCTAAAAATGGCGCGCTGCCCATTTGCCAAAACAACCAATTGTAGGTGTCCGTTTTAATTTTTAGGTCTGAGCTTAAAAAATGCCCAAAGCGTTCGGCAAGATAGAGTAAAATAGAGCCCGATTCGAACACACGTTGATTGTTCTGTTTATCAAATAAGGCGGGTATTTTAGAGTTAGGATTAATATCGACAAAACCGCTTGAGAATTGCTCACCTTTACTGATATCAACTGGATAGGCATCGTATTCCGCTTCGGCAATACCTAGATCCAAGAGTTCCTCAAACATAATTGTAACTTTCACGCCATTAGGCGTCGCTAACGAGTGCAATTGGAAGTTATGTTTGCCTTCAGGAAGCGTCTTGTCATGCGTTTGTCCTGAAACAGGTCTGTTGATGTTTGAAAATTTCCCACCACTTGGTTGTTCTGGCGTCCAAACCTTCGCAGGGGTATATGCAGTATTTGCCATGTATTAGTTTCTCTATATCGATAAGTGATTAGCTTCAGGTTAAGCTGTCCGTTCGGTGATTAATTTACTCTACCATCGGTTCTGTCTACATAGGACATTATTTTGATTAAAACGTTGCATGTAAAAACGGCCCATTTTTTTATTTTTTCTTTTATCGTACTTTGCCTAAGTGCTTGCGCCAGCTCACCAACGGGCCGTAGCCAATTAATTTTAGTGAGCGATGCCCAAATGGATCAAATGGGCCGTGATGCGTTTGCTGATATGAAGCAAAGCGAAACGCCCCAGAAATCCGGTAGAAATATAACGTATGTTCGATGTATTGCGGATGCCATTTTGCGGTCAGACAACAGAGATCCAAACGCTTGGGAAGTGCAAGTTTTTGATAACCAAACGCCTAATGCATTTGCGTTACCTGGCAAGAAGATTGGTGTGCACGTTGGCATGATTAAGTTGGCAAAAACCGCCGATCAACTCGCTGCAGTAATTGGGCATGAAATAGGTCATGTCGATGCGCGTCATGGCGCTGAACGAGCCTCCCTGAGTATGACGTCCCAATTGGCGCAGCAAGTCACCGCGGTGGCATTGAACGGACAAGC
>CAJWAD010000078.1 GCA_913020245.1 uncultured Oleiphilus sp.
ACGAGCGAAAAATTTAAAGCAGAACTGGCGGCCAAAACCGCGCAAGCCCCTGATTTTTTCGAAAACCTACCCGTTGTAATCGGTCTCGAAAAATTCAATGACAAGAGTGCAATAAATTTTGATCAGCTAACCACTATTTGCGCGCAGTTCTCTATAAAAGCGGTCGCCATTCGCGGCGGCAACGAAGGGCTGCAGGCCCAAGCAAAAGCATCGGGCCTCGGCGTACTAGCAAAACAAAAGCAAAAAAGCACAAGCAATCACACGACAACAGAGCCAGCAACCGAAGCCATAAGTGACGCGACGACAAACCCTGAAAAAACCAACAAACAGACTTCGTCTGAAACGACAACGCAGCTAGCAGACACACATGAGGCCTCGCAAGTAAATGCGCCAACCCTGACAAATTCGGTTGAAACCGTTCCACAAACAAGCAAACTAATTCATCAGCCGGTTCGCTCGGGGCAACAAGTCTACGCGGCAGGCGGTGATTTAATCATTATGGCATCTGTCAGTGCGGGTGCTGAGATTTTAGCCGATGGGAATATTCATGTGTATGGCACCTTGCGCGGCAGAGCACTCGCTGGCGTAAAGGGCAACACCAAGGCGCGTATTTTTTGTCATCGCATGTCGGCTGAACTCGTGTCCATTGCTGGACAATATAAAATTAGTGAAGATATTGATAAACACATCCTAGGTCAGGCCACACAAGTTTATCTAGACAAAGATCAACTGCATTTTAAAAAGTTAGCGTTTTAAAAAAAACATGCTGATGCGTGTACACAAGACATAAACAAGAGGCGTAAAACGCCCGCGCTCAAATTAAGAGCACCGCCGCTGTCTGCGCAATTAAAGCCGCAACAGCGTATCGCAACATGGGAATGGGAATAGTACATTGGCAAAAATCATTGTAATTACATCTGGTAAAGGCGGTGTTGGTAAAACAACCAGTAGCGCTTCAATCTCTTCAGGCTTAGCCGTCAAAGGTAATAAAACGGTTGTTATCGATTTCGACGTAGGGCTTCGTAATCTCGATTTGGTGATGAACTGTGAGCGCCGCGTTGTTTATGATTTTGTGAATGTCATCAACGGCGAAGCAACCCTTAATCAGGCCTTAATCAAAGACAAATATAATGAAAATCTCTACATACTGCCGGCGTCACAAACACGCGATAAAGATGCGTTAAGCAAAGAAGGTGTAGAACAAGTACTTAATGAATTGTCGCAACGATTTGATTTTATCATCTGTGATTCGCCGGCAGGCATCGAGCATGGCGCACAAATGGCGCTGTATTTTGCAGACGAAGCCATTATCGTTACCAACCCCGAAGTATCCTCCGTGCGCGATTCAGACCGAATTCTAGGTATTTTGCAAAGTAAATCGCGGCGCGCAGAACTCGGCGAAGAACCGGTAAAAGAGCATCTTTTACTCACGCGTTACAACCCGGTGCGTGTTGAAAATGGTGAGATGTTGGGCGTCGATGATGTGAAAGATATCTTGGCTATCAAATTGCTCGGCGTGATCCCCGAATCACCTGATGTCTTGAGCTCGTCAAATTCTGGTGTTCCGGTTATTCATAACCATGAAAGCGATGCAGGCAAGGCGTATAACGACGCCGTAGATCGCCTACTCGGAAACGATGTGCCTCATCGCTTTTTAAATATTGAAAAGAAAGGCTTTTTCAAACGCATGTTTAAGGGGTCGGCAACCGCATGAGTTTTCTAGATTATTTTAAAAGCACGAAAAAAAATACCGCCTCTATTGCGAAAGAACGCCTACAAATTATTGTAGCGCACGAGCGCGGCAAGCGTGATCAACCCGACTATTTGCCTAATCTTCAAAAAGAAATATTAGAGGTTATCCGCAAGTATGTCTCGATCAACCAAGATCAAGTGCAAGTGCAACTTGATAAAAACGACAATTGCTCAGTGCTGGAGTTAAACGTTACCTTGCCCGAGTAAACATCCTCGGGCAAGCAAGCGTTCGCGAGCCTGAGTATTATCCGAAAGGAGCTCTGTGTCTCACCGTAAGACTGACATCATGCGCCAAACCCACCACGGCTTGGCGCATACCTCACACGAAAGGTTCGCTGCAACATTGGCATCGATACCCCCCCTGTTTGCGCAAATAAAAATTAAAATAATTGGGCATTTCCGACCAGATCAAATAAACGTCATAAAAAAACAGTACACTTGCTTCAAGCGTATTGCACAGGACGCGCTCACCCGAATAACAAGGTAAACGAATGACCCACACCACTCTACTCGCTAAAAATATCATGACACCGCATATAAAGTCGGTACCGCAATCGTGGACGATGCAAAAATTCTCTAACTTCCTCTCTAAAAATGACTTAAATGGCAGCCCCGTGGCAAACGAAGCAGGCGAAATTATTGGTATCGCTACCTTACGAGATATCGCCGAGTTTCATTTTGAAGCCGCCTCCTCTGAATATGAAACCCAGATGAATGAAGAGGAATTAAAAGAGGCGCGTCGTCTGCGCATGATGATTTTTGAGGGCCTGGCCAAGCTTCCGGTTGAAGTGCGCGATATTATGACACCCATTTTATTCTCAGTTGACGAAGACACCCCAATCAAAGAAGTATCGCAACTGATGATGAAAGAGCACTTGCACCGAGTATTCGTTAAAAACGATACGTCGGTGACCGGTATTATAACTACTTATGACCTGTTAACCGTTATTGTCGAGAAACTGCCGTAACACCCATTTTTTTAACCACAAGCTAAAAGGACGCCCTGCAAGCACAACTATCGTCACCGAATCATAAGCATTAGGATAATTTTATGGTAAAAACATCAAACTCAAGTGACAACAAAATCTACGTGCTCGACACCAACGTGCTGCTCCATGAGCCAGAGTCGATCTATAAGTTCGAAGAACATGCTATATTTATTCCGCTAAGGGTTCTCGAAGAGTTAGACAGCCATAAGCGAGGCCAAAATGATACGGCCCGCAATGCGCGCCAAGCCCACCGATATTTAGATGAGGCGCTCTCTGGTGCGGATATCGATCAACTGGGCAAAGGTATTCGGCTCTCAAGCGGCGGACAGCTCATTTTTCAGACCTTTGAAAAAGACCGCCAAGCCATCGCCGACAACGAAATCATAGAGGTCACCAAACACCTGTGCGAGGAAAATAAAGCACACGACTTATCCGTCGTACTGGTTACCAAAGACATTAACATGCGCATTAAAGCCTGCGTGCAGGGCATCGTATCGGAAGACTATCGCAACGATCAGGTCGCAAATGTTGGTGATGAAACCCTATTCGGTGGTCAAATCGAAATCACCGATAGCATGTGGGAAACGCCCGACGTTGATATCAAGATTGATCGTGAAGATTCACCTGATGTGGGCACGATTATCACCTACCGTATTACCGCCCCTTGGGTTGGAAACTGGCCGATCAATACGCATATTTATTCGGATTCGAGCGCGAACAAGAATTTTCGGGGTATATTGCGCAGCCTTGACGGTAATACCGCCTTGATCGAAATGCTGCCAGACTTTGAAAATCAATATCACTGCTGGGGCATTCAAGCACGCAACAAAGAACAGAATTATGCCCTATCTATACTGACCGATCCGGAGATTGATTTTGTGACGATCGCAGGCGATGCCGGCACAGGCAAAACCCTGCTTACACTTGCGGCGGCGTTGCAGCTTATCTATGAAGACAAGTTTTATGACGAAATAATCGTCACTCGGGCTACCGTGCCCATGGGTGAAGACATAGGCTTTCTACCGGGCGAGGAAGAAGCGAAAATTGAACCTTGGATGGGCGCCATTACTGATGCCCTTGAAACATTGAGTGCGAGCTCAGAGGGCAACGATTTTGAACGCAAGTCAGGCGTAGAGTTTTTAAAGAATCGGGTCAAAATAAAAAGCTCAAGTTTTATGAGGGGCCGCAGCTTTTCGGATAAATTCTTCCTCATTGATGAAGCACAAAACCTGACCGCCGCGCAGATGCATGGCCTAATTTCAAGAGCCGGCCCGGGCACTAAAGTTGTCGCGATTGGTAATCTAAAGCAAATAGACACCCCGTATCTTAGCGCATCGACGAGCGGATTCAGCTTTGCCATTGATCGTATGCGAAATTGGGAGCATTACGCCCATATCACGCTTAAAAGCGTGGAGCGTTCAAGATTGGCAGATTATGTGGCCGCTAACTTTTCAGACTAATACCCCGCAAGGTATTAACTGAACAACGCCATATCAAAAGGGCGATTTCTTAAGATAAAAGAACTCGCCCTTTTTATCGTCTGCGATTCACATCGTTCACCATACCTATCGAGATAATGAATCAGCCCTCAACTGCGCTAGGCACTGCCGCACAAAAGCATGCATCAGCAGGCTTGGACATGCATGAATCAACGCGGTCAGCGAGCGAATAAATTTTATACATTCAAGATTGGCCAGTTTTCTATTCTTTGTCCATACTATGGTCAACTAGGATAAGGCCTCGCTTATACAAACATAAATTGTTTCCCGCCTGCGCCAATCAATAACCACCAGCAAGCAGGTATTCATGCTCGACTCGCTCCTCAACAATGTTAACGCCTATATTTATGTCAAAAACTGCGAAGGTAAATATATCTATGTCAACCAAAAAGTCGCGGAACTCTTCGAACTGCCGCCAGAAGAAATACTAGGCAAAGATGACAGCGAGTTTTTTGATTTAACGCACTACCAAGCACTGAAAGAAAACGATCAAGACGTATTATCAAAACAAATCACAATTGAATCGGAAGAAGAAAACTTCGTGAAAGCGCTAAATTCGACGCGCTGCTATAAAAGCACGAAATCACCCCTTTATGATGATAGCGGCGAGCTTATTGGCCTTTATGGTATATCAACAGACATTACTGAACTTAAAACACTACAAAAAGATCTACAAAAAAAAGAACAACTATTAAATATTGTACTCAACAACGTTGACGCCTTTGTTTATATGAAAGACAAAGATCGAAACTTTCTTTACGTGAACAACAAGGTTGCCGACTTATTTGGCTACGAAGCCGACTTTATTGCAGGCAAGCTAGATTCAAAGGTACTGCCTAAAGAAACCGCCGATCATTTTTGGCAATCAGACAAGCAAGTGTTCGAGCGTAATGAGAAGACTGTTGTTCATGAAGTGATTGAGGAGGATGACCAAAAACTACACTATCAAAGTGTAAAAATTCCATTTGAGCTAGAGAGCGGCCAACAAGCCTTGATTGGTTTTTCAACCGATGTAACAGAACTCTACAACTTGAAGGAATCCTTCGAAAAGCTTGCTGTGTTAGACCATTTAACCGGGCTTAACAATCGCAGAATATTTGAAGAGCAATCAAACAAAGAATTTAACCGTGCGAAACGCTATAACTCGCCGCTGTCGATCATCTCAATTGATATCGATTACTTTAAGAAAATTAACGACTCCTACGGGCACCCTGTGGGGGACCGTGTGTTAATCGAAACCGCGAATAACTTTAAAAAAATGGTGCGAGACCACGATATTGTCGCCAGAATGGGTGGAGAAGAATTCGCTATTCTACTCCCCAACACCTTTTTAAACGAAGCAAACGTGATTGCCGAGCGGATTCGTGTTTATCAGTTAACGCATGGTATTTCAGGTGATTGGGGCGATGATATTTTTATCACCCTCAGCATTGGTGTCGTGCAACGTCGCAATGAACATGAAAAATTTGACGACATGCTTAACCTAGTAGATAAAGCGCTTTATCAAGCAAAAGATGAGGGGCGTAATCGCATCAACGCCCTGAAGTAGCCGCAATCTTATACGGCCGCTCTGCGTTACCGCCGCGATCAGAGCAACTAGAGGGTTGAGCCCAGAATTGTTGCCTTGCTCATCGGTTTTGTGACCTGAATTCTAAGCGAGGCGGATCTTAGGTTTGAACTGAAGTCTTAATTGTCTCAGCCACGAAACTAGGCCTTAAAACATCACCAACATGCAAGCGGTTTTTTACCTGTAAGTAAGCGGTAGGTTTGAAAGACGATTAAACCAATCTTTGGCGAGTTTTCTTAATGTTAGAGTTATTTGTCTCTTCCTTTATCTTCATTTGAGATGATGCCATCTCCTTTAAAAACAATCGTTCACATATTTATCATGCGCCTACAAAAAACCGACGAGCCTGCGCAATGGCAACCTCGCCGATTTTTCAAAAGAAAACGATGTTTACCTCCTCACTCAGTCATAACACCCTTCTCCCACGTAGACTCTCGCCGAATTGATGCGATAGCGAATCGACGATGGTACCGTCCCACTGGTGCTATCGTAACAGTAACGCTCTCCGGAATAATTATTACCCTCGTAGTAATAGAGTACCCAGCCATCCTGCAGTGAAAAGTGTTTATAGCTGTTGTTGGAACCGAAGACCGGAACACCCTCACCATGGCCAAGATTGTAAAAAACACCATTGTTGTGTACTGGATGCTGCGCCTCCAGCGATACAACACGGCCTTCTCCACCCCCGCCAAGATCTAGGTTATAGTCTTCCATGTCAGTCGCACCCCTCAGTTTCTTGATACGGAACTTTTCCCAAGCACCGATATTATCGCGATTCGCTAATAAGCGGCCATCAGGCTCCGCCACAACATGGCGACCGTCATAGGCTTGCAACGAGATCTGATCGTTTTCTTTGATACAACCGTTGCGAGACGTATGGTTGATAACCGTGAAGCCCATTGAGTCATCGGAGTCGATCGTACCCAGAATACGGGCGTCGACATTGCCATTGACCGCACGTAGAAAGTGTCGCGTAGAGTCGATCGTGCTGATTGTAACGGGCGTTCCGTGGCGCACGCAGTCATGGTTATCGGGTACGAATCGAAATCTCGCGTTCGTTCTAGTTTTGAGGGTATCCGCCATTACATCGCTACCGCCTTTTTTCTTTGCTTTCACGTATTTACCGTGATGGCCGAGAAGACTGGCAATAAAGGTGCCCTCGGTGGAACCTAAACGCCGCGCAATAGCCGTCGGATTCTCGGCTCCCAACTCATGATGCGGAAACCATGATGCTGCAATTGCATCACCCGTTATTGTTAGGTGCTCGTCTGGATCACCCAGTGTCCACTGAGGCAGACCATGACGGTTAAGTGCAAAAGTCACACCGGTCAGATCCGTAGCACGCTGCTTAACATAGCCCACAACACCGGTGGTTTTTTTGAAATACCCACCTTGCGCACCAACGCTAGCAGTGTAGCCACCCGAATATTTACAATGCTCTGGCGGATCAATATCAACGTGCGTATCGCCGTATATCTGAGCCGCTAAAGGCGGAGCAGCGGTAACGGCATCTTTTGAATTGTTAAAGACGTGCACGTTAAAGTTACAAGAAGCCGCCGCGTTGCGAATGGCTGCTGCCATCGTTTTGGACGTCGCCTTCGGGCTGCTGTACGCAATAATCTCTACATCCCTATCGGCACGGGTCCAGTAGCGATTGGCCACGTAGGTGCCAACTTGGGTGGAGATCGCGGCACCTAGGCTATGACCGACGACCTTAACGCCAATCCTTCGCTCCGAGTCCCTACTCTGCCAATCTTCAAGCTCTTCAAGATACGGTGCGATATATGGTGCAATATTCATCGTGCGATTGTGAAACCCGGGTTCGAATTTACCAAGCATTATATTGGGTATTTGAGGATTGCTTGCCATATCGCTGATTGCATTGTTCTTGGGACGTACTGCTGGAGTCCCCGATTGAAAGTCGCGCAGCCAATCTCCACCTGATGCCGATCCCCGGTTCGCGATAGCGAGCTCGCGACGTTTACCGTCCGGCGAGGTGCGCTGCCAGAACCGCAAAAATTCTTCGTAGTTATCCGGCTTTTGCAGCACATGCCAGGTACCCATGAAGTTGCGAGTGTCGCGAGAAATAAGACCGCTACCAGTATCGGCGCAGAGTGTTGCGCCTCCCTCATAAGGATCATAGGCCTCCTGAGACATTTCCGAGTAACATGAGACGATACTTCTAGCTCTCGCCGCAGCAAGCTGTTCCTCAAACGCCGAGTCAGCACCATTACCACCCTCATGATGTGCATAGGCTTGGCTTTGACTCATAATTGAGAGCACGAGAAGCGATTTGACCACAGACCATTTTCTATCTGGTGACCTATTTGTTTGCACTTGTTCTTTTGTAAGGGGTAGATACTCCCTTCTTGTCGTTTTTTGGAATATACATTTCGGCATTACATTGACCTCTATTTTTATTTGATATCAAGATCCCTGTTCACTTGCTTCTCGCCTTTGAAATTCGTCAAGTTGCACAATAATGCTTGTAACCTATTTACGTTAACAAAGATTTACAAAGTAATAACCTACCCACTTGGGTAGTCTTGTGATTTTTTACAATGGCACTTTTTGCATTTTTATTGAGGTATCGGAAGATAGTTTGTTACGAAACGGCAGCGATGTTTGCACTTCAAATCTGCTTGCTTGTTAAAAACCTGAATGCGGCTAGCGCACACAGTGTGTTGTTGCAACCGGAAAGGCCAAGTACCGCACGATTCGGGCCAACACACTCTATAAGTTATGCGTTAAAGCTCTTGCCTGCGTGTGTCAGAGAGCACATTGGGAAGAGTTCAAGAATATGGATCTAAACCTTAAGACGATTACGGTTAGGCATACCAAGTGCCCAAAAGCCCACGTAGTGATGGTTCTGTATAAATTTATATGCTCATTAGAAAAACATTTAATCTGTCAAAAAACCTTTATTTAAATGACCTTTATTAAGGTCAATACTTTAGCCACAGACATTAATCTCTATTTCTGTGGCTAAAGTCCGAAGCAAAAAACAAGCATTGAGAATATAAACAGACTTCTCAGACAGTGCTTTTCTAGTAAGACTGACTTGTCCGAGCATACACAAGAAGAGCTTGACTCAATGGCAAAGCAAGCAAACGCCAGACCGCGAAAAGTCTGAGTTATGATACGTCGACAGAGTAGTTTTAAGAGTGTTTTGCAGCGATCCTTTGAAGCCACAGGCCAATGTAATCATTCTCAGTTGTGCAAGGTACTGCCGAGGGTTTCATTTTCTGCGGCGGTCGCAATCCAAGCTGCGCAGAACAATGTGAGCCGTGCAAAGAAATAGAAGAAGGCCATCAAGCCAATAATGGAGCCAAAAGCTGCACCGGAAGGGGAGCTTGCAAGTTGTGGCAGCAGGTAGGTCATAGCAAATTTAATGGCCTCAAAGCCAATCGCAGCGAGCAGCGTGCCTTTAATTAACGCCCCTCGATGGAATTTTCGTTTCGGTAAGGTCCAGTAGATCCACAAGAACATTAAATAATTCGCGAAAATAGAAATGCTTAGGGCGGTAATAGTCATCACTGGCGCGAGCCACGCTACTTCTGATAAGCCCAAAATACTGACAACGCTTTGTTGCGCCGCACCCGCAATAGAGGTAAGAAAAACTGTAAATAATAATGCTGTTATCAATCCTGCGAGTGCTAATAGATCTTTGAGGGCTTGTACGAAAAAGTTGTCTTTTTCATCTGGACGGCGCTCCCACACATCGCGCGTTAAGGCGCGTACGGCTTTGCGTAAATTACCCATCCAACTGACTCCCGAATACGCCGCAATCGCAAGGCCCGTTAAGCCGACGGTTGTGCGCTGGCTCACCGCTGTTTGCACGGTTTTCTCCAGCGTACTCGCTAAATTTGGGTCTGAGACGCTCTCGACAATTTTACTTATTAAATCGGTTAATAAGGCTTCATTGGAGGCGAGCACAAAGCCAGCTGCGGCGAAGAGCACCATTAATATTGGAATTAACGAAAGAAAAGAAAAGTAGGTAATGGCTGCGCCAAACTGGCTACCCATGCGATCATCAAAACGATCCGCAGCACGCAGCAGGTGTTGAACAACAGCTGAGCCTACTATCGCATTAAACGGCGCAATCACTTTGCTTGAAAAACTCATTTTAGTTGGTCTGTCTGCTGTTAAGTGTAGATTGAAAATATCGATACAAACCGTGCCATACGGGTAGTGTAGCGCAATGCGATTTTCAATGGTGAAAAATTCTCAAGAAGCAGAGGCCTTGCTTAGCAATGCGCTCACGCGCTCGCACAACATCGGCAGCTCGCGTCTTTGCCAAGCTTCAGGCGGCGCCATTCCATGTTCATGGCATCAAAAATGAGTAACTTACCTACCGAGCGCTCACCAATACCGGCCAACAGTTTAATCGCCTCGAGTGCCTGCATGGCCCCAATAACGCCAACTAAGGGCGCCATAACGCCTGATTGAGAGCAATTGAGTTCTTCGTTACCCGACTCAGGATACAAACACTGATAACAAGGCGAGTCTTCGTC
>CAJWAD010000079.1 GCA_913020245.1 uncultured Oleiphilus sp.
AAATGATCGATATCGCCAATCACTAACAAGCCCTTTTCGCCATATCGTTCAAAGCGGTCCAGTTCCATTTGGATGCGTTCGTCAAAAGACTCGCGATTAGGTAACCCGGTGAGTACATCTGTGAGTGCGCGGCTGCGCTCCTCCTTGAGCATATTACGCAGTCCATCGCTTTCTTTCTCTAAGCTATCTAAGCGCTTTTGTAGCTTCTGTAACTGAGGTTTGTTTGCCTCTGATAAGCGCTGTCCCTTCTTAAGTACATCGGCGGTCGCAATCGAAATCTCTTCTACGTAGGTTACGATCGAACGTTTGATGTTGTCGATATCATCGGTATCTCGTGACACATTTTCGAGTGATTCGCTCTGCTGTTTGATTAGTTCGCCAAAATTTTGGTTTAGAGCAAGCCAAGATTCATCATGATCTTCTTGATGCTCAAAAAATGTATTTATTTGCTTAAGTTGTTCGTTCAGAGAAGATAGAAACGTATCAAATTCTCTCTGTCCCTTGCCAACCACTGAAATAATCAGGGCAGATAGGTCTTCAAGTGTTGGTGGCAGTTCATACCAGTTGATTCGTTTCGCAATGCGTGTTCTTAGTCGCTCAGCCTTTCTCGATGCGATTTCTGGAAAGCTGAGTTGATTTAATAAGTTGTTGAGGGTGATACCGATTCGATCTGCAATAATACCGTACCCAGGCGCCTGCTCTGGGTTATCTATTTCAAGCTTCGGATGAGCCGGCGAGCTTGGTGTGTCACTGTTTTCTGATACTTCATGTGCGCCAGCAGTGGGTGAACTGGCTAATGTTGACTTGTCTTCCTGGCTTACTGCCTCCTCGTCCTGCTTACCGCTAAAGATACGCGACCAAAACCCCTCCTTCTCGTCTTTACTCTTAGGCCGCTTGCTGTCTGATGCATGCGGGCGATCTTCATCTTGCGCGAGCAAAATTTTATCAAGCTCGCCCAAGCCTTCAGTTAATTCGTCTAATGGTGTTTTGTTACCCTTTAGTTTGCGCCGCAAACTGGTGACCGCACGGTGGAATTCTTTATCTTCAGGGTCTTCATTGAGGGATATGCGTGTTACGAGGCGTTGCAGTAGATCGGTATGTTCATCATAGCGTTCTTCGAGCTTCTCGAGTTCTTGACTACGCTCATTGTAGCGTTCGCGCCAATCTCGTTGCGTTTTTGCGGCTTGTTCCTTTGCGCTCATTCCGACTGTTCTCTCGCTTATGCGGTTACGTTAGCTTTTAAACTATGCTCTGGTGTTGCAGTGGCGCATGACCTCATTGTCCTGCCGGCCTAAACTGAGTATAGACATGAGTTGCTGTATTTTCCGCATTGCTTTGGAAATCTTTAGGGCAGAGTGGGTGACGAGGTTTGATTTACTATTACTTATAGCGGGGTATGCAGAGCAAGCGAAGGGTGCTCTGCGGTAACTAGCGTATTTTTGCTTGAAAAGCACTAGCTGCTATTCAAGCAACGAGGGCACCTCTTCCACAACCCGCGAACGCCGCGCGTTTAATAATAGATCGGGTAGCAGGCGGCTTATAAAATCGCTGATATAGCTTAAAAACAAGGAGCCCATTGATGAATTGAAATGCGCTTCATTTTTGCTGGCTAAGCAAAAAAGTCCTAGTAATTCGCCATGGCGAAGCGGAATAATTGCTGCTGACCCGACCTCGTGTGCGTGACTAGGAAACAAACACTGCAGCTGAGCTTCAGTAAATCGTCCACATACCGCTTTCGACGCATCCATTAATTTGCCGAGCGCGGCTTTCGCTTCACTTACCGGCACAACATTTAAATCGGCAAGCGGATAATCGGTTGGTGCACCAATAATGACGATGCTTGAAAAATCGATATTAACATCATTTTTAAACGTCTCTTTCACTACATATTCAATTTCGTTTAAGTCTTTTATTTCAAGTAGGTTGAGCAGTAAGTGTTTGCTTGTCTTGAAATGGGCATCATTTTCGTGAGCGGCCTGCATCAGCTCATCTAGTTGAGTTTGCAGTGCATCGCGATGTTCACGAAATACCTGAACTTGGCGCTCACTCAATGAAATGGCTTTGCCGCTGGCATGCGGCAGGGTTAACTCATTAAGAAGGTAATCATGCTTGATGAAGAAGGTTGTATGTTGACGTAAATAGTCAACAACTTGGTCTTCATTAAGGTTTGTTTGCTCGGTGGTGGGTGCTTGTTTGCTCATGGTTATAAACTTCTTAATTATTTTAGGTGATGCATCGCTGGCGCAATTAAACTCGAATTTTACCCTGATAAATACTCATAGCAGGGCCTTCCATCATTAAATTATGCCCGGGACCGTCCCAAGAGATATTTAAATTACCACCGGGTAGCTTTACCTCGACAGGGCTATCTAGCGCTCCGCGTTGGATTCCTGCCACAACGGCGGCACAGGCACCGGTGCCACACGCCATCGTTTCTCCGGCACCCCGCTCGAATACCCGCAATTTAATGAAGCGGCGGTGTACGACTTCCATAAAACCCACATTGGTTTTCTCAGGGAAGTGGGGGTGTTGCTCAAGTTTCGGTCCCAAGCGCTCAATAGGTGCTTCGGCGACATCGTCGACCATTAATACGGCATGCGGGTTGCCCATTGAAATAGCCGAGACCTTTAGCACCTCACCGTCTACTTCAACAGCATACACCGTGTCTGCCTGCGCTGCGATAAAGGGTACCTGCGAGGGCTCTAGTCGTGGGGTATTCATATCAACCAGTACGCGGCCATCATCTTTGATGCGTAATTCGATATCCGAATTTGCCGTCTCAACCTTGATGACATTTTTATCCGTCAGGCCTTGGTCTGTTACGAAGACAGCAAAGCAACGTGCCCCATTACCGCATTGTTCAACTTCTGAACCATCGGCATTAAAAATACGGTATTTGAAGTCCATATCTGGTTTGCTGGGTGGTTCCACGAGTAATAGTTGATCAAATCCAATCCCAGTGCGGCGATCAGATAGGCGCTTAATTTGTTCTGCACGTAAATGGGCATGTTGGCTGATCATGTCTACAACCATGAAGTCATTACCTAAGCCATGCATCTTTGTAAATTCAACAATCATCTCGTTGCCCTTTACCCCGGAAATACTTGTTCTTGCGCGATTTGATCTTCAAATGTTTCACGCCGCCGAGCTAAGAATGTCGTGTCACCGTCCACCAATATTTCAGCGGCTCGATTGCGCGAGTTATAGTTAGAGCTCATAGCAAAGCCGTAAGCGCCAGCTGAACAGACTGCGAGCAGATCACCTGCTTCAAGCACAAGCTTGCGCTCTTTCCCTAAAAAATCACCGGTTTCACAGACGGGGCCAACAATATCGAACGACTGGCCTTCGCCTTTGCGTGGTTGCAAGGGGATAATGTCCTGCCAAGCGCCATAAAGGGACGGGCGCAATAAATCATTCATCGCTGCATCAACGATTGCGAAGTGTTTGTCTTCATGTGTTTTAAGGAACTCAACTTGCGTTAATAAGACCCCTGCATTCGCCGCAATTGAGCGGCCAGGTTCAATCACAATACCGAGTTCGTAGCCTTTGAGACGTTCAAGCACCTTGCCAAGGTATTCATCAGCGGCAGGCGGCTGCTCTGATTGATACCGCACACCTAGGCCACCGCCAATATCAATATGCTTCAGCTTGATGCCAATTTCAGATAAACGATCGACGAGTAATAGCACTCGGTCTAGGGCGTCAATAAAAGGTTGAACCTCTGTGAGCTGAGAACCGATATGGCAATCGACACCAATAATCGTTAGGCCTTGCATATTATCTGCGAGTTTGTAAATGCTTTCTGCCGACTCAATCGCGACGCCGAACTTATTGTCTTTCAACCCGGTAGAAATGTAGGGGTGGGTCCCCGCATCTACATCTGGATTAACGCGCAATGACACCGGCGCAACTTTACCCATTGCGAGCGCTACTTCATTCAAACGGTGCAATTCTGCTTCAGATTCGACATTAAAACAGTGAACCCCGACTTCTAAGGCGCGCCGCATTTCATGCGTTTGTTTACCCACACCTGAAAACACAACTTTGTTGGGTTGCCCGCCCGCTTGCAGCACGCGCTCTAGCTCGCCGATTGAAACGATATCGAAGCCCGAACCAAGTTTCGCAAGTACGCTGAGAACGGCGAGGTTTGAGTTGGCTTTTACGGCATAACAAATTAAATGTTCGGTACTCCCAAAGGCCTGCGCATAGGCTAGGTAATGATTCTCGAAAGCCGCTTTTGAATAAACATAGCACGGCGTGCCATATTGTTTGGCGATGTCTGCAAGCAACACTTGCTCAGCACACAAACCGCGCTGTTGATAAGAAAAATATTCCATGAATGCTACTACTTTTTCGTTCGCCTTTACTCGGCTTTTACAGGGGAGGTTTCATCGTGTGTTTCTTCAGCTTGTTGGCCGCTCTCAGCCTGCGAATCAGTCGGTATGTACAGGTCGCCTTTCTGGCCGCAAGCACTGAGCAATAAACAGGCGGTAATTAGATACAGACCCCAGGGGTATGCCAAGCGCACACTATCGTCCTCATTTTTGTTACGGTAAGCGCGTGGCTTACCTCAGATTGGCTGAGATTATAGCCTTTGAGCGAAATAAAAACGACTAAGTTTCAGCGTCAATGAAAGGCCGTTTCATGCTGCTGATAAAGACGCAGATAATCGAGCGTGCCGTAACGTTGATTGCCTTGACTTCGAATTCGCATTGGATCAGTCGGAAAGCTAAGTCCAGCCAATTTTAGTGGGCGTTTGGTTATGTCGATAGTTTGGCTTTTCAGATAGTGTTTCAAGGCAGGGATTTGCTGGTCGCCATATTCATGGAAAGGGAAATCCTGATTCGGTAGGTGTAAATCATAATGAATAGCATCACCATCAAAGAACCCGATCGCTTGCACTTCAGCAATGGCAACGATGGGAATACGCGTGCAGAGTTCAATTTTAAACTTTTCATTGCGTATTGGTTTAACGCAATTTATTTCTATATTGGGTACCTGCATATCGCCATGCAGTGATTCGCTGAGCTGCCGACGTTCGACAATGCAGCTCAAATAGTTGTACAAGCCATATTGCAGCATACTTTCGTCTTCTAACGGCAGGGTAAACTGCATCATGCTGCCGCATTCATCGAGCACGCATAGTTCAAAGAAGGTATCGCGCGTTATGTAGAAAATTTGAATCACATGGGCCTTATTTTGGGGGAGCATTGCTTTGAGAAAATGCTCTTCTTCGAATGAATAGGGGTCAAGGCTGATGGGTGAAAAAACATGTTCTGTAAGCGCCAGTTCTGCTAACGCCTGTTCATGGGAGGCGAGTGTCGCGTAGCGAAATTGGTCGTCACTTCGCTGAATTAGAAAGTATTGCGTCGCAATCCCCACAAGGTAGCGACCATTTCGAATACTCGGGTCGTTAAAAAAAGCGTCGCGCACGGATTCGAATAATGCATTTACGCGCCGCGCGATGGCGTCAGCACGTTGTGCTGAAAAACATTTTACTTGCAAGGAGGCCATTTTTTCGTCTTGTTGCTCAAGGCAAAGCTGCAAATAGGCTTGGAGATTTTGCATGAGGGTTTCACCCACTTCATAGCGTACAGCAGAGACTTCGCCCCATGAATTGAGAACTACCTGATCAATCGTTTTTACCAGGTTAAAGCGTTGTGCGCTGTAACCAAAAGAGTCGGTCCGATCACTGACACGGTGCAAACCCTCCTCTAGCGTATCTTGAAGGGGGTCGATACCAATATTTACAATCAATAAAATGCGCTCAACATACGCCGCATCAATGTAGCGTTGTTGCGATATGGCTGGCAAAGGCATCGGAAAACTTTGCGCAAGCGCATTAATGACGTTTTGGGTTTCAACTACGCTGAGTTGAGTATCGCCTGGTACAACACTGAGACGAGTTGTACGGCTGATTACGCCATTAAAATAGAGCCATGCAATGAGCTCAATAAGGCTCGTGGCTTTACGCAAAGGCGTGCTAAACGAAGCATCACTGGCGGCGGCTAGATTGCGGTACAAGAGCCACGCGTTTTTATCGGTTTGAAATGTTTGGCTGCTGGCATGATGAATAGCGAGATTCTCTTCCCATAAATTGGGCGCAATCCCTGGATTAATACGTTCAATCTTGCCCGCTTTTCGTTGAAAAGTGGCATAGAGTTTACGGCCCAGTAAATTAAGGTCGGTTTTGGTAATGGATGAGCTAATTTTATGTTCACGCGCGTAAGCCGCCAGAAAACGATAGGAGTGCGTAAGTTCATTAAGCAAGGCTTGTCGCTCGATGATAACCTGATCGATTTTCCAATTCATGCGATCATCGAGGTGCCGTAGATCGTTTTCGGACCAGTCCCACGATTGTACGAGCTTGCTCAAAACTAAGCGCTGCCAAGACGGTCTGTATCCAGCCGGACGCCGGCTCAATCGCTTGTTTACCTTTAGATAAAAGCTCTTACGAATTAATTGCAGTCGGTCCTTTGCCTGAATAGCACTCAGATAATTTTCGAGTCGGTGGTAAAGCCTGAGATAGGGGTCGAGTTGCTCAACGCTGAGTTCATCGTTGTAGACGGCCTCTTTGAATTCGATGCTTAGGCAGGGTCTATCTGGTAATTCCTGCGCATAAAGTTCGGCCAGTAAAAGCTTTAGAACTGATTTATAGGGTGAGTCCAGGCCTTTGTATAGTTGCCATAAGCCAGCACCGATCAATTCACTCTTCGGGATGTGCGCGGTGGTACCGAAGTCAATCACGTCCGCTTCTTTTATAAAGCGTCTAGACAGCAATAAATCGGTATATTGATCATAATCTAACTCCAATGCTGGGGGGATTAACCACCACAAGGGGTAACGTCCAGCGAGTAAAATTGCAGTACGATAGAACTCGTCCAAAAGTAGATAATGTTGAGCTGAACCACTGCTCTCTGCATCCATTTTGGGCGCCGATTCACCGCCTTTAAATCCTGCCGCACTCATTATAAAGGTATGCACTTCAAGGCCCTGTTCGAGTGCCCATTGGTCAACGCCTTTCGCCTTTTGTTGCAGGCGTTCGAGGCTGTCTGGTGCAAGATCTGGTTCGACGCATAGCCATAAATCTATATCACTTGATTCTGAGTGCGCCAGTGTGCCGGTGCTACCCATCATAAAAAGGGATTGAAGGTGCTGTTTAGCGCGTTTGTCTTTGCGAAAGCGAAAGGTCCGGCTAAAGCTTTTGGCAATGTCGAGAATGTATTTTTCAGGCTCGTATTTCGCTAAGCCATGCGGAGTTTCTTTCCCAACATAGCCAGGCATAAGTGGATGATTGATATGGTAGAGCAAAGGTAGTATCGCGAGCACATCGTTATGCCGCATGCTCAAACCATCGCGCGTCTTTTCGAGACGGTCATTATTAATCTGCATAAAACGATCACGCACCTGCATCAGCAGTTTTCTATCAACGCCCTCGCTGAAATCGGGGGTGAGCGGCCTTTTGATGCGTTTGCTTGCGTTGCTTATTTGCGGGTGAGGCATGTTAAGAAAACCGGCAAAGTTTGCCACCTTTTTAAATGGAAAGGACTAAGTTTAACTGCTCTATCAAAGATCGTTCCAAAAATTGTGTATTTATTGTGCTTAATCAAAATCAGTTTGGGTCGTTATCGCAATTTGGGATAAAAATCATGTACTGGCAACACGCAAAAGATTTAGTGGTGTGATTCTTTTTGCGAAAAACGCGTTCACAACGACGTTTATTCCTTTAGTAATTGCGGTCATGAAGGGCTGAAGATTCGGGCCGGCTTAATAAGGTAGGTCAATCGTTGAGGCATCTGGGTATGAAAACTTTATCGGAATCGATAGGGCCGATAATGCCCTCGCTGAAATCGCGGGAAAGCGGCCTTGTGAAGGTCTAGTGCATCGAGTTTAATGAAAAGGCCTATTTCTCTATGCCTTGAGATTAAACCAGTCAAAACAGAGCGGCAGCTAAGTGCCGATCTGTTTTGACGAGGCTGATAAGGGCGCGCTTAGTGAACGTTTGAGTTGATACGAAAGTTGATTTCGTCCAGTACCCGCTTTGCTGCCTTACGCACTTGCACGGGAGCGGTACCGCCTAGATGATTACGCGCACTTACTGATCCTTCTAACGTGAGTACATCGAATACGTCTTTGTTGATGATAAGACTAAACTGCCGAAGCTCTTCCAATGACATATCAGACAGATCTTTGTTGTGTTCAATACCGAAGGCAACGGCTTTTCCTACAATTTCATGCGCGTCTCTAAACGCGACACCATTGACTACCAGGTAGTCGGCTAAGTCTGTTGCCGTAGAGAATCCTTTGCGTGCCGCCTCACGCATGTTTTCAGCTTTCACTTGCAACGCTGGGACCATATCACCGTATGCTCGCAAGCAATCTTTGACGGTATCAAGCACATCAAATAGGGGTTCCTTGTCTTCTTGATTGTCCTTATTGTAAGCCAGCGGTTGCGATTTCATGAGCATTAACAATGATAATAAATGTCCAGTAACGCGCCCCGTTTTACCCCGCACCAGTTCCGGCACGTCCGGATTTTTCTTTTGCGGCATAATGGACGAGCCAGTGCAAAATCGGTCGGGCAAATCGATAAAATCAAACTGAGCTGAGGCCCAGAGAATCAACTCTTCGGATGCCCTCGAAAGATGCATCATGAGCAGGCTTGCGAATGCGCAGAACTCAATGGCAAAGTCGCGATCACTGACAGAATCGAGTGAATTATAGCTGGGGCGATCAAAGCCAAGCAGCATAGCCGTATAGTCGCGGTCAATGGGGTAGGTTGTACCGGCTAACGCTGCGGCACCAAGCGGCATCACATTGACCCGATCGCGACAATCCAGTAACCGCTCGTAATCACGTTGCAGCATCTCATTCCAAGCTAAGATATGATGGCCAAACGTAACGGGTTGTGCGGTTTGTAGATGCGTAAAGCCTGGCATGATAGTGTCTGCTTCACGCTGTGCCAGTTCTGCGATACCGTGTTGAAGGCGGGTAATCTCGTCTGCGATAAAATCAATCTCATCCCGCAGGTACAAGCGGATATCGGTCGCTACTTGATCATTTCGCGAGCGCCCTGTGTGGAGCTTCTTGCCGGTAAGACCAATTTTCTGTGTTAGGCGCGCTTCTATGTTCATGTGCACATCTTCCAAGGCCACAGACCATTGAAATTCACCCGCCTCAATTTCTTCGCGAACCTCGTTTAAACCTTGCACGATTTGCTGCTTTTCCTCATCAGTCAACACGCCAACTTTAGCGAGCATCGTGGCATGCGCAATTGAGCCCGCAATATCGTGATAATAGAGGCGCTGATCGAAGTCTACGGAGGCAGTAAACTGTGCGACAAACTCGTCGGTTGGTTCGCTGAATCGACCACCCCAAGATTGGTTTGTCGAATTTGTATCTTTGCTCATGTTCTTTTACCCATCTACACTCAACTTAAACCATTATGCATTGCTGGCTGACTAGGCCGCTAATAAACTAAAACGGAATGAGAGGTTAACCATCTGTTGCTATTTGTATCCTGAGAGACCTACTTTCTCTCGATATTTCGGCGGCGGCGAGTATAACATGAAAGCGAAGTTAAGCTCCTCACTGAAGCGAGGGTCCTCAGATAAATTTTACCGATCCGCCTTTATTCCAGATTTGTGTGCGCTTAATAGCGTTTTGATGTTACTGATATCCGCGCAGTTTCTGGCCTTAGTTGTGACGTTAATTGCCAGCGCACCCATCCTCATGGATTGGGA
Source organism: uncultured Oleiphilus sp. (assembly GCA_913020245.1). Classification (GTDB taxonomy): domain Bacteria; phylum Pseudomonadota; class Gammaproteobacteria; order Pseudomonadales; family Oleiphilaceae; genus PZPK01. The sequence goes on from CAJWAD010000079.1 coordinate 9,744, forward strand.
GTTACTTGGTTTTGTCTCCTTGTTTGTGCATTTTATTATTTTAAGTTCCGCTGCGGTGCTCTGCCAATTGCGTGTGCGCTTATCTGCCTTGACAACCAAACAGCAGGCAGCTTTTTGTTTTGCGCTTATTTTAATCATGATTTTAGCGTTCAGTGTTTTCTGGTTATGGTTTTTGCCAGCAGAGCTTGTGGGTGATGGTTACTTATTTGTGCTGCGGAGTCTGTTAGTGGGTAGCCTTATTACGGGCATGGCGTTGCGCTATTTCTACATACAGCATCTGGGACGCGCGCAGAAACAAGCTGAATTGCAGGCGCGTATCGAGGC
>CAJWAD010000080.1 GCA_913020245.1 uncultured Oleiphilus sp.
AAACCTGCCAGTACCCAAATGGGCAATAGCATACTACCGCGATAGAGGTGGATAAGCTCTTCAAATAAAGCAAGATGTTGTTGTTCGGTTTGTAAGTGCTCGCGCGCAAATTTGCGAACCACTGGGTCTGTGCTGGCCAGTAGAATGCCCCGGTATATCCATACGGCACCCATTTCACCGGCATGGCTACTGCGGAATTCGGCGCGTAAATGGGCAGGCATGCGCGCCGTGAGGTGAGGGTAAGAAAGCATAGTGTCGCCGCCTTAATTAATGCCGCCTACTCGTCAAAGCGTATTAATTTCCTGATTTGTCGAGCCGGCGTGGATTCAATGAAAGACACGTCGTCAGAATTAAGCATTTGTTGCACTGCTCTTACTTTATGGATGAGTCGTGAGTTTTGCGACTCTGGATGTTTTATACAATTATTGAGAGCTGCAATTATTGCGTCGAGTTGGGTGACCTCGTCTGCTTTTCGCTCAAGGTATGTACTCTTCAATCTAGGTTTGCAGTACACGATCCATTCTTCTCGATAACTGCTTAATAGGCGGTCTGGATATTGATCGAGGTCATCGATATCTTGCGTAATATTGCTACCGTATTCTTTCTCATCGAGATATAGGCGCAAGGCCAGCAGCGCATCGAGTTCGAGTGCGTGCAGGTCAAAGTCAGTTGAGCGAATATCGAGCTGAGTCGATTTAGTCATTATTTAAGCAACCTTTATAAGGCTCCAATTTGTCCTGTACAGCGAAGCTTTAGACCGGATGGGTCTTGCTCGGTGTTTAGCACGCGCTTTTTACCGCATGGAGCATGTAGTTTATGCGTAATGATCTGCATAGTGCCATGGACCGTTTTATCGGGTTTACCCGAACACCTGCGCTGGCTTTTAGGTGTAAGCCATCATGGTCTAGCAGGCGCTTGATTTCATTCGGTGTTCTTAACAGTCGATAGTGATGGGTACCTTTCGGCAGCCATTGCAATACATATTCTGCGCCAAAAACGGTCACAAACCACGCCAACCAATTTCGATTAATTGTCGCGACAAAACAAGACCCCTCTTGCTTAACCAGTGCATTGCACGCCTGCATAAAACCGGGTAGGTCTGCGACATGCTCGACCACTTCCATATTAAATACGACATCGAATTGCTGTTCGCCCTCACTGAGTGCCTCAACTGAGTTGAGTTGGTATTGAATGTTGAGGTTTTGCTGTGCCGCATGCGCTTTGGCAATCGCGATGTTCTTTTCCACAACGTCAATGCCCGTTACGTCGGCACCCAAGCGTGCCAGTGACTCGCTTAAAATTCCCCCACCGCAACCGACGTCAAGCACCTTTAGACCTTTGAGCGGCGCCTCTGTGCTAGCGTTTGCATGCGTTGTTTTTAATTGCGACACAATCCAATCAACGCGCAGTGCATTCAACTTGTGAAGTGGCCAAAAAGGGCCTGTCGGATCCCACCAGGTCTCTGCGAATTTTGTAAAGTGCTCGATTTCCCGTGGGTCGGCACTAGGAATACTCGATGTCATTTTGTCTACCTAATACGTTACGTAATGTCATTTATACGTGCAGAGGTTAGACAAAGTTCACTAACCGAGGGAGCGCCATTACTTGTTGGCGGTTTTGTCAAAAAGAGTGGTTTTTTTGGCACCATCCATAGAATTTAGTTAACCTTAATGATCAATACTGAAGCGCACTAAGCGAGCCCTAAATGATCTTCGATGCCAGTCAGATAAGTAGCCAAGAAAAATATCGATTATTAAGTGGTGGGGTATCACCCCGTCCTATTGCTTGGATAAGCACGCGCTCGGCCGCTGGCGATGATAATCTGGCCCCCTATTCTTTTTTTACCGTGGCCAGTTGTGAGCCGCCGGTTTTATTGTTTACACAGGTGCTGCCGCGCACGTTGTCGCACAAAGATACCCTGCAAAATTTAATTGAAACAAATGAGTGTGTCGTCAATGTGGTGAGCCGCGACTTGTTAGAGAAGATGAATAAGACGAGCGCGACCCTACCGAGCACGGAGAGTGAATATACCTTCGCCAACGTCGAGAGTTGTGCGAGCGAAAAAGTGTCGCCGCGGTCGGTAAAAAACTCACCAATCCGTTACGAATGCACACTCAGAGATACTCATTGTCTGGGTCAGACGGCAACTGCGGGCACCGTTATTTTGTTAGATGTGAAAAGTATTTATGTGGCCGATGCACTGATCGATGACGGTATCGTGAACCAACAATTGCTTGATTCGGTTGGGAAAATGGGGGGTGATTTTTTTAGCTTTACCTCCGATACGATTACGTTAAAACGCCCCTAAGGTAACCACCTTCGGTAATCATTGAACATCTTTTCATTCGACAGTCGACTTGTCATCGCCGTAGAGGTACACGATCAGCATATGTGGCAAGGTTAAGGCCGCGAGTAGATAAAAAATACTGGCGGTCAGTTGCGAGGATATGGTGAGCGCTTGCTCATAGGTGATAAATAAAATGGCGCATAGTAAGAGTAATGTTAGTACGAACAAGCGCCCCAAGGGTGCTTTTACGTCGCTTCGAGCAGCGGCAACGTATTTTGCATAATGGCGTATGTGGCGGTGGCTATGTAAGCAGCAGAAATACAGCGCAAAATATGCAAACGGATGACAGGCATAAGAGAGTGTGAACAGAAACAGCCATTCGAGGCGAAATGGCCGGGTAAATACGGTAAATAGGTTGGTGAACGCCGCCAGGCTCACCAACCCCGTGGCAATTATAAACGCACTCGTTTCCGAGGCTGAAACCCCCAATTGCGCTAAAATCGCCACACTTTCTTGAGTGTGCCAAACAAAGGGAAAGGCAATGATGCTGGCACCATAGAGCGCACATAAGTAGTGTCCGTATGGACTCTTGTTGGTTTCCACATCTTCGCCAAAATGCCAAGAGGAAAGCGCTAAAAATAGGCATAACGATAAGGTGGGCAGAGCGAGCCAAAGCCCAAATGTCAGCAGGCAAAGTAAAAGATAGAGGCTACTAAATCTCACGAAAAGTGCTTTTTGCTTATGAATGCCTCGATCGAAGATCCATGGATCCAGCAAGCCATGAGGCAGCCCATAAACGATGACGAGGCCCACCAGAATATATAACGATAGATCGCTCGGAAGGAGTTGTAGTGCGATTGCCAGAGCGCTGATCAGTAGGTAGGGACCGCATGTATTAATGGCATTGCCTTGGGCATTTGTATGTACTTTTTGATTGGCGGTTAGCATTTTTTTGCTCCGCCTGAATTGATAAATCCGCGTGGCTGACAAAGCGCCTGAATAAAGGGAATTTTGGGCATCGCCATGATGACATTTAGCCAATCTCTTACGCTCGCCTCGCCAGCCATAAAGCGGGCAAAGCCGTCATCAGGCAGCGCCCGCGCCACTTGACTTAATATATCACCCCCTAACCTTGGTTGATTAATCAGCACCTTGATAAACAAAGCGTCGAGGAATCGAACGCTAAGATGATAAGTATCAACGGTTTCAAGACGGCCCGTGCGAATCCACTGCTCGGCCGTCGCTGCCGCCCAGTGTTGCATCGCTAAAAAGCCATAACCGGAAGAGGCGCGCAACGCGCCAGCAGCGAGGCCGGCGCGTGGCCAGGGTGTATGACCAGAATTGACCCGCCCCATTGGTAAAACACCTACTTCATGACGAATGCATTGAGCAGGCGCTAAGCCATATTGCGTCATCCATTTACCTATTTTGGTCTGCAGTATCTCCGGATCAACCGCATGCTGCGTAAAGCGTGTCGGCTCAACCAGTATCCTATCAGGGGCCAGGGCGAGCCAGTAAATAAAGTCGGTACCGCCCTCATGGCTAACCAGCTCTGTCATTAACCCAGCCCGACGCCAGTCAGGTAGGGGTTCGTGAAGTTGCCACTCTTCGCCGTAAAATACTTGATAGTAATCCGCCGACTGGTAGCGTGCATTGCACTCAATTAACTGCTTGGCAAAAAAAATCTTGCCACCAGTCGTGGTTACTTTGAATTTGGCAGGTGGGTTATCGATGGCTTCAATTGTTTGCACAGTCTGCCCAAGCTCGACGGTATAGCCGCCAAGATCAATTAGCGAGCAGGCATCTCGATAAAAAGTGTCTGCGGGCAATGAGCAGTACTCATACGCATGAAAGTCGCACTGCTGTCTGTGGCCGCCTTTCACGGATATTTCACAACTATCCCAATAATGTTCGGCTAATTGGTGCCAACGACTCTCTTTTTTCGCCCAATAAGACCAGGTCTTATCGTTGCCGAAGGCGGTTCGTTGATCCAGTAACAACACCTTGCCCTGATAGCCGCGTAATGCCAATTCCCTTGCCAACGCCAAGCCACTGCATCCCGCTCCGATAATAAGAAGGTCTTGAATTGCATCGTTAGCCGATTCAGTAGGCATAAGCGCCACTTAACTTGAACAAATCATCGCTAGGCGTGGTCGGCTCCGGTATGTTTTGCAGTAATTGCTCACTGCGTCCTCCCAGCATGGCAAGCGTCAGCCATAATTTTCTGATGAGCGAGCTATGTGCCCGGTAGCCAAGATTATTATAGTGATGGCGCTGCAAATCTCGACCAATTTCCCGGTATACGTGCGCGGCTAACTGGATCACGAAACCGGCGCGTGGTGGCAGATATTTTATACCGAGTAGACCGCTCTTGTAGTAGTGATCGGCCAATGTTAAGAGCCGTTTGCTGGCATTTGTCAGTGCTTTGATTGGCGTTTTAAGTTGTGCAATCTCGCCCGCGGCTATGTGGCCCGTCCAATCGCTCGGGATATAGCATCGGTCTATGGTTGCATCTTCCCCGACATCTCGTGCGATGTTGGTAAGTTGCAAGGCGATGCCGAGATGAACTGCGTGTTGCAACGCTCGTTGGTTGTCAATTTTCATGATGTTGCACATCAAAATACCGACGGTACCCGCCACCTGATAGCAGTAATGTATCAGATCTTTTTCGTATGCAATGGCAACGGTGCCTTGGTCAAACACAAACCCAGCTAACATGTCCTGCAACGCTCGTTTGGATAAGACTAAGTCATGATCAAAGGTAATTTTGGGCTGCTCATGTTGATCAAAAAGGGATTGAATCGTGCATAATTTCTGCGCACGATTTGGGTCATTACCATCGGCTAAATCATCTAAATAGCGACACAAGGCGTAGAGTTTTGAGACAGGTTGGGACAGGTCTGCTGAGAAAAAACGTGCGGCCCAGTTAAAGCTTTTACTGTGCTTGGCAATAGAATGCTTTGCATCGATCGCTTCGGCACGTAGCTGATTAAGACTGAGTGGTGAGATGTCCATTTACACGCACTGGGCTATTTTCGAGTAAGCTCGTTTTAAGTAATTGTTCGGCCACTTTTGCAGAACTGATGACGCCTGGCAGCCCAGCACCCGGATGCGTCCCCGCCCCCGTTAAAAACAGGTTATCCATCGATTCCCCACGGTTGTGGAAGCGAAACCAGGCAGATTGATAAAATAAGGGCGCAATTGAAAAGCCTGCGCCGAATTCACTGTTGTAGTTTTGTTTGAAATCGAGGGGTGTCATAGCGAACACCGATTCTGCTTTTTCTTTAATGCCTGGCAATACGGTCTCGTCTAAGCGTTGTAGCACGCGTGCTTGAAACGCATCGCTCACCTCATTCCAATTAATATCGGATTTAAGGTTGGGTACTGGCACGAGTGCATAAAAACTATCACAGCCCTCTGCGGCAAAACTCGAATCCGTTGCGGTGGGGCGGTGCAGATAGATAGAGATGTCTTCAGACAATTTACCGCGGTGAAAAATGTCATCGAGAAGTGGCTTGTAGGCTTTCCCTAGGATAATTGTATGATGCTGTACCGTAGAGTATTGCTCTGGGCTGCCGAAGAATAAGACAAAAAGCCCCATCGAGGGTTTAGCGACTTTACGACGTATTCTGGCTACCCGTGACGCATGATCTGGCAGCAGTTCGCGATAAAGGTAAAGGGGGTCCATGTTAGAGATGCAGTAATCGCAGGCAATTGCGTCGCCACTATCAAGTACTATCGCTGTGATGCGCTTTTGCTGTGTTTCAAATTTTACCACTTCATGGTTAAGTACTACCTTTATCCCTTCCTCCTGCATTAATTTAGTTAAGGCATCGACGAGTGCTTGTGTGCCGCCCATCGCGAAGTGGACCCCATGTGCGCGCTCCAAATAATGAATGAGGCTATAAATGCTGGTGGTATCGAAAGGGTTACCACCCACTAGAAGTGGTTGGATTGAAAATGCTTGGCGAATTTTATCGTGCTTTAAATACCGACAGACTAATTGCCAAACGCTACGATAACTGCCAAGACGTAGCATTTGTGGAATCACCTTTATCATCGACATTATTCGATGAAAAGGCCGATGAGCCAATTGTTCAAAACCGAGTTGATAAATTTTTTTGGAGGCAGCAAGGAGCTTTCTATAGCCCTTTACATCGTCCGGACTGATTGCGGCTATCGCCGCTTCGATACGGTCGCCATCACCGCCATAATCAAAATGAGTACCATCGTCGTAAACGAACCGATACCAGGTGTCGAGAGCTTTAAACTCCACATAATCGGCGCGGTCCTTTCCAAATAGCGCAAACAACTCATCAAAAAGAAAGGGCGCAGTAATAACCGTAGGGCCTGCATCATGTTTGTAACTGCCTACTTGAAATCGTTGTGCACGCCCTCCCGGGTAGGGTGTTTTGTCAACAATGGTCACGTCACACCCCAGTGCTTTGGCTCTTAATGCGGCGGCAATACCACCGAAACCCGCACCTACAACGACAACATGTGGATTCATAGCTCGGCTACCTTGTCGCGGAGCGCGCAGATGAGGTACTGCAGCGGCGCTGCGCAACCCGATTGTGGTACGCAACATTTTTGATAGGCGCTAGCCAGCAAGCTTTGCGTTTCATCGATCACAGCCTGCTGCGAATACGCCAATGAGGCGGCGCTTGCCTGTTGATGTAGGTTGACGGCATTGAGCTGATTCGTTTGCCGATCTTGTTCAAAATCCACGATATCATCATATAGCTGATAGGCCAGAGCAAATTGTCCCGCCGCGGTCACCAGCGGCTGCAAAGCAGGCAACAAATTTAAATGAAGGGTTGGCAAATAAATTGATAACTGAATTAACGGTGCCGCCTTATCAAAGGCAATGGTTCGATAGCTTCGACAGTCAATTTTATCGGTTTCACTTAGGTCGGCTGCCTGGCCGCGAATGGTATGCTGTACAGCTTGAAAGGCTCGTGTCTGGAGCGGTAGCGAAGAAGTCGAACGAATTTGCGCGAGTAGCAGACTGGCGCCAACGATCATGCTATCACCCGCACACAGTGCCAACGCTTCCCCGTATTTCACCCACAATGATGGTGTATGACGCCTTAACGTGTCTTGGTCTTGTATGTCATCGTGAATCAAAGAAGCGTTGTGCAGTAGTTCGACAACTGCCGCAAACTGCAGGGCTGTGTGCTCGTCGATGTTCAACGCCGTGGCGGTTTGGTAGCAAAGCTTCGCACGCTTTAGGCTACCGCTATTTTCCAAATGGTATTGCACCATTGCTACGATTTGTGGGCCACTGCTTGCGCAGTGCTCGAGCATGGTTTGCTTCAGCACTGCGGTAAAGTCAGTGCTGAACGCGTGCGCCTCGTGGACCGCCTCAAGTTTCAATGTCTGCATGATTATTGTGGCGTGTGTTTGATCGACACACGCCATGCTCTCACGCTTCAGACGTTTGTGTAGCGGCCGCCCAGATCACGACCCCAAAGGCGATTTTGTTTACAAAATCTGCGAGATTATAGATTAAGTTAAGTGCACCAGCGTCGACGCCTCCAGCCATATAGCCCAAGACGTACCCGATAGGGTAGATAGACCAACCAACGGTCACGATTAGCCTTAGCGCTGAGAATGCTTTCTGACTCGCCACGTTGCCACTGCTACTGTTAATTTTACTCGCTTGTCCTAGGAAGATCTCGTACACGATGTATAGCCAAGCAATCATTCCAATAACAAAACCTGCGGTGACATCCATTGCACCTACTTCACCCAAGTAGCCGCCCACTAACATTACCACGCTTGCGATGAGGAGTTTCCAGAATAGTACCGCAGGCACTACGGCAATTGCGGCCAATATTAGATAAAACTCAATTATCTGCAGGGGCACCGTGAGTAGCCAATCCACGTACCGGAATACGGTTGGGCTTTGCCCTGTTTCGACCCAGACGCCGCGCATGTAGAAATAGTGAAGACAAGCAATACCGGTGACCATGGCGGCGACGGTCAGGGATGTTTTCCACTTCCCCTCGGCCCGATCACGCTCAACGTAGAAAAAGAATGTCGCAGCAAGCATAGCGGCAGACATCAACCAGAACGAAACACCCACAAAATCTTTAGGATCTAACATTATTATCTCCGATTGTTGTAACAGTGACGGTGCATTCTGGAGACAGCTTAGATCTTCAAACCATCAACAGTTTGCATTACACCTAAGTTTTCGTTGTGACTTGTTGTACCTCGAACGAGTCACAACCTATAAAAACTGATACCTTTAAAAAAAAACGTACAAATGATAATTGTTCGTACGCTTCCCGGTTAAGATTAGATCATTTTTTATACATTTGCAGACAAATTAGCGCATATTCTAGGATTTTAGAGGATAAACGCCTTAGTTTATCGACAAGAATTCCTCTAAAAACCTAAGCGCATGATGAGTGGAAAAGATAAGCGCACGGCGTCTTCTTTCAAACGATGGCTGATTGTGAGTTAGACGGCGAAAAGTGGCATTAGTCGTTCCCAGGGTTGTTCCTGGCGGCATTCAGTTGGAAAGGCCCCGGTTTTTTTATTTTGAAACGTATATCTATGATGCTTTGTAACGCTCAATCTGTTCGCGTGCACTGCGGTTGTCTTTCTCCAGTTGAGAGCATTTGTATGAGACATCCGCATTGGACTGTTTCAGTAGTTTATTTTGCTCATGGCAGGCTTTATTTTCGTCCCGCACGGTTAATAATGCGCTTTCGAACTGTTTAGCAAACTTCTTTCGCTCGATATACACGGCGCTTACATAGCCGAGTAAAAAAGCGAGCAATGCGGTAATCGGTAACCAAACTGACATCAACGTTGTTCCTAGTTAGCAATAGAATAATCCCCCACTATATTATCGTGTTGCTTCCATCTTCGCATCTGAATCTAGCCCTGGGACCCGCACATGCCACTTATCTCCCGATGTCGCCGAGAACAGTTGTTTAACGATCCCGCTTTGATCCCTTTCGACCATCTCGTAAGTTAGGTTGACGAACGTAAAAGGACTGTGCATTTCGGCCTTCGTGGCGAGGCTCAAAGGCGTAATGTTTTTACGTTTTGTTTTTGGCTGGAATAAAAGTGCATTGGTATGCGCATGTTCGAGCGATTGTATATAAAAGATTAGGTCAATGGATGCTTCATCGTGTTTCTCCACGTCCATGACGGTTGCAACCATCCATTCGTCGAGTTCTTGTTCGACATTTAAGGTAAATGTCTCGCCAAGTTTCAACCACCAATGACTGAACTCGGCCGGATCGGCACGATTAATTTTTGTAATAGGCAGGCGTTGATCTGCTCCAAGTTGCGTCAACTGCTCGGCTAGGTTTTTCCCAAATTCGCAAAAGTTTGGGTAGTGTTTGTTACCCAGAGCGAGTACTGCGCAACGTACCCCTTTCAATTGAATAGAGGATCGCTGCAAAGCGCTGAAGAAGGGCCTGGCGTTAACTGGCGCTTGCCCATCACCAAAGGTCGAAACCACGAAGACTTGCTGACCATAGGCTTCGAGTAACTCGGGTTTAATATCCGCTATATTGATAAAGTCGCAACGGGATTGGTTTTCAATAAAAATGCGTTTTGCAAGAGCTTGAGCCGTGCCGGTTTCGCTCGCATAAGCAATGAGCACTTTATCGCCCTTGGGAAAAATATGTTTTGTCGAATTTGGCTCATGAAACTCTGAGTTAATTGTCATAAATTATTACGATTGATTGCTAATTGCATCTAAGGTTAGCGTTGTAATCGATAAATTTTCAACTATCTCTTTTATT
>CAJWAD010000081.1 GCA_913020245.1 uncultured Oleiphilus sp.
CTCAACTCAAAAGTTTCGGCAAAGAATGCCGGCAGCATGGAAACTACTGCGAGTTCAGAGCCAAAGGTAGCAAAATACAGGATGTTCAAAATGGCGACTTGTTTAAACGAGTAGCGATGAATTTCTGGCACGGGGGGCGCATCTTTTTCAAACAATGGTTTATTAACGCGAAAGGCGCCATATAAATCGTACAGAAAGAGAGCGGCTAATAACCCATAGAAAAGGTTCGTAATCTCTGCGCTTAAAAGTGAAACGCCATTGGGTGAGAGCTTCCAGTTAAGTAATGCTAGGGCGAGATACATCGGTAGCTTCATAACCAACAACAAGAAAAAATCACCCTTGCTGGTAACTTCTAATCCACCTAGACGCTTTGGTTTAAAGTACGTCGAGCCTTCGGGCGTATCGCGTACATTTCGATAATAAATTACGCTAAATAAGAGCGACATCGCACCGGTTATGCCCACGGCATAACGCCAGCCATTATCCCCACCAAAATAAAGGGCGAGGGTAGGTAGCGTAAATGCAGCGGCGGCAGAACCAAAATTGCCCCAACCACCATAAATTCCCTCGGCGGTCCCCAACTCTTTGTGCGGAAACCATTCACTTACCATGCGGATCCCAATTACAAACCCAGCACCAATAAAGCCTAATGCAAACCGCGCAATGGCAAGTTGCATAAAGCTATCAGCCAAAGCGAACATAAAACAAGGGATCGAACAAATGGCAAGTAAAGCAGAATAGACGATGCGTGGGCCATATTTATCGGTCAGGGCACCAATAATTACTCTGGCAGGAATAGTGAGTGCTACGTTGAGAATAAGGAGTGTTTTCCACTGTGCATTACTGAGCCCCATCTCATCAACGATTAAAGATTTTAATGGCGCAAAGTTAAACCACACAAAAAAAGTAATAAAGAAAGCGATCCAGGATAAATGAAGTACTTTCATTTTCCCCGTAAATGAAGCGAGATTAAATTTTTCTGTAGTCACGGTACCTCCATACCAGGTGCTTAGCTTAAAGAAGTTGGTGCGACCATATGCAAGGATCTAACCACATGCGCTCATTAGTGATGCAATTATATTTATTTTGCATGGTAAAAGTGCTCAAAAATAGGGCAGTAATGGCTTGTGAAATTATTAAACTATTGAAATATAACAATTAAATATTTAGCGCAATAATAGTTTTTGTATTGTTTAAAAAGCCTAAGTTGTTAGCAGCTAATGTTGGAAAAGCCTGTATATTTGCTTTCTGGAGGGTGTCTACAGCTTTATGCGCTGTTCTGGCGCAGGCAGTTTTGGTCATGTGCTTTTTATTGGTGCGGCAAAAATATTGCCACTATATAAATTTGTTGAGACGTGACTTTTAAAATTGGGAGTATCGACGGTGAATTAAAAAGCATTACTTGTTAAACAGTAATGACATTTTATAATGCGCTGCTCGATACCATACGAGTTTTCATTGCCCAGAAAATGAGATTAGACACGTAATTATGCCGGAAACCTGTTTTGAGCTGCTAGGGCGCTCCTTTGATATACAACGCTATCCGCCGAACGATGCGAGCCAGTTACGTGCTTGGGACAGTGCTGATCGCTATCTCCTCGATCAGGTTGAACAATCGCTCGCTGATTTTTCAAAAGTTATTGTCTTACACGATAACTTTGGCACCTTAACGCTCGTAATTTCGGAGATATATGAGGTGTCTTTAATGAGCTATGGTGATTCATGGATGTCACGTGAGGCCATCTGCTCAAATATTCAGGCCAATACGGGGCAGGGCTTTGATGGTTTTGTTAGCACCTTAACGCTTGATGGTCTAACTGAATTTCATCAAGACAAGCCTGTTTTAGTTGTTGGTCGCGTACCGAAAGCGAAAGCTGAACTGGCGAGTCTGCTTAATATGCTAAGGCAGGGGCTCCCTGAGAACAGTTGCTTGTTGCTCGCAGGGATGGACAAGTATCTAAGCAAGGGGCAGTTTGATCTGATCGCCAAATACTTTGGTGAGGCTGAATTTTTACCGGGGTGGAAAAAAGCGCGTGTGTGGCGAGCTACGATCGATAAAACGCTTGAGGTAAAACGGCATAAACCATTAGCAACGTTTACGGTGCCAGAGTTTGAATTAACCCTACAATCTTATCCGAACGTATTTAGTCGAGATAGTTTGGATATTGGTGCCCGCTTCTTTCTTGAGCATTACTCTTATGTACCGTCAAAGCTAAATGTTGTGGATCTGGCTTGTGGTTCTGGAGTGCTTGGGTTAGCTTATTTAAAGCGCCATCCAGCCTCGCATATGCTATTTACTGATGAGTCTTATCAAGCCCTTGCGTCAACACAATTAAACATCGACGCTAATTTTGATCAAGGACAGTGTGTCACTGAGGTGCGCGCGGATGATGCATTGAAGAGTGCAAGGCCCGGCTCAATAGATTTGGTGCTGTGCAATCCCCCATTTCATCAGCAAACGACTATTAGCACTGATATTGCCTATGCTATGTTTGAAAACGCCAAGCGAGCCTTGTGTAAAGGTGGCCAGCTTTGGCTTGTCGCAAACCGTCACCTTGGCTACCATCAGGTTTTGAAACGCTTGTTTGGCAACTCAACGACGGTTGAAGGCAATCGAAAATTTGTCATTTTACGGGCTGTAAAACGTTAGTCTGCGTTTAAATGAGCATGGGTTCGCGGCCACACAGCCCGTTAGGATTTGTTGTTTATTTTAGAGGGGCTCCGCTATTGATGAATTTCGTTATCCGATCTTGATAAATTTTTACATCATCAAGAAAGCCTTTTTCTGCAAGCCATGCTTCGCTGTAATAACTATTAAGATAACGTTCCCCAGAATCGCATATCATTGAGACAATTGAGCCGCTTTCGCCATTATTTTTCATTTCCTCAATGAGCTTTAACACGGTGTAAAAGTTAGTGCCCGTCGATCCGCCGCAACGGCGGTTTAGAATAGTATTCAGATAATGCATGCTCGCATATGAGGCTGCATCCGGTATCTGGTACATGCGGTCTACTACCTTGCGTAAGAAAGAGGGTTCAACGCGCGGCCGGCCAATACCTTCAATATTAGAGCCAATACTACTTCGTAGTGTTTTATCACCGGTTTGAAAATAATCATAAAAAACCGAATTATCTGGGTCTGGTACGCAAAGTTGTGTGTCTAGGCCTTTATAGCGAATATAGCGGCCAATCGTCGCTGACGTACCTCCCGTGCCTGCAGTGACTACGACCCAACGGGGGATAGGATGTGGCTCTTTTTCCATTTGTTTAAAAATAGATTCGGCGATGTTGTTGTTACCTCGCCAGTCCGTTGCTCTTTCTGCATTGGTAAATTGATCTAAGTAAACGCCACTAGTTTGTTGCGCTAATGCTTCGGCGGCCGAATAAATATCGCTACCTTTAACTTTGTGGCTTTGGCCACCATAAAATTCTATTTGGCGGATTTTTTCAACAGAAGTGCTTTCCGGTACAACCGCAATAAAAGGCAAGCCAAGTAAACGAGCAAAGTAAGCCTCTGAAATCGCAGTGCTGCCTGAAGACGCCTCAATTACGGTCGATCCTTTTTTTATTTCGCCATTACACAGTGCAAATAAGAATAGTGAGCGTGCCAGGCGATGTTTAAGGCTACCGGTTGGGTGCGTCGACTCATCTTTTAAATAAAGTTGAATTCCATCAAATCTAGGCAACGGCACGGGTACCAGATGTGTGTCGGAAGAGCGTTGCATATCGGCTTCAATTTTCGTAATTGCTTGGCTGACCCATGCATCCATTTAAAATTCCTCTTGCGGTTCCCTGTTAAAAGCTTAGAACTGTATTCGGATTTCAGATTAGTGTGAATCACAGCCCGCGGCAAGAAATCTTTTGCCTATTCTTTTGTTAATCTAGGTGGGTGCTGTGTTATAAAACATATAGTTAAAACCGATGATAAAAATAACTAACTAATTAGCCTTTAATTATGAATAACCATAAGAGAACATTGTGAGTGCTACCACTGTTTCAACCTTAACGCGCTTTACCGGGTTTGCTAGAACACTTTTAACTTCGCTGATCCTTTTACTCCTTCTTGGAACGATTGCTTCTGGCACCAGTGAAAATATTCATGCACAAATGCTTAAGTTAGGTGCTTACATTTGGGATGACTATTTTGTTTTACGCGGCGATCGGCCGATTACAGAGTGTAATCCTTCGCCAAATATTGAAACACGCCTCGATGAGCTTGAGGCAGAACAAATTGCTGAAAATGCTGATTTTGATTTATTAGCGGAAGAGTTCGATCGTGATTCAGCGAGAGATTCGTTATTCCGGCAAGTGCGTGTTTGTCAGAAAAAGCATGATGACGCCGCAGTTTATGATGCGGGATTAACTCCAGCGGTAGAGTTTTTTCGCTCTGCTGAGCATGTGTTTGCGGATATTAGTTTGTTTGCAATTGCCCACCAAAAACTGACTTTAATTAGCTTGTTGATGCTGGCATCAATTGTCGCGACATCTAAGAAAAGTCATATTGCTTTTAGGGCAGTGCACCATATTAAAGATCACTATATTTCTAGTACAGCGCAGTTTGTCTCATACGCAGGCTTAGGCATTTCTACTTATGCGTTTTATATAGGGTCTTTAAATTCGGGAACGGTGGTGGCGCATCCCGAGCTGTTTTTTGTATTAATGATTGGTTGCGGCATTCTTGCGGCTATTTGTGCTTATCACTTTATGCATCCTGATGTTGAGCTTGAAAGCGGTGGAGGCTGGTTGCGAGCGCTGCTGACTATTCCGATTCAAACTTTTATGCTGTTAGCGGCGGTCTTTCACTTCTTTGTTACGGAAGGGCATTTACCTGGCATTGCTATTTACTTTACACAGATTTTTCAGCTCACGAATCTTCACTTAGCGATAGGTCTATATATTCTTGCGGGTATGTTGCTCAAAGAGACCTTGTTGGGTGCAAAACTTTTTGATGTGTTTAAGCCATGGCGTATGCCGCCGGAAATGTTGGCTTTTGTCGCGATTGCCTTGATGGCCTTTCCAACCGCGTACACGGGTGCTTCAGGTATTATCATTATCGCGATGGGTGCCGTTGTTTATCAAGAGATGCGTCGCGTTGGTACGCGTCGACAGTTGTCGCTTGCGATTACTGCAATGACGGGCTCTGGTGTGGTCCTTCGGCCTTGTTTGTTGGTGGTGGGTATTGCCATCTTAAACAAAGAGGTTGTGACGGATGAGCTGTTTCATTGGGGCTTTAGGGTGTTTTTGCTTAGTCTTGTGGTGTTTGCGGTATTTGCAATGATTACGCGAAAAGATCCTCTTAAGCTCGCTCCCATTTCTGAGGCATTGATGCCATCCTTACGTTTCTTGGGCCCGCTTGTGCCTTATTTCTTAATCTTTCTTTTCTCACTGTTGTTTTATGCCTATGTCTTAGATACGTATTTAGATGAGTTTTCAGCGCCCATCGTGTTGCCCGTAATTATTGCGGTTTTACTGATATTTGAGCGGCGCTATAGTCGTGATTTCCATGAGCGAAATAAAACTGCTGGTGCCGCCCCGACTATTTCGAAAGCGTTTGGTACTGCGGTTGACAACTCTGCTATTCAAATTGGTGCCTTACTTATGCTGATGGCATGTTCGTTTACGGTGGGGGGCATTATCGAACGTGGTGGTGGTGTTTTAACGATTCCTGAAGCATTTGGTTCGATCTACACCGCTATGGCATTTTTGGTATTATTTTTGGTTTTGATCGGCATGATCATGGATCCATTCGGCGCGTTAATATTAGTTACCGGTACGATTGCGCCGGTCGCCTATGCGCAGGGCATACATCCGATCCATTTTTGGATGACCTGTCTGATGGCTTTTGAGTTGGGTTATGTCAGCCCGCCGGTGTCCTTGAATCATTTACTGACGCGCCAGGTTGTCGGCGATGAAGAGGTTGCATTGGCGCTTCAGGAGGGCGATAGTTTTTACTATCGCCATGAGCGAATTATTTTGCCGCTCTTGGTAATGGGTACAACATTGTTGTTGGTTGCATTTGGCCCACTTTTCTATATGCAAATGCTTAACTAGCGAAGGGCTTTGATAGTTGATGGAGTAAATCCAAGACAATAAAAAACTGGCATTTGCCAGTTTTTTATTGTCTTGGATTTAGATGGCCATACTGAGATCAGCTAACGAGTTTTTTGATGCTGCCTACCACATTATCGCCTTTGAAAGGTTTAACAATCCAGCCTTTAACGCCTGCTGCTTTGCCGCGAGACTTCATGCGTGGATCGCTTTCTGTTGTCAGCATAATAATATTAACGCCATGATTGCCCAAATCGCTTCGGACTTTTTCAGCCATTGTAAGGCCGTCCATGTTTGGCATATTCACATCAGAGATCACCAGTTTAATCTGGCTATCTTTCTGTAATTTATCTAGGCCATCTTTACCGTCAACAGCGACTTCTACGCTTAGGTCGTTTGCGGCCAAGAATGAACTTACTTCGTTACGCACGGTTGCTGAGTCATCAACAATTAGAACTTGTGCCATCTGCATTATCCTCGTATTTGTTTGTTTTTATGCTGTTTGATGCTGCATACGCATGAATCAAATCAGTTTTAATCTATTTAGTATCGTCAATATCAAATATTAGTCGAGTTCATTATTTTGTCAAGTCAAAAATATGACTAGAAAAACTCTAATTCACCGTCATTAATTAGTTCATCAACGGCTCGGTCACTTTCTTCAAACTTTTCGGGTGTCCAGCTCAAGTTAAAGATGAGGCGTTGGTATAAAACGATATCGGGAAACTCATGATTAGGGCAGCTAAGCGTATACTTAAAACAAAGTTGCGGCTCAGAAGAGCCAAATGAAATATGTTTACGATGATGGTTCACCATAATGGGCACTTGCGTACGGTGCGTTTCTTCATCGTTGTGGTCATTTGCAAAGTAGCGACTTTTGATTGAGCCCCAGATTAGATTCGTTACTTCGTTAAGTATGTTGTTGCTGTCTGTTGACGTAGGGCGCTCATTCTTTATCTGTGTTCGTCCAGAACGAATTAGATCCAATACTTCGCTTTCTGTTGTTTGAAGCATCATGTAGCCACGACACCAGGCGCTCTCGAGCGGAATTAGACTAAATAATTCACCATAAATTATTTGGTCTTTGACCAAGTATGGCATGTCATGACGCACTTTGAGGCCGGGAATTACATTATTGAAGGCTTCTTCAGATACCTGAGCAATGCCCTGTGCAAACTCAGTTGGGTAATACATGCTGCAGATATATTCTTCAACAAGCGATTGCAAGCGGTCTTGATCTCCCGTGATATAGCAGCCTGCAATTGCTTGCTTTTCGGCTTCTGCTAGATCATCGATGGAGTCGAGGTCGTCACGGCGCAGAAAGATTGGCAGCTCGGGGCGGCTGCGATGAATCTTTTCACAAAGCTCTAGGCCTGTTACGCCATGCAGATCTTCGCCTTCGTATAGAAAGATTGCACCAAGATCGACATTTGAATTAAGTACGTCGCCGATTTCATTGCTCGGGTCACCCAGGCCAATAGACGTACCTCGGCTGCATACTTTTAATCCCACTAAATTATTTTTAGTGCAGATATCTTTTAAAACGCTGAGTGCTTGTTCATCATTTTCATGCACAAGTACTTTACTAACTATCTGTTCTTCTTCGCTCATGTATCGATGTCTCCAAGCTTTTTCTAGAAGAGCTCAAGCTCTCCAGTGTCGTCGACTTCCTCTAAGCGTTTATTCTGTGAGTAGTCGAACTGTAATTCTTGATCTGTACAAATGTAGATGCTTGCGGCGCATAATGTCTCGTCATTTTGATCATTGACGAGCGCATGAAATTTTTGTTCAGGTTTTTGTGTGTCGATGTAGTTCAAGCAATCATGATTCAGCCGATTGGGGGTCGACATGCCTAAGCTGGGTACAAAATTGTTAATATCACGTTTGAGGGCGCCACAAAGCGTATTACCAAGTTCACCCAAATAGTCGTAAAAGCGAGCATCATCCATTTTGCCATCATTGGCATTTAATGAATCAGCTATAAGGCGGCGGCATGGCTCGGCATTACTAAAATGAATCAATACAAATACCCTGAAGTCTAATGCTGAAATCGTCAGCAGGAATACTTCATTTTCTTCAAATTGATCAACCGAGTTAATCTCTTTTATTTGGGTCGAGCATGAATCACTATTAACATAAAAGGCGTCGTCCATGCCCTTAAAAAATAGGCGTTTTACTTCGTTATGAAAATCGTTGTTACGCATAGATTTATATCGCTAACAGTCGGTGTTGACTTAAGCGGCCTCATCTAGCTTAACAATGAGGGCCTTGACGATTTCTGTCGTTGACGAGACATCGGTGACAATCATTTTGCCGCCCGCTTGAATATCTTGGAACGTCGCGGTTGTTAAGAAATCGTTTTTATTGAGATTTTCTTTATAACTTTCACTCAGCTCTTGGCTGCGCATCGCGAGGTTACGCACTTCATCGGCTACGACAGCAAACCCCCGGCCGTGTTCGCCCGCCCGGGCCGCTTCAATTGCTGCATTAAGTGCCAAAATCACAATTTGATTTACGATGCTAAAAAACTCTTCGTTTTGTTTGTGCATTTCAGCATTGTGATCCATTAACTGTGTCAGGTTGTCATGCCAGCGCTCAAAAGTTAACAGCACAGTATTCAGCTCGTTCAAGTCACCTTCTACTTGTTTTAACTGCTCGCGCAGCGCTTGGTTCTCTTCATCTTTGTGATGAAGTTCTTGCTCTAGCCGACCTTCCAACTCAATACGCAACGCATGCTGATCTTGCTCCGCGACTTCTAAGGTATGTTCTTTTTCCAGCTGCAATTCGGAATTTTGATTTTCTAGCGCTTGGACCGCTTGCGTGTGCTCGACTGTTAAGCTTTCCAGCTCGCTGCGAAACACGCTTTTTTCAATTGTTTCATTTGCTAGTGCTAGCTCATCGCTCAATTCCTTGTGCTTTTTTTGAGCCCGCTTGTCTGCAATAACATATCCGATGATGAGTGCAATAATAGAGGAGAGTGTAATGAGTAGTAGTTGATTCATGTGATTGCTGCTTTTACATTATTTTTAAAATCATTATATAGGGTAGCATCAGAACCATTTATTTCATGAAATTTGAGAAAAATAAAATAATTTTTAACAATGTAATGAAACTCACCAACAAAGTTACAAACCGTTTCAAATACCGAGGACTGTAATGATATGTAGTTCACATTTTGAACTATTGTGAATAGGAGTTCCCAAGAAACCAAAAAAGGCATAAAAATAAAATGTTCCAGTTGAGTTTTAATCAAAAAGTTGGGCTTGGATTCGCATTCATTATCGTCCTCCTCGTAACCTCAGGGGCAACTTCTCTGTGGAACCTGAGTGATATCAATGAGTCAACATCCAGGGTAAATCAAACGGCTGTTCCTGTTGTAAAGGAAAGCAATAACGTACAAATTCAGTTGCTTAAGCTGGCAAAGCTTAGCGCATTAGCATTCAACGCTGAGAGTAAAGAGCAGATAAGTGAGTACAAGCGCGATTTTGACGCTGGGATAGAACGATTCGATCAGCTATATCTTTCGCTGGAAGCACTCGCTGAAAGCGATGCCGAGATGACAACCTTCGTTATTGGGATAAAGAGCAATTACGACTTTTATCGCTATGCTGTCGCGGAAATGTTTGACGCGAAAATAGCCGTACTTAATGCCCGTGATGCGATGCTGTCAGAGGCTGATATATTGCTTGATTTGGCCGATGGTGTTGGGGGTGCGCTGGTA
>CAJWAD010000082.1 GCA_913020245.1 uncultured Oleiphilus sp.
GCGGGAATAGCTCAGCTGGTAGAGCACGACCTTGCCAAGGTCGGGGTCGCGAGTTCGAATCTCGTTTCCCGCTCCAATTTCAGAAAGCCTCGGTAGTACCGAGGTTTTTTGTTAGAGGTTGCAAGTGTACGAACACAGCGCTGTTCGTTTTTGATAAAGCACTTAGATACCTTACAAGAAAAGGCGCGATAGCAAAGCGGTTATGCACTGGATTGCAAATCCACGTAGGCCGGTTCGACTCCGGCTCGCGCCTCCACTTACTCGCTCTGCGAGCACTCCTGCCGGGGTGGTGAAATTGGTAGACACAGCAGACTTAAAATCTGCCGATCGCAAGATCGTGCCGGTTCGATTCCGGCCCTCGGCACCATTTTTTAATATAATCACACCTAGTAAATGCTTGTACCGTCATACCCTTGAGCACGTTTGATTAGTGCGCCTCGTTTTATGTGTTAACCAGCAGCTGTTTCTATAAGAGTAACCGACTGAAATCGCTTGCTTTAAAGCCCTGAAGTGCTTGAATAATCTACATACTATTCTATGGTAATGTTACGTGACTCTTTATTGCTGTTCGGGTGGTAGAGACGCGGGATAAGAACTTAAAACAGGGTTTCTTTATACAATTTACGTAAAGAGGAAGTTGAAATGGCGAGTGAAAGTGGTAAAACAACGGCGATCATTGTTTGGGTACTGACAATTTTCTTTTCTTTCATACCTGGCTTGATCTTTTATTTAGTGAAAAAAGACGATGCATTTGTCTTAGGGCACGCCAAAGAAGCGCTTAATTGGTCTATCACGGCAATCATTGCCTATGTGGTGATATCTATCGTGGCCAGTTTCATTGGGTTTGTCGCATATTTGGGCACGGTGGTATGGTTATGTACGCTTGCCTTTTGTGTTCTTGGTGCGATCAGCGCATCAAAAGAACAGTCTTATGAAACACCGTTTGGGCTTCGTTTAATCTAAAGGAAGATAACCTTTCATTAAGAATAGCGTTAGGGACTCAGAATCAGGTTTCTAGCGCTTTCGTTCTGCTTACGTTGATGACATGGCCAAAAGTTTCAAATAACGGGACGCATGTTGAGTGCCCCTTCTTGAAACACCGACCATATCATCTCATAAAAATTTGGATGTTTTGTCTATGAAATATGCGTTATGTATTACTAGTCTTCTGCTTGCAATAGCGCCTGCGTATGGTCAACTTGCCGATAAAGCGGGTATCAGTGGCGAGGTGTCAGTGAACATTGGCGCGCTCTCTTCAGAATCGAGTTTCAATACGGACACGGATGAAACTATTACGGATAATACGCAAAGCCCATCAAGTGATAGTCGCGCACTCGGCGTGCCTTTAGGCAACATCGCTTATACTTTCGGTGATCAGCTTGATAAACAGGTGTTTTTCGGGACCTCAAGAGAAGACATTGCCGTTGGAACCTTGGCATTGGAGTTGGGTTATAAACAAAAATTAGCAAATGAAACGGTCATATCTGCCTCTGTATTGCCGACAGTCCTTTCGAAAGAGACATGGACGGATCCCTTCTTAGAAGGTGCGGCACGACAAACCACTGACGAAGCGGGACTCGCTTACCGTTTACAATTCTCAAATATTGCAGGGTCTAAGTTTAGCCTTGAAACAGGCGTCGGTTCATCCGAAGTAGATGACGAAAATTCTGGATTTGCAGCCGGGTTAACGACAAGCGAACAAGAACTTTTAGAACGGGATAGCACGACTTATTACCTTCGCGGCTCCTACATGCTGCCACTCAGTAGGACTTCATTTTTACAGCCTTCCATACGTTATTTTGGTGTGGATGCCGATGGTCATTCGAATTCTTCACAGTCAATTAGAGCGGAACTTTCTTATTTTTACGTCATGGGTCAGCATAACTTAGCCTTGACCGCCGCATTGCGGAGTCGCTCATTTGACGAGGAAAATCCAATCTATGGCAAGAAACGAGATGATGATGCTGTGAATCTCTTTGCAGCATACGAATATGAAGACTTTATGGGGTGGAAGGATTGGGCGTTTCTCTCATTTGTGAGTTTCGATAACAGTGATTCCGACGTTGATTTTTATGATACAAAATCAACCATCGTTGCCTTAGGCCTTGGTTACAAATTTTAAACCGTTCTGGGCTTATTTAAAAAACATAAGGCCTTGTTGCGTCTATTATTGTCACAATAGCTGAGAGCGAAGGACTAGCCTTTACCTCGGACTTTGTTTTCTACTGAGTGATGTGTCGGTTAGTTTCAATGTACCTTGTCTAGGGCGGAAATGTTAATGGTGCACTAAGGCTAAGCGGTATTGACGCGCTGTTAGATGACGCCAATTAATAGACGACACGTCAACCCCAGCCACTCGTGCAAGCGTTGGGACGTGATAACAGAAACCATTGCCTTTGCACAAAAAAAACAGCGGTCCAGCCGCTGTTTTTTCCTAGCTATTTCGTTAGCAGCGCTATTTTACTTGCGCTAAGTACTTATCGAGCCGATCTTTATTCGTGACAAACTTCGATGAAAGCGTTCCAGCATTCTTCTTTATATCGGCTAGGTTAGTTGGTTTACCGGCTACGATAACACCGACCATAGCGAGCGCCGTGTGGGGTGTGCATTTGTATACATACACACCTTCTTTATCGACTGTGACCGACACTTTTTTATTCATTTCGCCTTTCCACATCGTTGCACCTGCTGGCACTAAACCGGTGACCGACTCGGAATTGTGCATTTGATCCGTTGGCAAAAAATGTACCGTATCACCCACCGCAACGTTGATTACGCCGGGTTCAAACACCATGGAGCCATCTTTACCTCCGTTTTTCATTTCAACGTTGTGATCTGCCGCGACTACATTAAAGGTCGACAGTACTAGGCAGCAACCGGTGAGAAAAATTTTCAAATTCATTTTTAGCTCCTTAATGATAATAATAATTATTAACATTAACAAAATAATAAAAAGGTAGCACAATTACTACTCTTTTTTTACGTCAAAAGTTGATTTTTAGCTCTTTATCTTTATGAAAATTCTTTGATCAGGGTTTCGTGGCGTAATTGCGTATTGTTGAAATAATTGGGTCGATGAAGTGAATCAGGGTTGCTGTCTGCGCGGATAAACATGGTTTTTTCGGTAACGCAGATATTCTTTAATATAAGTGTCGAAATACCGATCTAGGTAATGCAAGGCGCCTGCATAGTTACCTTTAAACCGTGCATGATGAAAATCATGGTAAACGGGGCCATCATATAGCGGCAAAAAACGTAAGGGGTTCCAAGGAAAGTCATAGCCTGCGTGGCCATCAGCAGCTTCTATATTCCGAATGATAATCCATACGTAAAGTACGTACAGATGGCATCCCACAAGCAGTGGACCAACGATGGCTAAGGAGGCCGTCAGCACAAATTCTAGCCAATGAAAATAGTTGCCATCTAACGCACTGGTATTGCGTATCCGATGATGCACTGAATGCACATTCCGCAGCATCCATTTGTTTTCATGCATCCAACGATGCATGAGGTAATACAAAAAATCATCTAGCAGTAAAAAGAAAATAATCTGCAATACCCAGACGTACCAGGGCGGGATTTCGCCTGCATGAATGGAACTTAAACGGAGCAATGGCCAAGCGAGCACAAGTATGACCAACATCACGCATGAATTGATGGTAATACGCGCCAGATTGGGAAAGAAGTACTCGCGCACCTGAAATGGTTTTTGCTGAATCTTATAGGGTTTTGCCCAGACTGGATCGATCGCAGCAAGGAGTGTCCAAGGTAGGGCGACCACTAAAAACGCGCCGACACTCAATATCAGCGTCATGACTGGAAACTGAAAAAACATTGGGTCTTCATAAAAGCCCAACATGGCCTCAAAGTACTCTTTCATCTTGGCGCGATGCCTCTATGCGTTATGTTTTCTTATTGTTTTGCTCTGGTCCGTTTTACGTTCGGATGCCTTGTTCAATGATTGCACATCATCTCGGCATTGTCCCGGATGAAATATGTGGCACGCAGTAAATTCGCAAGCTTTTAAATGTGACTACCCTCGAATTCATGGCGGTTATAGGTCATTCACCGGTTATCGATCATCACTCTATTTTTCGGCATTACACCTTTATTCCATCCATGGAAACCCGGGTAATTACGTTGGATATTGTCTCGATGACGACGGATTAATCACTGCGATGCGCTCCAGTTGCATGTTGTCACAGGCGCAATTTGAGCCTGCTCCACGCACTAAATAATGACGTTAATACAGGTCCAAAACGGCGGCTTAGAAATGAGTGAAAATTCGCACCATGAAGCTGCAAAGCATTATTTTATGCACTAGCTTCGTCCAATATGAAAACCATTAAAGTCACAATATAAAATACTATATATATGATTTATATGGAATTTTGTCACTTGGCATTTTACCTGCAACATCACCTTCAAACTGGTTAATACAGGTTACTACAGGTCGATATGTCTAAACAATCTCACTCCAGCCGCAAAATTTTGCCTATCCCGCTGTTTCAGCAGGCCAAAGATGAAATTAAAAGGAAAATTCTAGATGGTACGTTTGTTGCGCATGACAAACTGCCAAGTGAACGAGAGCTTACGGCGCAATTCAAAATGAGCCGGGTCACGATCAGACAAGCGCTTGGAGAACTTCAGCGCGAAGGCTTAATCTTCAAGATAAACGGCAAAGGCACCTTCGTTTCTAAACCGAAAGCGAGCTTTGATGTGTCGACTTTAAAGGGCTTCGGTGAAACGGCTAATAGCCTGGGTCAAGAATCGTTCTCGAAACTTATCTCAGTTTCATACCATGACGATCAAGCGCTAGTAAACGAAAAATTGGGTCTTGCTGCCAAAGAGACGGTCGTTCGCATACAGCGATTACGTTATCTAAATCGAGAACCTTTGGCGTTTGATATTACCTATGCACCGAATGACATCGGTCAGCGCTTAGCCGCTGCGGATCTTGAACGTCGAGACATTTTCAAAGTGCTGGAAAACGATTGCCGACTGCATATCGAGGCGGCAGAGGTGGGTATAGAAGCACTACTGTGCACGAGCAACTTAGCTGAGCAGCTGCAAGTAGAGGAGGCCAGCGCAATTATGCATATAGAGCGCACCATCTTAGATGATACCCAGAGACCGCTTCTATACGAGAATCTGTATTACCGAGGCGATAATTTTAAATTTGGTATGAACGTCTCGCGTGCTCACTTATCCGGATAAGTCGACGCGATTACATTAAATCAATGATATTGAGTGGTTATACCTATGCGTTCTGAATACAAGGTTTCTGAGCCAAAAGGATCAATAAACATTACTGATCTAGGCATGGTATTTAAGTCTAGAGACGTGACAAACGTGGCGTTGCAAACCACCAATCTAAGCATCAGTCCAGGTGAATTTGTCTGTATTTTAGGACCCTCTGGTTGCGGTAAATCTACACTTTTAAATGTCATTGCAGGTTTCCTGAAAGCCTCTGAAGGTCAGGCATTACTGGATGGTGAATTAATCCAGGAACCTGGACCCGAGCGCAGTATGGTGTTTCAACACCACTCGTTATTACCCTGGAAAACAGTGGGTGAGAACATTGAAATGGGGCCGCGATTAACTGGCGATTTAGAGGTCGAGCAAACCGTCAGTTATTTTCTCGATATGGTGGGCCTTAGTGCCTATCGGGATCACTATCCTGAGCAACTATCTGGTGGTATGCAGCAACGCGTTGGCATCGCACGAGCCCTGGCTACCAACCCCCGTGTGTTACTGATGGACGAGCCCTTTGGGGCGCTGGATTATCAAACACGCTTGGTGATGCAAGAAAACCTACTAAGTTTGTGGGACGAATTCAAATCTACCGTTGTGTTTATTACGCATGATGTGGATGAAGCAATTTTTCTCTCCGATAGAATTCTTGTGATGAGCTCAGCGCCAGGTTGCATCATCAGAGATATCAAAAACCCACTCAAGCGACCTCGAGACCAGTTGATTTCTTCAGATCCAATTTTCATCAAGTTGAAACGAGAATGTTTAGAACTGATTCGAGCACAAAGCATGACTAAATTGAACATCAAAGCAGATCATCAAAGACCGGAGATTAAACCGTGAACAAGCAATTCAAACCCGATCTAGAGAAGCAATTGGTAGCGAATATTAACGAAGCGGAATGGATTGAATTGACCAAAGAAATGGTGGCGATTGGTCAGCCTAATTCAACGAATCCACTCGATCCTGATATCCCTGCCGGTGAGGAGGAAGCGATTGCGCTGTTTGTGGCCGGGAAGTTAGAGTCGATGGGGTTCGTGGTGAATAAGTATTGTTCCCAAACTAAACGTCCAAATGTAGTGGGTTTGTTAAAAGGCGAGGGGGGCGGCCCGTCGCTGATGATTAATGACCATCTCGATACGTATCCAGCGGTTGAAACCGAGCGCTGGGATAAGTGTGATGGAAACCCGTTTAAGGCAACCCAGCATGGTGACTGGATATATGGACGTGGGACTTCCGACACACGCGCCAATCTCGCCGCTTCCTTGCTTGCTGTGAAATCAGTTATCGATAGTGGTGTGAAGTTGAAAGGCGATTTGGTCTGCTGTTACACGGTCGATGAAGAGAAAGATGGCCTGCATGGCTCCATATTCATTACGAAAGAAATGGGCATCACCACCGACTACTCAATTACCGTTGAACCCACCGCTTGGGGGAAAGAGCAAGACGACTGGGGCCTAAATTTGTCCGTTGCTAATTCAGGGCATTGCCTAATTTCGGTTACTTTGCGGGGCATAAAATCACATATATGGCGGCCGGATACTGGAAAAAATGCAATCACTATGGCGTCGGAGGTGATTCCCGAAATAAACAGAATGGCGTTTAAACATATACCTTCTGAATTTCCTGGCCATACCCCGCCTTGTGCCTGTGTTGTGCGTATTGCAGGGGGGCTGCCTGGTGAGATGCAATTCACACCTGACGCATGTGAACTTTCATTAGCCGTTGTTGGCATGCTGCCGGGGATGAGCCTCGATAGCATTATTGAGGACATCGTATCGGTCGTTACTGAGGTAACGGGTGGCGTTCAAGGCGAAGATTTCGATATATCTCAAATTCCGGGCTCTTTGTTTGTAGAAGGAACAGAGCCCGTTCCTTTCGACGAAGAACCGAATCGCTCGCTTCGCGAGGCCTACCAAAAAATACTGGGTTGCGAGCCGATTCCAAATCGAAAAAATGCGTTTAACGACACCATCCGTTTCCGCGAAGCGGGCATTAATGCCGTAACGTTTGGGCCCGGTGAAGACGGCTGGGCGCCAATAAATGAATGTATTTCTGTTAAAAAATCAGTTGCGGCGATGAAAATCATTGCGCTGGCGATACCGAATATTTTGGGTACATCAGCGTAGCCAAGAATCGATAGCTGATGATCAAGGGCCTCGGTGACTGGGTACGAATCGCTGCGAAAATTATCACAGGAGAGTAGTTTGAACAATCTTGCCGAAAACAAAACCACGGTATTGGATAAGCCGACTAATGCTTTTTTAGCGTCTTTATATCCGTTTATGAAAAAGCAAATTGATAACAAACGGCATCTGTCGGTGATGACGATTTTATTCCTGTTTTTTGCTTGGTGGTTTGTAACGTTCATTGGCTGGGCAAACCCATTATTTTTGCCCTCTCCCAGCGCTGTAACGCAAAGCTTTGTGGACGTTGCCGTAGACGGTTATCAAGGTTCAACATTGCTGGAGCATGTTGGAACCAGCCTATATCGCATTTTAACCGCTTTTTTCTTTGCCTGTTTGGTGGGCATACCACTTGGTATTTTAATGGGGATTTCTCATTCCTTTCATCAGGTATTCAACCCGATCATAGAGTTCTACCGCCCATTGCCGCCACTTGGTCTTTATACACTTTTGGTGATGTGGCTTGGCATTGGTGAATCCTCGAAATTAGCACTGCTATTTTTGTCTGGTTTGCCGGGGATCATTATCGCAACCATTCAAGCCGTTTCGGACATAAATCCGAATTATGTGCGGGCCGCAAGATCGGTAGGTGCCAAACGCTGGGATTTGATACGTGAGGTTTACCTGCCAGGTGCAGGCCCCACCATCTTGACCGGTATGCGAATTTCTCTGGGCTTCATTTATACGGTGCTGGTGGCTGCAGAGATCGTTGCAGCCACAGCAGGCATTGGCTGGATGATTTGGGATGCTGCAAAATTTTTATTGAGCGACGTAGTGATTATGGGACTAATCGTGCTCGGTGTGACCGGTATGTTACTGGACCTCACACTTAAACTATTTGGGAAAATCGTAATGCCATGGACGGCAGTAAGAAAAATGTAAAACCACGCAATTGTAAATATTTAGGAGTCAACTATGAAAATCATGCGAAAAGCACTTTCAGCTTCCCTGTTGTTCGCCTTGAGCACTTCAATAGCACAAGCTGAAGTTCCCGAGGAAGTAACAGTGGGTTATCTCAATCTTGTAAACGCGCAGTTGGTTACCAAGTCATTGGGGTTAGTGCAAAAAGAAATGCCGGGTGTAAAAATCAACTATATCAAGGTTGGTGGCGGTGGGGATATGTTGAGAGCCATTGCGGGCGACCAGATCGATTTTGGTGGCCTGGGTAATCCGCCTACCGCGATTGGTGTAACGCGCGACCTGCCAATTACGGGTATTATGGTGCTTAACATGCTCGATTATGTTGAGGCGATGGCGGTTCGAACATCGGCTAACATCAAAAAGCTGGAGGATTTAAAAGGCAAGACCATTGCCGCACCGTTTGGATCTACGACGCATTATCTGCTCCTCAATGCACTCGCCGATGAGGGGATTGATCCAGCCTCAATGAAAATCATAGATTTGCGGCCAAACGACATCGCATTGGCATGGTCGCGCGGTGATATCGATGCAGCTTGGTTTTGGGAACCCGCGCTGGGCAAAGTGCTTAACGATGATGGAAATCTTTTCATGACCTCCGGTATTATGGCCTCTCGCGGTTACCCAACCTGGGACGTAGGCGTTGTTATGGACAGGTTTGCAGAGAAATATCCTGACTATGTAGAAAAATTCGTTCGCGCAGAGTGTAAAGGTATTGATTACTGGCTTAACAACCCAGCCGATACGGCGAAGATTATTGCGAAAGAATTGGAGCTATCGCTTGAGGATGCAACGCGCATGATGAAAGGCACAGAGATGGTGCCATGTCCAAAACAACTGACGCAGCAATATATTGGAGAAACCGGTAAAAAAGGTCAATTTGTCGATACCTTGCTATCGACTGCAACGTTCTTGAAAGATCAAAAGCGTTTACCGAAAGTACCGACGCGTGACACCTTTGAGACATTCCTCGATGCCTCATATCTGGAAACTATCACAAAATAATTTAATGATAAGAGCGTTTGAGACAGGATCACTATGACTCATGTAACACAGCACAGCGACGAAAAGTTTGGTGATCTTGATCTCTTTTTTTTATTAGACAG
>CAJWAD010000083.1 GCA_913020245.1 uncultured Oleiphilus sp.
TTAATGCCCGTGATGCGATGCTGTCAGAGGCTGATATATTGCTTGATTTGGCCGATGGTGTTGGGGGTGCGCTGGTAGAGATACAGTATTTTGCAGCGCCCGCTGAGTATGAAGAACAGATGGAGCTCGTATCGGGTATGGCGAATCAAGCCGACACGAATGCGATGGCCATAATGAAGACAATTGAAGAAATTAAAATTACCAGTGATCAATCTCGTCTTTCAAGTGGTATGGACGATTTTAAATTCGCACTGGATGATTCAAAGCGCTGGTATGATAAAGCGGCTGAAATTTTCAAAGAGTTTGATGATCAAAGCATCATTGCGATGGCTGAGACGGCTTATGCGGATCTCGATGCGTATTTCAGCGTCAGTCCGTCAATGGTCGATCATAAGCTTACCGAGCTGAAGAAGATTGATGTCGCCAAACAAAAATTAAGCGAAGCCGACGCAGCGGTATCTCAATCGATCTCGGGGCTTGATGAATTGCTTGGAACCGCCGACGCCCAATTTGAAGTACTTCAACATGAAGTGCTTGGTAACTTAGATCTCGGTTTCAAAACCTCGATTGCGATGCTGATTATTCTCATATTGCTGGCGGCTCAAAACTTTAATTCTATGCGTCTTGCTATCCGGAAGAAAATGGAAGATTTGGCGAAGCTTAATAAAATTGGCGGCACTTTAGCTGGAGCTCAAACGCAAAATATCGCGCTGGAAGAAGTCTTGCAAAGTATGCATGACAAGATTGGTGTTAGCCAAGGGTCTGTATTTTTGACGAATGAAAGCAACGAATTAGAATTGCGTGCTCATTTCCCACCTAAAACTGTATCGGCAAGCAATAAACCTACTCGGTTTAACTTAGGTGAGGGCATTATTGGTAAAGCAGCCAAAACAAAGCAGGTAATATTTGTACCCAACACTGAGCGTGATAAGACTTTCGTAGCAAACGATAATGAGGATGCTGCCAAAGCACTTTTGTGTGTGCCGCTCGTAGATAAAGATATGCTTGTTGGTGTGATCAATTTATCTGGTGATGTTAAGTCGGTTCATTTCGCTGACAGTGATTATGAGTTTGTGTCGTCTGTTGCGCGTTCACTGGTAACGACAATAAAGAACATTCGATTGCGTGAGGTAATTGAAGAGCACAATCGTAATCTTGAAGCGAAAGTTGAAGAGCGTACCTCTGAATTACGCCAGAAGAATCAAGATATCGCGAACATGATGGCAAACATGCACCAAGGGTTATTTACCATCGTTGGCGGTGGATTGGTGCACAAAGAATACGCGGCATACCTTGAAGAGATTTTTGAAACGGATCGTATTGCGGGTCGAAATGTCAGCGATTTATTATTTGCTAATTCGATGTTAGGTTCCGATGCGATCGACCAGGCAATAACAGCGGTAGACGCCATTGTCGGCGAAGACGCGATGATGTTTGACTTCAATTCGCACTGCCTCGTGAAAGAAATGACATTAAGCCTTGAAGGCGGTCGCGAGAAAATCTTGGAGATGGATTGGGATCCAATCGTTAATGAGGCGGATGAAGTAGAGCGTCTGATGGTAACGGTCCGTGACGTAACGGAACTCCGAGAATTAGAGGCTGCAGCTGAGGGTCAGAAGAAAGAACTGGAGATAATTGGCGAAATATTAGCAGTAGAAGCAGGTAAATTTGCTGAGTTCCTTCGCACGTCTAAACAGTTTATTGCGGCCTGTCGTCAGGCAATTTCTAACAACCCTAGCAAAGAGCAAGATGTTATTGCGGAGCTATTCCGGAATATGCATACGGTTAAAGGCAACGCACGTACCTATGGTTTGAGTTATATTACCAACGTCGTGCATGAGGTCGAGAGTGTTTATGACTCGCTTCGTAACGATAGCGGTCGTCCATGGAACCAAGCCGAATTACTTGCAGACCTTGATTTGGCTGAAGAAACACTTGGCCAATATGATTATGTTTTCCGGGATAAACTGGGTCGTGATGGCGAGGTAAATAAAGGGCTTACACTCGATCCTGAGCGTATTGCATCCTGGCTGGATAGCATAAAACAGTTAACGCGTAATGATATGAATGATAGCGTTAAGCATGTCGTATCCGAGGCTTATAACCTTTTGGTTTTTGCTGACGCAGCGCCGTTGAGCGATGTCATTGAAGATGTGTTGACCTCAGCGAATTCAATAGCAGGGCAACTGCAAAAGCCGAAACCTGTGATCGAAATAGATAACGGCGAAGTGTTTATTGATGGTCGTATTCACAGCATGATGAACAATATCTTTATGCACGTGATCCGTAACGCAATGGACCATGGTATTGAACAGGTCGAGGAGCGTCTAGAGAACGGTAAAACAGCGCAAGGCCAAATTCGGATTGCCACACAAATCGAAGACGGCTTTGCTACGTTTACTGTTCAGGATGATGGGCGTGGTATTGCGATAGAGCGTATTCGCACGATGGCAATAGAGAAAGGTTTGTTGAGCGATCATTCAGCGTCGGCTGCAGAGGTAGCGAATTTGATTTTTGCATCAGGTTTTACCACGGCCGAAACCCTCACAGATGTCTCTGGGCGAGGGGTCGGTATGGATGCGGTGAAGGGGTTCCTGGAACAAGAGGGTGGTAAGATTGAGATTGCCCTGCATAATGGTGCCGAAGATGCCTCCTTCAGAAACTTCGAGACTCAAATCTCTATTCCATCACGCTTCTTTACGCAAGGATTGAGTTTCGCCAAGACAGCTTAACTAAATCATTTAAACAGGCATAAAAAAACACTGCTTTGGCGGTGTTTTTTTATGCCTGGACGATTGCAGCCGATCAGTGCTGTGTTATTTACCCGCACTGATAAGTTATGTGTCAGTTCGCAGACTCGCCTCTAATGCTTGTTTGAACGCGCGTTCATATATAAACCAAGCGATGATTCCAGCTATCGTATTTCCGATTGCCGCGCCTAGCATTAAGCCTTTCAGACCGCCAAGATAAGCACCCAAGTATACGAAGGGGAGATAGCAAATAAATAATCGGATAAAAGACATAAGCAAGGCAGATTTTGCTTTCGAAATTGCATTGCTCGCGGAAATTAGCAATATGCACACACCCAGCGGTGCATAACTGATGGGTATAAAAATAATATACCAATAGAATATGGCTGCCACGGGTTCGGTTCCTGCTAAAACATGGCTGATTGGCATGGCAAATAACGCAAGCAACACGGCGAAACCTAATTGCGATATGAAAATAAAGCGGAGGGATAATCTTATAAGTTGACGTATCTCTTCAAAATTCTTTGCACCAAAATTTTTGCCAATCATCGGCGGTAAAGACATTGTTAAGGCCAATACTAAAATAACAGAGAAAAACTCGAGGCGAACGCCTAAGCCCCAGGCTGCCACGGTTTCAGTGCCAAATTGCGCGACGGCAGAGGTCGCAATAATTGCAGATAAGGCGGGTAATAATTGGCTTAATACCGCGGGGCCTGCAATTTTTAATACCTTAGAGATTTCCTCTAAGACCTCCCCAAACAAGGTTTCAAAACTGAGCCAAGACTCGGCTAAGATTTTTGGATAAACCATAAACCAACCGATACTAAATGCAATGACGCTAGCGTAGGCGGCACCCACTAAACCAAAATCGAAATAAAAAATAAAAAGCGGGTCGAGTGCGATGTTTGCAAGACTCGTTACCACCATCGCCATACCCGGAATTATGGTATTGCCATGTGCTCGACTGATACTGTAACCAAAATAAGCGAACGCGCCGAAAAAAGCTGATATCAGCCATACGCTCCAAAGCTCGCTCAAAATTGGAAGCAGGCTTGCCTCACCGCCTAAAAGGTCGAGAATTTGAGCACGGATAAGCCATATCAGTAGGGCGATGCTAATAATCAAGAGCGAGCCAAATAATAAGATAACACTTCCTAGTCGACGTGCTTCTGATTCTTGATTGGCCCCCAAGCGCTGTGAAATAAGTGCGGTGGTGGCGATACCTATACCGACTTGAACACCTATAAATACTTGATAAATGGGTATCGTAAACCCGATTACGGCAAGGGGTTCAATGCCAAGCTGGGCGATAAAAGCGGCATCGGCAAGTTGAAAGCTCATTAATGAAAAAACGCCCAGCAACATTGGCCAGGTCATCGTGAAAAGTTCTTTTTTTCGGGCTTTATTGCGTTGAATAGCGTGTTGGGTCATAGCTAGGCCAAGCGGTTTATGAAACATCTAGCAATGAATGTAACTTGCTCAACGTATTTATGTGGTCGTCATAATCAACGGGGATAGTATAGGGTTGCTGATCTTTTATCAGTACCCAAGATGGAAAACTGTTTCCACCGATCGAACGCGCAAAAGCAATTTCGGTGTTGAGAAGGTTTTGTGTGTTTTGTGCATTGAGTTGTGCCAAAAATAGATCTCGATCAAGTCCAACTTCTGTCGCAAGCGTAGCTAAAACATGATCATCCGACGGGTTCAATGCGCGCAAGTAGTAAGCCTTTTGTATTGCGAGAATTAGCGCTTGCTCCCGATTGAATTGACGCGCAACGAGCACCGCACGACAGGCGGCATAGGTTGCACGTCTTGGTGTATTTTGCGTCCAGAAGTCGAAGTTGAATTCGGTGCCGAGTTTATTGTGAATATGCTGCCAGTAAGACATGATTTGTTCACGCATGCTGTTTGGCATGGGCGAATCTGTGTCCGGCGCTAAACCGCCCAGAATCCGTATAAGATCAAGTTTTAAAGGCCCCTTATTGAGTGAATGAGCAAGTTTTATAAGGGTAGGCTGATACCCCCAACACCAAGCGCACATGGGGTCATGAATATAATACAGCTTTGATTTCGAGGCAGTGTCTTCGGGGGCTTTATCAAGCACGCCTCTATGCCGCTGGATATCGTTGCTGCAGGTAATCAAACACCGCCCGCAAGCCCAAGGCATCGCCACCGATAGGGCGGCCAGGGAGTGCTCTTGTATTCCAAGCCATCATATCGAAATGCACCCAAGAGGTGTTTTTTGATACAAATAACTGTAAGTACAAGGCGGCAGTTATTGCCCCGCCTAGGCCGGTGTCAGTGCTGTTCTGCGTATCCGCAATGTGACTTTTTAACATGCTTTGGTAGGGTGCATGTAAAGGCAGTTGCCAAATCGGGTCAGCACTGCTTTGAGCACTTTGCATGAGGCTGTTTGCCGTGTTTTGGTCGTTACTAAAAAATCCTGGGAGCTCTGTCCCTAATGCTACTCGACAAGCGCCAGTTAGCGTCGCGAAGTCTATAATGAGATCCGGAGATTCTGCATCGGCTTCCGTTAGTGCATCGCATAGAACTAAGCGGCCTTCGGCATCCGTATTATCAATTTCTACGGTTAAACCTTTGCGCGTAGCAATGACGTCACCGGGACGAAACGCATTCGCAGAGATCGCGTTTTCGACCGCTGGAATTAACACACGTAACCGCATATTGAGTTCTTGGCTCATGATTAACTTTGCAAGCCCCAGCGCGACGGCAGCGCCTCCCATATCTTTCTTCATATTGCGCATGAAACCGCCGGTTTTAATATTTAAACCGCCACTATCAAAGCAGACACCTTTGCCAACCAGGGTGATTTTTGGCGCATTCTCATGGCCCCAGCGAAGCTCTAAAAGTCGCGGCACATTTTCACTTGCACGACCCACCGCATGGACCATCGGATAGTTTTCATCAAGCAAGTCATCGCCAACGATTTCAGAAAAGTCGCCTCGAAAGGTTTCAGCGAGTGTTTGCATTGTTAGCGATAAATTTTGCGGCATCATATCGCTTGCTGGTGTATTGATTAAGGTACGGCTTAAGTAAATTGCCTCAGTAAACGCATGTGCCTGTGCGTAACAGTGATCGTCTTCAAGACTGAGTTGAGCACCGACATCGGCCTCTTTTGAATAACGATCAAATTGGTAGGCTTGCAACGCCCAACTAATCGCGAACCGCGTGCTGATTTCTGTTTTACTTAAGTTATTTTCCGCAAGTTCTGCATTTGATAACTGAGAAAGATCGAGTGTGTAGACGCCTTTCACTAAGGTGCTTGCTAAGACGCCAGAGATATAAAAATCAGAAAAGTCATCGATTCCGTAGATTATGCCAGAGATTGCGCCATTGGCCGCTGGTATGCTGAGCGCCCCGCTGCCCAAGTAGTGCTGATGTTTGCACCAGTTTTGTACATTTTCGTTTTGATCGCTGTGCCAGTGCTGATAGTTTTTGGTAAAAATTAAGGTGATGGGCGTTCCGTCTTGCTTGAGAAGCAGGGAGGCTGGCATAAATAGATGTTCCTATTAATAAACTGGTTGAGAATTATTTGACTGTGTCGAGGCATTGTATCGTCGCGACTTAATTTTAGCAGTCCTAGATGTTTGCCTGACGCCATGCATCAAAGCCACCTTCAAGGCTAAAGGCTTCGGAAAACCCCTGCTGATTAAAGTAATCTGCTGCACCTTGGCTTGAGTTGCCGTGATAACAGCAAACGACGATCTTTTTACTATGATCACTGTTGCGTAAAAACTCTTCTACGTTGCTATTGTCTATGTGGATTGCATTCTCAATGTGCCCGTTTGCATACGACTGGGCATCTCGAATATCTACAAGTAAGAAACTATCAACGTCCTCCTGATGCCATTGTGCAAACTGGTCAATGCTTAGGTGTGAGAAGGCCATGTAAACCTCTAATATGTGTCGTTAAATTAGGCTTTCACAAGTATATCTTGTCTAGGAAGAGTCTGTATACGCTGCATAGAATAACCACTAAACGATTCAATCGATTTGAGGACTTCGTTAACAATGTGATTTGCAGAGTCTCGGTGGTTTAAACTGCGATGAGATCCAAACAAATACGGTTATTGAAAGAGGGCGGCTTGATGGATGCACAAACGTATTTAAAAAATTGGCGTCGCGGGCTTTTGCCTTTTATTTGTTGGTGAACCTTTGTGAGCACCGGCTGAGTATTTGTCCTAAATAGAGCACATACTAAGCCGGTAACAGAAGGCGCGTCGCGCTTTGCGCGATGACCGGTAAAGCCGTTAACTCACTTTGAAGCGACTCGCCATTGACTTAAGCTCCGAAGACAAGCGAGCCAGCTCTGAGCTTGCGCTGGTGATTTGATTTGTCGCCTCGCTGGTTTCGCTGCTAATACTATTTATTTCAATGATTTGCTTATTAATTTCTTCGGAGACAGCGGACTGTTGCTCTAACGCGCTGGCTATTTGCGTCATCGTATCATCAATGCTTTCCGCAGATGAGACTGATTCATTGAGCTGTGAGGCGGTTTCTAAGGCGCGATTAGAAACAGACTGCATACTGCCAACACACGAGTCCATTACGTGGCACACAGAGTCCGTGCCTTGCTGAAGTACATCAATCATTGACGAAATTTCTTCAGTCGCGTTTTGCGTATTTTGTGCCAAGCTGCGCACCTCATCTGCCACCACCGCAAAACCTCTGCCTTGCTCACCCGCTCGCGCAGCCTCAATGGCGGCGTTTAACGCAAGTAAGTTTGTTTGATCGGCAATGCCTTTTATGGAATCTAATATATTCGCGATGTTGTCTGCTTGATGTTTTAGACTCTCTACTTCGTTTTTCGCCTCAAATAAATCTTGCGACACACCCTCGACTTCTTTTGCGCTATTTTCTACTTGTTTTGAGCCGCTGTTTAAATTAATACGTGCTTGTTTAGAATGTTCGGAAGCGGTTAATGTATTTTGGCTAACTTCGTTGAAGGATACGGTCATTTCGTTAATGGCAGCAGCGACCTGCTCGGTGTAATCTCTTTGTTGGTTTAGGGTAGTACTGGCTTGAATTGTAATTGAGGATAGCTCCTCTGCCGCGCCGGCTTGTCGATTCGCGGAGTCAAAAATTTTCGAAGTCATAGTCCTCAGATTTTCGGCCATTAATACCATGGACCGATACAAACCTGATGCATTGGTATCATCTAACTCGCTTGTTAGGTCACCCTCTGAAATCATTTCTGCAATTTTTGCCATGTCTTCTGGTTCACCCCCTAATGGTCGAATAATTGAGCGCGCGATTAGGGTTGCAATGGATAAGGTCACCAAACCTGCAGCAATGATAATGAGAAACATTGTCCACTTAAGGTTTGCGACATCTTTCATTACTTCGGCCTCATCAATTTCAGCAAGAATTGCCCAATTTAAACCCTCAAAGCTGAGTGGCCCAAAAGCGGATAAGACAGGATTACCGTTATAGTCAGTGATGATACGGACGTCGTTATCGCCATTATGAGCGGCAGATGTCGCTTCGGTCTCTACTTTTCCTTTTTCTGGCTGCCGAAACGAGGCATTCACACTATGGTTGAGTGGATCAAGGTATGAGTCTGAGCGCATCAATGCGTCTTGACCAACCAAGTAAGTTTCACCCGTTTCGCCCAACCCGTCTCGCTCACTCATAATTTCGTTTAAACGATCGATGGGAAACTGAAAAGCAATCACGCCGACCAGCATACCTGCTTGTCGCACCGGTGCAGCCATGAAGGCGGCGGGGGCGTTGTACGAGGGGAGGTACTCTTGAAAATCTATGATAACGGGTGGATTTGATGCGTTAGTTTTAAGCGCTTGCTGATACGCTTGAGCAAGACCACTGGAAGAGAAGGCTCCATTTTTTAGAGAGGTACCAAAATCAATCTCTTTAAAAACGCTGTAGACGATATCGCCATCAGGATTGATAAGAAAAATATCATAATAGCCAAAGCGTTCGAGATAGTCGGCGAAGTAGCCATGTCGTTCGCCATGCGTTACATCATAAGACGTGTTGCCTTGCGCACTTTTGTAAAGATGCTTACTGCCGGTGGGGTTAGGGTTTTTTTCTATGTAGGCTTGCTGCAAAGCAAGGCCATCGGCACCTAGACTACTGAGTAGTTGATCGGAGCTTTCCGTCGCATCTGGGTCGTTCTCACTAAGAATTGATATGAACTCACGGTCATAGTGTCGTGCGAGACTCGCTGGCGAAACCGATTTGTTTTGCAAGCCAAGCTCATCGCTATAACGCTGAAAGCCTAAATCAAACTGAATGAGTCCATCTAGGACAGTCGGATTGCCAGCCATCGAGGCAACTTGGTTCTGAATGGACGATAAATAACGGTTGACGGCCGATCGCTTTACTTCTTTCAACGATTGTAATTGGTCGAACTTGTTTTCGGTAATGACTTGGCTGGCGAAAATTAAGGC
>CAJWAD010000084.1 GCA_913020245.1 uncultured Oleiphilus sp.
GGCGCTGAACGAGCCTCCCTGAGTATGACGTCCCAATTGGCGCAGCAAGTCACCGCGGTGGCATTGAACGGACAAGCATATCAAGGCGAGGCGCTCGCGGCGCTGGGTTTAGGGGCACAGTATGGTTTATTGTTACCCTTTAGCCGAACCCACGAAAGCGAAGCGGATACGATCGGTCTATACCTTATGGCCAAGGCTGGTTTTAATCCAAACGAGGCCGTAGCGTTATGGCAAACCATGAAGCAAGCCTCTGGTGGCAAAGCGCCGCCTGAGTTTATGTCCACGCATCCGTCAAACGATACACGTATAAAAGATATTCGCGCAGACCTTGCGCAGGTTATGCCAATCTATCAAAAGGCGAAAACAAACGATAAAAACCCTAGTTGTAAACGACCCAATCTATAATGTTAAACGTCATCTCAATTGTGACGCGCTGCGGCTTAGATCCAGCAAATTAAGTTATATACTATACTTGCAGTAGTTAGTTGTTATGAACATGGCGCGCCGCGTTGCTTAGGGCCTCAATACTTACCTAAGTAACAGCAGTGGTGTTAGAGGTATTCCGTCGATCAATGAAGAGAGGGGGGAACGAAATGGCATTTCAACGTATGTGTGCACTAAGTGTGCTACTTGTATTTTCCGGCTCGACGTTAGCAGACTTTCTAGACGGTTATTTGTTTGATACGCGACCCTTGTTATTGTTTAGCGATACCGCTAACGATCCAGTTTATGAACAACAACTGAAACTATTAAGCGGCGACGATTGTGGCTTATTTGAGCGGAATGTCACCGTTATTAACGTCGTTGAAAATGAGGTGAATTCGATTGATGGGCACACGCTTAGCCCGGGCCAGTCCACAAAGTTTAGAGACCAATATCAGGCCGACGGCTATAAACGATTAATTGTGTTAGTGGGTAAAGACGGCGAAGTTAAGCTACGCGCGCACATGCCATTAAGTTCGCGTGATCTGTTTAAACTCATTGATTTAATGCCAACGCGTCGCGCTGAGGCCGCCTACCAAAAGACCAACGCTTGCACCGCGACTTAGTTGCTTACAGCAGGTCTGTCAGCAATACACCAATACCGAGCCGTTGCACACGATCGTTATAGTCAATCAGGCTGTCGCCGTAACCATCGAAGTATTGAACGTAGCCTTTTATACGGGCGTGGATAGGGAAGCTCACGCCGATCTCGAAGGCACCTTTACCGGTTTCAAAGTTTAAGCGACCTAGGCTGGTCCATTGAAGTGCACCATATTTGTAAACCACATCGAGTTCGTAATGGCCTAAATAGTCCTGAATATCAGGGTTGTCATCGCCTTTTGCAGGCAGTGGTGTGGTGGGGTCATTATCATCTTCTTTTAAATCTTCTTCTAAGCGATACCAAGGCTGCAAGTAAAACGCCCAATTATCTTTAATAAAGCCTGCGCCTAAAAAGACACGGTTCCAGCTTCTACTCAATAATTGGCTGCGTCCATTGGATTCATGCTCAATACCGCCTCGTAAAAACATGTTTGCGCCCATATTTGCTAGCCAGTCTGCTTGTATTGGGCTTTGGTAGTAAAACTCAGGCCGATAGTTCGTCTCTCTAAATGGCGCTGAGATATCACTATTGTAGACCTGCCAAAACGATTTCAGCGTGAAACCGAAGTAGAATTGATCACGATGAAAAAAAGTATCCGATTGAGTCATCGGTATCTTAAGGCTTAATTGAAACTTAGCTTCTGAGTTTTGTATGGGGTCATCGATATCTGGGTATGTGTTGCTGGCAATCCAGGGGGCCTGGTTAGGCGAAGCATTGAAGGTATAGGGCAGAATGTAGTTTTGTCGATGAGGTGTAATGACAAATTCACTTTTTTGGGTAATGCTTTCTTGAATGACCCGATCTGGAATATTACTTTCCTGTGTATTGCTTTTGCAGAATGCTCGAATATTCCCTGCAGATTTGGTTTCATCTGCTTGCGTTGTTTGTTCGAGAAGGCAGGTTTCATACGTTTCGGCTAGGTTAGTTTCGGCATGGCCCACTGAAGCGACCAACGAAAAGCAAAAAGTAAGTAAGCCAGAGCGACGCAAAAAAATAGGTAAGTTCATCATAATAACGTTGTTTTAAACTCTTGCCTCAGCAATTGAGCCTTTGCCCACGCCTTCATAGGCTTTGACAAGAAAGTGGTTGTTAGGGTGCAGCTCCGCACTTTTCTGTGCAATGTGCTGCGCGATTAATTCTACGGTTGAATCACTGTCGAGCAAATAAACGCGTTTGGCGGGCATTGTTAGCGAGAATTCGCCTTGTTGTGAGGTGTAACTAAACCGTAAATGCTTTTTTGCCTCCAAGTCGAGTTCTTCTTGTAAATCGTCACGCGTGGCAATGTAGCTGTTTCGAAAACAGGCGGCCCAATAGTCTTCTAGGGTTTCTGAACGTTGATGATTCTCAAAGATCTCAATCTTAGAACGATGTCCATGAACAATACGCTGGCAGTTACCGTCATGCTTTTTAAGGCCATGGCTGTAATGGTAGTAGGCCCCCTCAATGGCTTCTTCATAGAGCGACAGTTTAACGTCGGTGACATTACTAGGGAGCGTTCGTCGAAGCATGGTTTCTAGGTACGCTGACACCGTTTTCGTGTTGATACGCTTACACTCTAAAATCACGACCGCTTCGCTGGGTGAAGCATGTTGATAACACCCAGCGCGATTTGTCCACGCCAGTGTTGTGCGACCTTGCTCTTCGTTAACTTCTAAGTCTTTTGTAGACGACGAAATAACAAAGCGATGATCAAACTCTAAATCAATGAGCTCTTTTATCTGCTTCTTTACATGACCGAAATCGAACACCATACCTTGTTCGTCAAGCTCGCCCTCAAGCATAAGATCGACAATCCAGCTTTCGCCAAGAATGCCGCGCTGCGCGTCAAAGTAAGAAAAATCGATTACGGTGAGTCGGTCGACAAAAAGCTTGTTCATTAAACAACCAAATTAAATACAGGACGCCAAATTCTAGCAGTTTTTGGAAAGGTTACGTTAATTATTATCGGTAAAATTCAGCGTGCCAGCATAGGTGCAAAGCACCCGTTTCTGCAAAGGCGATAAGTGATGTTTGTCACTAATACGCAAGCGCTCAATTAGCTGGTTCTGTGCGTTCTGAATATCTGCAACAGTTAGAGTGGAATTTGCTAAGGTATAATCAAGGTTAAGCAGTGATGCCGCTGCATAGTTGGACGCGGTGGGCATCAAACTACGATGAATATGTGTATCGATACGTTTCGCGAAATACTCAGTTATTATATTAATGCTCTCGGTATTGGCCTCGTGTGCTGGAACGGTTATTGGCTCACCAAAGTGAAGCGTGATGGCGCCAAAATGTCCCTGAAGGCTTTTCATGACACTTGCCAAATCATCACCTGACTGTTTTTTAGTCTCGACACTCAACAGCTGGTTTGCTTTATCGATGTCACATGGATCCCACTCGTAACCAATGCATAGTGGCACGATATGCAGATCGTTAAGATAATCCAAGACATTTGCACCTTTATCTCGGCCAAGTGCCAACATCTTTAATAAAGCAGGATTGGTGAAAAATTTGCCATCTTTGGATCGCCCTTCTTGTTGCGCGATCCACATACTGCCGCCTTTTTCTTGGTAAAGATGACGAATATATTGAGATTGCAGTTTTAAGGCAGTAAACATGGCTTTGGGTGACTGCACACCGCGGGGGATAACAAAGCATCGATTAAGCCGAGCAATAATATCTGCGACCTTAGAGCCTAAAAGATTATCGCCAATGGCGTTATAACAGGCTTTAAAGGCATGTTTATACAGGGCGAGATTAACTAAAAATGGATCCATCAAAATGTCTTGATGGTTTGAAACAAACACATAGCGTTCGTTTGGCTCCAAGTTGGCTAAGCCAATAATGTCAATCGAGCCGGTTTGTGCCTCTATTTGGGGGGCAATGTATTCAGCAAGCCAATGCTGAATTTGATCGACAGTTTGGCAGCGCCAAAGTTTGTCGACTTGCTGATCAGACACCTTAAAAAGCGAGCTAAGCAGTGCGCTGAATACCCGATCATGTCGCAAAGTGTTCAGTAAGTCCGGTACTTCATTGTCGTAATAACAGCGGATATCGGCAAATTTATCGACCATGCAGCGCTCTTAGAATAAGCCAAGAAAAGCCGTACGCTAACATGTATGCTACGTGAGTTAAACAGACCCCTGATTACTGGAATGTTAATATAATGAATGACCATCACTTGCTGGTTCAGTTTGCGAAAGACCCTGTGAAAGGAAAGGTAAAAACACGCCTCGCGCGCACCATGGGCGAAGAAAAAGCCCTCGCCGTGCATACCGAACTAATGCAAGCCGTTAATGCCAAGCTAACTGCTTACAAGGCCGCATATAAGCGCTGTAAAGTGTTGGGGGCGTTTTCGTTAGACGCGGAAACCACAGCGTCTAATGAACATCTCGAGGCTTTAGTTCTGCAGTACGCATTAAACTTTGATGCCATTCAAGTGCAGCAAGGTAGTGGTTTGGGTTGTCGCATGTTGGCCGTATTATCTGAGGGTCTGACACACGCACAGAAGGTTATTATTGTCGGGAGTGATTTTCCAACCATTGACACCGCTTATTTGGCCGCCGCGTTTGAATCGCTTGATCGCGCCGATATGGTGCTTGGCGCGAGCGAAGACGGTGGGTATGGCCTAATCGGCGCAAGGCAGCTAAACGCATTAGATTTTAGCACTGTTGCATGGGGCACGGAGCAGGTGTTGCAGCAAACCCTATCGGCTTGCAGCCAGGCGAGCCTGACTGCCGAGGTGTTAGCGCCACGTTACGACATTGATTACGAGGCAGACTATGTCCGCTGGAAATCATCACAAATGTAGAGCAGGGTAAAGCGGTCTCGGTAACGCTTAACTTGCCGTTGCATAAAGGGTAATACTATTAAGTTTGTTGAAGGCCTGCTTGTTCAAACCAAGTAACTTGAACAGGGCCTCAGGCTCAGCCGACTCTTCGCTATTAAAAAGGCTGTCGCAGCCGATGCCGGATACCCCTTGTAGCTTTAACTGGCTATTAGAAATCAAATCTTGGGCGAGTTCAGCATCAAAAAACGCTTGCTTGTCCTCAAAAAAGATATCACGACAACCTGAGCCAGAATAAAAACTGTGATTGCGCAATAAAGGTTGCCACAAGTCTGTGTTTTTCTCTTGAATAATAGAGTGGCGCAATGTTCGAATATTTTCGATATTGGCTTGCATGCCACGTGCTGAGACAAGGCTATTTAACATGGTAAAATCGTTTTTATGTTTGGGGCCGCGCATGCCAATACGCGCAATGCCGTCTTCTACTAGCAGCGGTAGCCACACATTAGTATGCGTGTAGTTAAAACGATCGGTAAATTCAATAACGTCGAACTTACCTAACTCGTCAGGTGCAAGTGCATAATCACAATGCAGAAAACAGATGTTGGCTTGTTTAAGCCGGCGCGTATTGGCCACCGCATAAGCAATATTAGGTTTGTAATCATCGATCGCAACAATGTCTAAGTTGTTGTAGGTGTTGGCTAGGTCAAATGCCCGCTTACCTGAATTCGCGCCTAAAATAAGCATTCTAACTTGGCTGCTACCAAAGCGCGCGGGTACACGTTCGCGGCCCATC
Organism: uncultured Oleiphilus sp.; assembly: GCA_913020245.1. Lineage (GTDB taxonomy): Bacteria > Pseudomonadota > Gammaproteobacteria > Pseudomonadales > Oleiphilaceae > PZPK01. The sequence goes on from CAJWAD010000084.1 coordinate 5,650, forward strand.
ACTTGGCTCAAACCATCATAAATATTTTGTCCTTTTGGCGCCGCAATCGCTTGCCAGCGATCGGACGCGCGCGAGACCGCATTACTCAACAGTTCTTCAATCGAGTTACCAAATAATTCATGACGAACCTGATGCTCGTAGGATAGGTCATAAAGGCTTGCTTTCATCACCGCTTGTAAGCCAACGGGCCAGTCGTTTAGGTCATATTTTAGCAAGCTAAAACTAAAGCTTTGTGTATAAAGCGGCTCATACATCGCCAGCAATATCAGAGCACCCGAGATCTCCTCTATTTGCCAAGACGAACCAACGCAAACTGAATCCAGTACACCACGTAATAACTGTACCTGTTGGTCTTCGTTAGGGGCGCTGTTGAACGCATAATCGTGCGCATTTGAGGCTACACCAATGGCGGTTGCGCAGGGTAATAGCGCGTCGCGCAAACCGAGGGTTTGCACGCATTCGGCCAATATACAGCCACGTAATTCAACGATAAGTGCTTCAATAGCTAGGTGATGATTTACACCTGATTCCAAAATAAGCAACAGTAGCGAATCTTGTGAAATGGCGTCCAAATCTAAGACGGTTGCCTCATCATCGAGTGTATATTTATGAATAAACAACTCACTGGCCAGACGTTTGGTGCGCGACAGGTCCACCTCATTCCACGTGCCAACGTATAAAATTAAATCTTCCAAGGATGCATTGTAGTGGCTGGCGGTGATGTTCTCGATACATTGCAAGGTATGCTCCTTAATTGTGTTATCGAGCACACCTAGCGCGAGAATTTTTTGAAAATGTAGCAGCGCATAATCATAAGCACCCTGCAGTAACAAGCAATGCGCCAAGCCCTTAAAAGCCGCTAAGCTGTTGCTCTCGACTTGCAATACCTCAGTAAATGCAGTTTTCGCCATATCAACGTTTGATTGCGCAATACAAAGATACGCCAGATTAAGCTTGCTTTGGCTATGCAGCGGGGCAAGTTGTGTGGCAAGCATTAGCCACTGTTCGGCTAAACTATGCTCACCGAGGTCTAGCGCGGCGCGCGCAGCGAGATTTAAGGCGCCAACGTGTTCTGGAAGCGTTTTTAACACCAGCTCACACGTGCTCTTAACTGATTTTAAATGCGCCAAGCGCACGGCAAAATCAATGCTGGGTCTGTTCGCTAATCGATATACCTCGTTAGCCTCAAGCAGCTGGCGTGATAAACCGGCAACTTGCTTGTCATCGATAACATTATTTTTGGCTAAAACTAAATGAGGTGAACGTGCCATGGTGGTAAACCCTTTCCGCTAAGACTGAATAAATTCTATGTAGCACAAAGAAAGCGAAAGGCATGCCAGAATTTTATAAATTACTTTAGATAAGCATAATAATTAATTGATTAAAAACAAAAAAGCCGACGTTAAGCCAGCTTTTTTATTACAGCAGTAAGAGCTTTTACTTAGGTCAAATAGCGCCCGTTACTGTAATAACTGCAGCACGTTCTGTGGCTGAGCGTTAGCCTGTGTAAGGATAGATAAGCCAGCGCTTTGCAGCACCTGTGTTCGCGATAATTCGGCTGTTTCTGCGGCAAAATCAGCATCCTTAATACGCGAGTTTGAGGCCGATAAATTCTCAGAGGCAATTTGCTGGTTTTGAATAGTGGATTCAAACCTGTTTTGGATCGCACCTAAATTTGCACGTTGCAAGTTGATCGAGTTTGCGGCGTTATCAACGGCATCGAGTGCGGCAAGCGCCCCAGCGACGGTTGAGATATCTACATCCTGCACGAGTATACCATTGACGCCAGAGCCGTATTCACCGACCTCAAAACCAGAGTTGCCAATATCGCCGGTGAGCGTTTCAAGTGTAATTTTACCGGCAGATTCCAATGTGACAGAACCTCGCGTAACGCTGCCAGGAGCGGTAGGCAGACCAATGTTGCCTTCATTGAATCCACCGCCGGTATAATTTCCAATGTCTATGTTTCTGCCATCTTCTGCGATCAACCGGTAGGTCGATCCGAATGCTTCTGCGCGCACGCCGCTTTGGCCCGCTTTATTATTAATTTCTGTGATCACTGCATTTTGAATGTCTGTTACTGTGGCGGTCGCTCCAAGTGTTATGTTAATCGTGACACCATTGATGTCAAATGTGCCGGTATTGGCTGCGCCCCCGTTACTTAATGTATCGGCTCCATTTAAAATGTTTTTATTAACCACGGCGACCACACCAGTTTGTTCACTTACTCGGTTAATGGCTTCGGCTTTTGCGATCGCACTTTGATCCTCCTGTGATGTAGAGGCAGTATCGTAAGTGGTGAGCGTTGGGCCGACCGGTACGCCGTTGATCACTATATCTCCAGCACTCAGGGCAAAAGCAGGTGATGGCGCAGAAACAACCCCGGAGTTGTTGCCACTAAAATCACCCACGGCAAGTCCAGCGTTACCTATGTTGCCGGTCGTAGTTTCAACCGAGATTTCAGAACCATCATTTGAAACTAAGGTATAAGACCCTGTATAGGTCACCGAGCCAGATGCGCCGTTACCTGAGGGTAAGCCATAACTTTCAGCGAGATCAGATGAGTTTGGAGTGATCACTCCGTCTTCGGTGCCATTTAGGATCACAATATTTCGGCCATCGACTGCGACCAGCTGAATACCTTCAGTGGGGTTACCGTTGTAAATGGCTTCAACGCCGGTTTGACCCTTTACATTGTTAAGGGTAGCCGCGATGCTTGTTAGGTTTACAGATGGGCTCAGTGCCGTGCTTGTCGTTAGAGCGATTGGCACATTGTTTATCGTGACTGTGCCTGCATTTTCGGGTGAGGTAGAAGGACCAAAAGTAGTACCATCTACAAACGTGCCTTGCACTGTCGCTGTTACGCCCGAAGTATCCGCGACCGCATTAATTGCCGCCGCCTTTGCAATCGCACTCAGCGCGTTGTTCGAGCTGGAAAACGCATCGTTGATACCCGAAGACGCACCTACCGCGATACCGTTAATCACTAGGTCACCGGCATCAAGCGATGCAACCGGTGGCGTTGCCGCGGTGCTCCCCGGTGCCGACGAAATGCCATCGGTTGGTGAGGCCCCTAATTGTGAGGTGCTGGTACCTTCGATACCAAAACTAACGCTTTCACCTTCGTTAGCACCAATTTGAAATGACACATCAGAGAACGTGCCATCGAGTAATTTGGTACCGTTGAATGTGGTTTGATCTGCCACACGCTTTATTTCTTCTTTAAGTTGTTGCACCTCTTCGTTGAGTGCCTCACGATCTGCGTTGCTGTTGGTCGCATTAGACGCCTGCAAGGCCAAATCACGAATTCGTAGCAAGTTGTCGGTCATCGAGCCGAGGGCGCCCTCAGCCGTTTGCGCAAGTGATACACCATCGCTGGCGTTTCGAATCGCGACCGCTAAGCCTTGTACCTGCGCGGTGAAACGCGTGGATATCGCAAGCCCTGCTGCGTCATCTTT
>CAJWAD010000085.1 GCA_913020245.1 uncultured Oleiphilus sp.
TATAGATTCGTTTTGTATTAGTCGGCTTGCATACCGAGCCAAGCCGCACCGCGCACGCCACTCGCATCGCCGTGCATAGCCTTTAAAATAGGGGTTTCAAAGGTATCTGAAAAAATATGAGGCAGCACCGCATTAGGTAACTGTGAATAGAGCTCATCGATGTTAGATAAGCCGCCACCTATGACAATCGCATCCGGATCTAAAATATTAATAGGCGTCGCCAGAGCGCGTCCAAGTAAGTCGAGGTAGCGGTTAAAGCAGGCGATCGCTTGCACATGCCCATTACGCATATCGCGCACAAGGTCTTCTGATTTTGTTGTGCTATCTTTTGTTATTTCTTGATAAGAGCGGGCTAAGCCTGGCCCGGATAGAAATGTTTCAATGCAGTTTTCGCGGCCGCAATAACAATTCCTTGAGGCTTCGCCCGGTCCCAACCCAGTTATGGGGTTATGGCCCCATTCTCCCGTAATACGATTCGGGCCGCTTATAATCTGTTGACCAATGCATAAGCCTCCACCTACGCCCGTACCGAGAATGAGGCCTAGTACACACGTTTTGGTTGCGGCGGCGCCATCGCAGGCTTCAGATAAGGTAAAACAATCTGCGTCATTCGCAATCACAACGCTCATACCGAGTTTTTCGCTGAGATCACTTTGAAGGGCTTCGCCAATCAGCCATGTCGAGTTGGCATTTCTTACAAGGCCCGTTTGCGGGGAAAGGCTCCCGGGAATACCCAGACCAACGCTCAGAATAGTGCCGGTACTTTTTTGCGCTATGTTAAACAAACCCGCCAGCGCATCGAGTGTCTTTGCATAGCAACCTCTGGGGCTTGCTATGCGCTTGCGGAAGACTTCAACACCATTGGTGTTGATTACAATTGCCTCGATTTTTGTGCCGCCAAGATCAATGCCTAAGTGCATTGACATCCTCCCAGAGTTGTTTGTTAACACTGTATGATTTGCCATGCTCTGCGAGATAACGGAATGCAAAGCCGTTTATATCGTCGATCTCGGTCGGTTTTTCACTTCGAACATCTTGAAGCATCGAGGAGATGTTTTCGGAAGTTGATGTCGCGACGGCAAATACTTTGGCTTCAACCTCTTGCTCCGACAAGGGCGCTTCGGCAAGCCGACTAAGCGAGGAAAGCTCTTGACGCAGATTTGGCCAATCTTGTTGAAAGCGAGGTGTTTTAATGGCATCGCCATTTTTACAGTCCGCCAATGCCGTATAGGGATTGATTGCGCAATTGATGATAAGTTTATGCCAGAGTGAAGGCCAAATATCGTTCGTTAACTGCGCGCTTAAATTGGTGTTTAGAAGTGCCTGTATTGCGTCTTCGTGATGCTGCGCGGCAGGGTTTAAGGGGCCAAACATAGTGGTGCCTTTGCCAGCATGGTTGAGTGTCAAGGAGGGAGGATGAAAGTTTGCGCCCTCGGTCGTCACTGCTGCAAAGAGGGGTGTTTCCGGTAGTGTGTTTAAAATTTTATGTTGGCTGCCGAGCCCATTTTGAAAGAGAAATAGCGGCGTGCGGTGCGGCAAGTGTTTGTAAAGTTCTAGGGCGGTGTTGGCGGCACTATGGCTTTTCGTGCATAACAAAATGTGTGAGGGGAACTGCTCGAGTGTCTCGATGGCCTGCAGGGTAATTTGGTGTTGGCTCTGCGGCGCGTGTGGAGAGAATGCTTGCTTTAGCGAATAGGTCAGTGTTTGCGGAGCGCTTAGAGGACGAGTCGTGAGAAAGTCGACATGCTCCTCACTTGTTAAGTAAGCCGCCCAAAGGCGGCCTATAGACCCGGCACCGACAATCGCAAGCGAGGTGGTCATTTACGCAATGCACTCGCTACGCGAGGTCTTTCAGTTTATCTAACTGCTCACGCAACTTGCGCGCGCTTGATTGCGCCTCCACGAGTTTTAACTTTTCTTTTTCGACGACTTCGGCGGGTGCGTTTGCGACAAATTTTGCATTGTTAAGTTTGCCACTTAAGCGTTTGCTTTCACCTTCTGCTTTCGCAATTTCTTTGTTTAAACGTGCACTTTCAGCGTCGATGTTGATTAAGCCCGCCATGGGAACAAGCACTTCCATATTGCCAACAAGCTGCGTCGCGCTCATAGGCGCTATTTCGCCTGTTTTTAGCCAGGTAATACTTTCTAACTTAGCCAAGGATGCAGCCAGTTTTTCATTTGTTTCAAAGCGGCGCTTGTCTTCCTCATCGCCATTGTTTAAGAAAATTGGGATCGCTTTAGCCGGGGATATGTCCATTTCACCGCGGATATTTCGAATAGCGATAATCAGGTCTTTGAGCCACTCCACATCGCCGGATGCTTCACTATTGATTTTCGATGGGTCTGCCTCTGGATAGGCTTGAGTCATGATTGTTTCGCCGCTTTGTCCAGCGAGCGGCGCAATACGTTGCCAGATTTCTTCTGTAATAAAGGGCATAAAGGGGTGTGCCAAACGAAGAATAGCCTCAAGCACCCGAACCAATGTGCGACGAGTACCGAGTTTGAGTGCTTCGCTACTTGCAGCATCGTTGAGTACCGGCTTGGAAAGCTCTAGGTACCAATCACAGTATTCATTCCAAATGAAGTCATACAACGCTTGAGAAGCCAGGTCTAGGCGGAATTCGCCCACGTTTTTCGCGATAGTTGCCTCGGTTTCTTGCAGGCTAGAAATAATCCATTTATCCGCCAATGAGAGTTCATAATCACCCCCATTCTGGCCGCAATCCTGTTCCCCCGTATTCATCAGTACGTAGCGCGCAGCATTCCAAATCTTGTTGCAAAAATTACGGTAGCCTTCTAGGCGCTTCATGTCCCAGTTGATGTCACGGCCTGTCGATGCAAGCGAATATAGTGTGAAGCGAAGTGCATCGGTGCCATGTGCGGAAATGCCATCGGCGAATGCTTTGCGTGTGCGCTTTTCAATTTTTTGTGCCAGCTGGGGTTGCATCATGTTGCCCGTGCGCTTTTCGACAAGGTCTTCGAGATCAATGCCATCGATCATATCGAGAGGATCTAGCACGTTACCTTTCGACTTCGACATTTTATCGCCGTTCTCGTCACGAATGAGCCCCGTCACGTATACATATTTAAAGGGTACTTGTGGATTACCGTCTTCATCTTTCATGAAGTGCATAGTCATCATGATCATGCGTGCAACCCAAAAGAAGATGATATCGAAACCGGTGACCAATACGTCTGTGGGATGAAACGTCTTCAAGCGCTCCGTGGCTTCAGGCCAACCGAGTGTGCCAAAGGTCCAAAGCGCAGAGGAGAACCATGTATCGAGCACATCCTCATCTTGAGAGAGTGAGATGCTTGCATCGAGGTTATTTTGCTCGCGCACTTCTGCTTCGCTTCGTCCGACGTAAACATTGCCTTCGTTATCGTACCAGGCAGGTATGCGGTGGCCCCACCAAAGTTGGCGTGATATACACCAATCTTGAATATCGCGCATCCACGAGAAGTACATGTTTTCATATTGCTTTGGTACAAATTGAATGTCGCCATCTTCGACAGCCTTGATGGCAGGCTCAGCGAGCGGGGCGGCGCGTACAAACCATTGATCCGTTAACAGTGGCTCGATGACGACGCCAGATCGGTCACCGTAAGGGGCAACCAGATCATGATCTTTCACGCCCTCAAACAATCCAAGTGCCTCGAATTTAGCGATGATGGCCTTGCGCGCCTCAAAACGGTCTAGACCCACAAATTCCTCTGGCAATGCGGTATCGAAAGCATCGCAGGGTACGCCATTCGTGTCATACACTTCTGCTTGTCGCAAAATCGCGGCGTTACGATCAAATATGTTGATCATGGCGAGATTGCAGCGTTTACCGACGAGGTTATCGTTAAAGTCATGCGCGGGGGTGATTTTTACGCAACCTGTACCTTTTTCCATATCGGCGTGTTCATCGCCAACGATCGGAATTAAACGTCCGACGAGTGGCAGCTCAATATGTTGACCAATTAAATTTTTATAGCGCGGGTCGGCGGCATTTACCGCAACCCCTGTGTCGCCTAGCATTGTTTCTGGACGTGTTGTTGCGACCACTAAATAATCGAGGCCTTCTGCAGTTTTTACGCCATTTGCAAGAGGATAGCGTAGCTGCCACATGTGTCCTTTTTTGTCTCTATTTTCAACTTCTAGATCCGAGATCGCGGTGTGAAGCTTAGGATCCCAGTTAACAAGGCGTTTGCCGCGGTAAATAAGATCATCTTTGTATAGCCGAACAAACACCTCTTGTACCGCTTTGTAGAAGCCGTCATCCATCGTGAAACGTTCGTGATCCCAGTCAACTGAGGCGCCAAGGCGACGTAACTGGCGAGTAATAGTGTCACCCGATTGTTCTTTCCATTCCCATATTTTATCCAAAAATGCATCGCGGCCGAGGTCATGGCGCGTTTTGTTTTCTTCGGCTCCGAGTTTTCGTTCAACAACCATTTGTGTTGCGATGCCTGCATGGTCTGTACCAACCTGCCACAGTGTATTGTTGCCTTTCATACGATGATAGCGGGTGAGGGCGTCCATAATGCTATCTTGAAATGCATGGCCCATGTGCAAGCTGCCTGTCACATTAGGCGGCGGGATCATGATGCTATATGACGAGCCTTTGCCAGACGGGCGAAAGTAGCCTTTTTCTTCCCAAGTGTTATACCAGGACTGTTCGATCTCATTGGGTTGGTAGGTCTTTTCCATAGTAGTGTTCGCTGACTCGATAAATCGTATAAAAAGATGCGGCGCATTATACATGGCCCTGACACGCGCTTCGATAGTCAGGAATGAGAATTTTGGCGGTCTGGCTAAGAATTATGCTTTATGACGAAGATCATGCAGGTTCACATGCTGTTCTTGTTGTTTGAGTACCCGATATAAATTACGTGCCTCGGCCAGCATGTCGGACGCATTAGCGACAAGAATGAGCGCTCGCTGTCCCGCTTTAGGCGGCGTAAATGAGCGTGCCGAAAGATGAATACGCGCCAGTTGCTGGTTTGTTTTCGATGATTCGTTCGTCTCTTTTAATGGCTCGTTATCGCCTGAAAAACTAATTGTTATTTCTTTAGGATGGGCTGGGTCTGATTTTAACCTGTGGGGCAGGAAGCTGGTTTGATTTTGAGCCCAAAGAGCTTGATCGATCGCGCTGCATTGGTACTCATCATCAACTAGCATTTCTACGTGACAGTCACTGCCATACGCTTTTTCAGCGAGTTTGCAGGCAAACTCGCTAATATCCGAAAAACTATGACCGTTTAATAAATAGAGGTCGATTTGTGCCATGTTAACTTGCATGTTTGAGCAGATAATTAAGGAGCAGTGGCACCGGCCGACCGGTTGCGCCCTTGTTCATGCCGCCAGATACCCATGCGGTGCCCGCGATGTCGAGGTGTGCCCATGGAAATTGTTTGGCGAAGCGCGCAAGGAAGCAAGCAGCGGTAATCGTCCCGGCTCCTTTACCACCAATATTTTGCATGTCTGCGAATGGACTATTAATTTGCTCATCGTATTCGGGACCAATCGGTAGTTGCCAGGCCTGATCGCCTGCTTGTTTGCCGGCGGTTAAAAGTAGGTTTGCAAGCTCATCATTGTTGCTCATTAACCCTGAACGATGATGACCCAGCGCAACAATGCAGGCGCCGGTAAGTGTTGCAATATCAACGACTGAGGCGGGTTTGAATCGTTCTATATAAGTGAGGGCATCGCAAAGCACTAATCGCCCTTCCGCATCCGTATTTAAAATTTCGACTGTTTGGCCAGAGGCGGTTGTTACAATGTCTCCGGGTTTTGATGCATTGCCTGCTGGCATGTTTTCCGCGGCTGCAATCACGCCGATAATGTTCTTATTAGGTTTAAGTTCGGCAATGGCGGTCATAACACCGATCACGCTGGCGGCCCCGCACATATCATATTTCATCTCGTCCATCTGCGCGCCAGGCTTTAAGCTGATACCGCCTGTGTCGAAGGTGATACCTTTGCCGAGTAGCACATGTGGGGCGTCGTTTTTCTTTCCGCCTTTGTAATCGATGATGATTAGTTTGCCAGGCTCTATGCTGCCTTTACTCACTGACAGAAACGCACCCATGTCGAGTTTTTGCATATCTTTTTCTTCGAGCACTTTGAGGCTCATTTCTTTATTTGCCGCAACTAAGGCTTTTGCTTCTGAAGCAAGATAAGTAGGGGTACAAACATTGCCTGGTTCATTGCCTAGATCTCGTGCTTTGCTCATCCCCATACTCAACGCTTGGCCGTGTTCTAGGCCTTGCTTGCATGCATTTTGGCTCGCTTTGTTTGTTTGAATGCTCAGCTGCGAGAGCGTAGACGTGTTCTTGGTGCTTTTATATTTGTCAAAGCTATAGCGTTTACTGGCAACCGCCTGAAGAAACACACTGGTTGTATCCGTTTCACTTTGTGCGCAGGCTTGTAATTGCAGGTCGATATTCGCAAAAACTGCCGTTTTGATGTTGTTTTGCTTCAGTAAATCAGCTGTTTTGTTGGCGGCTTTCTGAAAGGTGCTCAGTGAGAGGTCGTCTTTTTTACCGAGCCCCATGAGAATAATATTTTTAAAATTTGCGTTTTGCAGGGTGCTTAGTGAAGCGACGCCTGCGTTGCCTTTGAAGTCAATTTGTTTAATGAGCGTTTTTAACGCGCCATTTAACGCGCTATCGAGTTCCTGTTCGTTTTCACTAAAGTGGCTATTCTCAAAAACGGGTAGGCATACACAATCAGCTTTAATTACGCTTAACTTGCGGACTGTTGTGTTGTATTTCATTATTCTCACCATTTAGACTGTTTCAGTTAGAGTAGTGGGAGTGTAAGTGACCAAGGCATGTTTACTCAATCCCTCTTTCTGCTTATCTGCATACTACGGAGCTCTTTGAGTTTTGATCGTTTTTAATTATTTATGCCGGCAAGTGTTTGCGGCGATGGCTTCAGTTACGTTTGTGTTGCTGCTTATTTTCATGAGCGGCCGTTTTATAAAGTATTTGTCTCAGGCTGCTAATGGCAGTATTTCCCCAGATATTTTATTGGCGGTAATGGCGTTTCGCTTGCCCGGATTTCTTGAATTAATTTTGCCGCTTGGTTTTTTTATGGGGATCATGTTGGCATATGGTCGTATGTATTTAGAAAGTGAGATGACGGTGCTACATGCTTGTGGCATGAGTCAGAATCGTTTGTTGGGTTACAGCCTGGTCATGGGGGTTGCGGTTTCTGCTATGGTCGCCGTGATGAGCTTGTATTTGTCGCCATATGGTATGCAACGTGTAGAAAGCTTGTTTGTTGAGCAGTCGCAACGTACCGCTTTTGAAATGCTTGCACCGGGGCGGTTTCAATCGATTGGCTCGAATAACCGCGTTACGTACGCTGGCGGTTTGAGCGAAGACAAACGAGTGATGTACGACGTGTTTATTTCTGAAGGTGGTCGCGATGAGAACTCAGTAAATCTGTTGTATGCAAAAAAAGGTGTGCAGACGGTTGATCCAAACACTGGTGAGCGTTTTTTAGTGTTGCACAATGGTCGACGTTATGAGGGTGTACCGGGGCAAGCAGATTTTAAACAATTGGCCTTTGGCTCCTACGGTATTTTGATTTCTCGGTCTGATTCAGAGCAACGTAAAGTAAAGGAAGAAGCTATTTTGACCAATAGTCTGCTGACTTCCGACGACCCTGAGTTAGTATCCGTTTTATATTGGCGATTCTCTATTATATTGCTGGTACCGATTGTAACCTTAATCGCCGTTGCTGTTTGTAAGGTAAACCCTCGGCAAGGGCGCTACGTGCACCTGCTACCCGCCATGTTGTTGTATGTTGTGTATCTTGGGCTGTTAATTGTCGCAAAGAAAAAAGTGGCAGAATCGGGCCTGTCCCCTGTATTGGCAATGGGTACGATTCACGCTGTGTTTCTTTTTATTGGTATTGGTCTCTTAAAGCGAGAGTCCGTCGTTATGCTGATCCAGAAGCCGGTTAATAAAGCGGCGCTGTCGAGAGGCGATAATGCGTAGATTAGATCGCTATATTGTTTCAACCGTCGCTTCGGCCATTATTCTAGTAATGATTGTTGTGCTGAGTTTAGATTTAGTTTTTGGTTTTGTCGCAGAAATTGAGGACATTAAAGGCAATTATCAGGTCGTCGACGCGTTGATTTATATCTTTATGACGTTGCCACGGCGTATTTATGATTATCTGCCGCTTGGTGCTTTCATGGGCTGTTTGATCGGCCTCGGTGCGTTAGCTAAAAATAGTGAGTTGACGGTTATCCGAGCTGCCGGGGTTTCAATATTCAGAATTGCATGGGCGGCGATGAAGCCCACGTTTATTGTTGTGTTAATGAGTTTGGCGTTAGGTGAATTTGTCGCGCCGTTAACTGAAAAGATTGCGCAGAGCCAGAAGGCTCTCAAGCGTGGTGCTGAGTCCGGTATGGTGGTTGGCTCGGGTTTGTGGCACAAAGAAGGCGACAGCTTCGTCCACATTAACGCTGTCGAGCCAAATGGCGCGCTTTACGGGGTATCTATCAACTACTACGACGATTCCCAGATTTTACAACGCAGTGTCTTTGCAAAGCGCGCGATTTATGAACGCCAGCGCTGGCAATTAATCGACGTCGAAGAATCCCGCTTTGCTGGCGAGGGAGTAAGCATAGTTAAAGAGCGAGTAGCCAGTTGGTCTACAGCGCTGACGCCAGAACTGCTCAATATTCTGGTTGTGAAACCAGACAATTTGTCCATTTCGGGGCTTCACAAGTACGTCTTATATTTGTCAGATCTAGGGTTGAGTTCCGGCATATATGAGCTGGCTTTTTGGAAAAAAACTCTGCAACCATTTTCCACTGTTGCCCTTGTCTTTGTGGCGGTGTCCTTCGTGTTTGGGCCGATGAGAAGCGTAGCCATAGGCAGTCGGGTGTTTGCCGGTCTATTGGTTGGTTTATCGTTTAAATACGTGCAAGATTTGCTTGGCCCGTCGAGTCTTGTTTTTGGTTTTGAACCCGTATTCGCAAGCTTAACGCCGTCGCTGATTTGTGTGGTTATTGGTCTCTATTTAT
>CAJWAD010000086.1 GCA_913020245.1 uncultured Oleiphilus sp.
ACAGCAGTTAAACAAATTAAAAAATACTCGGAGATACATTCCATGAAAAATTCAATTAAAAAAGCAGCAATCGCAGCTTCAATGATTTCAGGCTTAGGCATTGGTCTAGCACAAGCAGATACATTCCAAGCGCTATTAAATATTATCCAGCCAATCGGTTTATCTCAAAATGTTCAGATGGATCTTGGTGATATTGTTGCTGCATCGGATGCAGATACATGTGTGATGGCAGCAGGTGGTGTTCGTACTGGCCCAGCTTGTTTTGGAACGGCTGCCGGCACGCTAGGTGTTCTCGATGTGACAGGTACGTTAGGTGAGGTGTTTGATATTACCTTGGCGCCTTCGAGCTCAAATGGTATGACTTTCGCGCCTTCTTTGCTGGATAATGGTGATTTAACCGCAACTACTTCGTTGACCGGTGTTACCTTGCAAACGGCTCATGATCTTACATTGGGTGGAACGCTAACGATTGACACTGCAACCACTGCAGCGGCGTCAGGCGCTACATCTATTGATTATGATGTGAGCGTTGCTTACCAATAAGCCACGACAGTCAGTTCAGAAAAAAGGCGCCTTACGGCGCCTTTTTTTGTTGTAAACGCTTTTCCAATTGCCAAGGCTTTGTGAGTCGCGTTATGGTTTGCGCTCGGTCCTTACATAGAGCAATCTAAAAGATGGCAATTATTTTACATCATTACCCTTACTCTCCCTTTGCAGAAAAAATAAGAGCGATGCTCGGATACAGCCAACTAGATTGGTGTTCATGTTTGACCGATGAGGCGCCACCCCGAGATAAGTTGATGCTCTTGAGTGGCGGTTACAATCGGATTCCGATTCTCCAAATAGGGGCCGACATTTTTTGTGATAGCAATTTAATTGCTGAAGAGTTGTCATCTGTTTCGGGCAACCAGCAATTATCCTCCTTTCAGCTCGACGATGATCAGAAAGTGCGTCAACGAACTTACGAGACAAAATTATTTTTTGCTTGCATAAATAAAGGATTTTCTCTCAAATTGCTGGCGCGGTTAGCGAAAGAAAACGGTGTGTTTAATTTGTTACGTTTTCTAAAAGATCGCGTTCAGATGGGAAAAACCGCCAGTATTTCGATGGGCAGTCCAAAATCATCAGCAAAGAATCTGGCCAAGTATAGCGAGGAGCTAGAGACTATTTTAGCGGATCACCTTTTTATTGGTGGCGAGCAGCCCAATATTCTTGATTTTTCGGTCTACCATTGTTTTTGGTTTGCACAGTATGTTGGGCGACAATCGATATTTAAGGAGCGGTCAGGGCTCGCTGTCTGGTATGGCAAGATGTCTAAATTTTCGAGCCGAGCAAGGATCGACCAAACAATCGATGAAAGTTTGCAGGTAGCGAAAAATGCGCAACCAAGAGAACTCTCGAGTGAATGGATTACGGATGAGCGGATAGGTAAGTTGGTCTCAATTTCGCCCAGTGATTATCGGAAAGATCCTATTCTTGGCAAGCTCGTCGCTGTGAGCCAGAAACGTTACATTCTCGAGCGAGAGACAACAGAGACGGGGCGCGTCAATGTTCATATTCCGATCCAGCATTACACCTTAGAAATGCATGCATAGCCATTTTTAATTTTAGTTTTTTTGCGGTTTGGGCGTGCGCACAACAACCGTGCCAGAGGCAATGCATTGCCAAGTGCGCCCTTGTTTATCAACGAGCATCCAAATGTAACCTAAGCCGAATGCAGAAAAAGAAATAATAGCCGTAACAAACCTGACCAAGGCTTGCCTCCAGCTTATTGTTTGGCCATCGTGGCGTTGCACACGAATACACCAAACTTGCATGCCTAACGTCTGACCGGTTTTTGTCCAAAAATAGGCAAAGAATAAGAATAAGGTGGTGAATAGTACCGATGAGAGAAGCGGGTCATGTATCGTTTGTCCAGCTTCGTTCATCGCCCTGTATGCATCTGAACCGATCACCTTTTTATTAATAGCCATGTATATGCCCGTGGTACACATCAAAAGTGCGATGCACAGCAGGGAATCATAAAAAGCAGAGGCTAGGCGCCGGCCTAGTGTTGCCTTTGAATTCTGTTCGTCCTGAGGTTTTGTCATAGCATGGTCTTAATAGATTGGCTGTTGTCCGGTCATGTTACCGAAGAGCGGATCGCAATTTTAGTGTTATCGAAGAAAATTTTAAAAAAGTGATGTTTGAATGATTTTCAGGCTTAGCGCAGCGGTATCGCAATAATAATTTGTGTTAGAGTACGCTGTCCTTCAATTAGGGTGCTGGCCCTAGACTAATTGCGTATAAAAAACTGGTGAACCTGAGAGATGAAAACCGCTGAAATTCGTGAAAAATTTTTAGATTATTTTGCCCGTAATGCTCATCAACGTTTAGCGAGCAGTTCGTTGGTACCTGCGGATGATCCAACGCTACTATTCACGAATGCGGGAATGAACCAGTTTAAAGATACGTTTTTAGGTAAAGAGCCTCGATCCTATCATCGGGCGACTACGTCTCAGAAATGTGTCCGAGCAGGTGGGAAACATAATGACTTAGAAAATGTTGGCTATACGGCGAGGCATCATACGTTCTTCGAAATGTTGGGTAACTTTAGTTTCGGCGATTATTTTAAAAAAGAAGCAATAGAGTTTGCGTGGAATTTCTTAACTAAAGAATTGGGGCTTCCAGAAGATAAGCTCTGGGTCACTGTTTACAAGGATGATAAAGAAGCCGAAGACATTTGGTTTGATCATGTTGGCATTGATCAAGCCCGTTTTTCTCGCTTAGGCGAAAAGGACAATTTTTGGTCAATGGGTGATACCGGACCTTGTGGTCCATGCACCGAGATATTTTTTGATCACGGTGAAGGTATAGCCGGTGATCCGCCGGGCGGTCCAAATGATGATGGTGATCGTTACATTGAAATTTGGAACCTGGTCTTTATGCAATTCAACCGTATGGCTGACGGTCAGATGCAACCGCTCCCTAAACCGTCGGTTGACACCGGTATGGGTCTGGAGCGCATTGCTGCGGTGATGCAACATGTGCACAGTAATTATGAAATTGATTTGTTTCAGAGTTTGTTGACCGATATCTCCTCATTACTCGGTGGCGTTTCTACACAAGAGAAATCCCTGCGTGTGATTGCCGACCATATACGCTCCGGTGCCTTTCTAATTGCAGATGGGGTGATGCCGTCTAACGAAAGTCGCGGCTACACACTTCGTCGTATTATTCGCCGCGCCATTCGTCATGGCAATAAGCTCGGCGCGAGTGAGCCCTTTTTCTATAAGTTGGTTGATAGCCTCATTAAAGTAATGGGAGACGCTTACCCAGAATTGTCGAAAAGTAAGCCTCAGATTGAAAAAATTCTATTACAAGAAGAAGAGCAGTTCGCGCGTACTTTGGATAAGGGGATGCGGCTTCTCGAACAAGATATCACCGGGTTGAAGGGCTCGCAGATTCCTGGTAAGACTGTGTTTACGTTGTACGATACCTACGGATTTCCTGTCGATTTAACGAACGACATTGCACGTGAACGTGGCTTAACACTTGATTATGACGGCTTTAACTCAGCAATGGAGGCGCAGCGTGAGCGGGCCCGCTCTGCCAGTAAATTTGATATCGATTATAACGAAGAAATAGCGCTTGAAGGATCGACGGACTTTACGGGTTATACGGAGCTTGCGACGTCAAGCCAGATTGTCGCAGTTTTAACTGAGGAGGGTGCACAACGCGAGTTATCAGTAGGGCAGCAAGGTGTGATGGTTTTAGATACGACGCCTTTTTATGCAGAATCTGGTGGTCAAGCCGGCGATACTGGATCTATTGTATGCGACGGTGGCGAGTTTGTTGTGACGGATACGCAAAAGCAGGGGCAGCAATTTTTGCACGTTGGTCACGTAATCCAAGGGACGTTTCTCGCGGGTATGTCAGTGACGACACATGTTAATTCTCAAAAGCGCAGTGCCACGGCGATAAACCATTCTGCGACACACCTATTACATGCAGCGTTGCGTGAGATTTTGGGTGAACATGTGGTGCAAAAAGGCTCACTTGTGAATGATGAGCGTCTGCGGTTTGATTTTGCTCACTTTGAAGCGGTAACGGATGCGCAGTTATGGCAGTTAGAGCAGCGCGTAGCAGGTCAAATTCGCGCTAATACAGAAGTAACGACCACCTTAACTGATATGACTTGTGCCCAAGAAATGGGTGCAATGGCCCTATTTGGTGAAAAGTATGGTGAGCAGGTGCGTGTGTTATCAATGGGCGAAGAGGCCTTCTCCGTTGAACTATGCGGGGGTATTCATGTTCAGCGTACCGGCGACATTGGTCAATTCATTATTGTTTCCGAAGGTGGTATTTCTTCAGGTGTTAGACGTATCGAAGCCTTAACGGGTGACGCGGCGAGTGCCTATGCGCATGAAAATTTGCATCAGCTGAAGCAGTTATCCACCACCTTAAAATGCGGACGTGAATCAGTGCTAGATAAAAGCTTGGCACAAGCTGAAAAGATGCGGCTGTTGGAAAAAGAGCTTGAGAAGCTTAAATCGAAAATAGCCGCTTCTGCCGGCGATGACTTAGCTTGCATGGCGGTTGACGTTGATGGCATAAAAGTTGTGGCGCAACAGGTAGAGGGTTTGGATCGCAAAGCAATGATGGATGCGGTCGACAAACTTAAAAATCAATTGAGCGAAGCGGTTGTGTTGTTAGCAGCGGAGGAATCCGGAAAACTAGCGCTTATTGCCGGTGTTACTAAGTCAATCTCTAAAAGATTTCCTGCTGGTGAGTTAATGAAAGAAGTGGCGGTGATTGTTGATGGCAAGGGCGGTGGTCGCCCAGACATGGCGCAAGGTGGCGGTAGCGATTTAACTAAGTTAGACGAGGCCCTTGCTAGGGTTCAAGTTTGGGTTGGAAATAGGGTATGATACCGCGCCCGTTTTAGGGTGGGGTTTATTGGCGAAGTAAAAGCCGACTAGTTTGGGTCTAGGAAAGTAATTTAATGGCGTTGTTAGTTCAGAAATTTGGTGGCACTTCGGTGGGTTCTGTGGAGCGTATCGAAGCGGTTGCGGATAAGGTGAAAAAGTTTAGAGATAATAACGATGATATTGTCGTGGTTGTGTCTGCAATGAGCGGTGAAACGAATCGTTTAATTGGTTTAGCCAGCGATATTATGGAAGAGCCGACGCCTCGCGAGATGGATGTATTGGTGTCTACCGGAGAGCAAGTTACGATTGCCTTGTTAAGCATGGCCCTCAATAAAAGAGGTTGTGAAGCTCGGTCTTACACTGGTGGTCAGGTCCGTATTACAACCGATAGTTCCCATATGAAAGCGCGTATTGTTGATATTGATGAAGATAATATGCGAGCAGACCTTAATGCGGGTCGCGTCATTGTTGTCGCCGGCTTTCAGGGCATGGATGAGACCGGCAATATCACAACATTAGGCCGCGGCGGTTCCGATACGACGGCGGTGGCCCTAGCGGCGGCGCTAAAAGCAGATGAATGCCAAATATATACAGATGTAGATGGCGTTTACACGACCGATCCTCGTGTAGTCGATAGTGCGCGGCGGATGGAAAAAATTACATTTGAAGAAATGATTGAAATGGCTAGCCTTGGCTCTAAAGTTTTACAGATTCGTGCTGTGGAGTTTGCTGGCAAATACAATGTGCCTTTGCGTGTGCTATCAAGTTTTAAAGATGGTGGCGGCACATTAATTACGACTGAGGATAATGGGAATATGGAGCAGCCGCTGGTTTCAGGTATTGCTTTTAATCGAGATGAGGCAAAATTAACGCTGGTAGGTGTGCCTGATATTCCAGGCATCGCTTCAAAAATTTTGAAGCCTATTAGTGAACAAAATATCGAAGTGGATATGATTGTTCAAAATGTTGGATTAGATAAACATACAGATTTTACGTTCACTGTTCATCGCAATGATTTTAAGCGTGCGACCGGTGTGCTTCAGCAAATTTGCCAAGATTTAGATGCGAAATCTGTAGAAGCTGATGATAACATCGCAAAAGTATCGATTGTTGGTGTTGGTATGCGCTCGCATGCTGGTGTAGCAAGTCAGATGTTCGATGCTTTATCTGACGAGGGCATCAATATACAGATGATTTCTACCTCAGAAATTAAAATTTCTGTTGTGATTGACGAAAAGTATATGGAATTAGCTGTCCGTTCATTGCATAGTACTTTCAACTTGGACGTTGAGCCGATCGCAGAGTGACTGCTAAATTTCAAGTGCAACGAAAACGGTGAAAGCTACCCGTGATACATTACGGTAAAGGCTGAAAGCAAATAAAGCTCGTATAAACACTGTAGTTCAAGAATTTGAATAATATACGCGTTGTAGACCGGATGACCTACACGCAACTAAATAAGTAATACAAGGACGTATTCAGCTGAGGAGCACATAATGCTTATATTGACACGGCGTGTCGGTGAAACCTTAATGGTTGGTGATGACGTTACCGTAACCGTTCTTGGAGTAAAAGGTAATCAGGTGCGCATTGGTGTGAACGCACCGAAAGATGTGTCGGTGCATCGTGAAGAGATTTATCAGCGAATCCAGAAAGAAAAAGCCGAAAATAATCCGGATTCCGAGTGATATCTGCTTGATATTTAGATGTTTTTAGATTCATAGAAAAAAGTAAAAAATAAACCAGCGCTGCGCTTTGCATTTCATATTATTGTGGTATTATACGCCGCGTCTGGAGAGGTGGCCGAGTGGCTGAAGGCGCACCCCTGCTAAGGGTGTATGGGTTAACGCCCATCGAGGGTTCGAATCCCTCTCTCTCCGCCATTGAAAGTTTTGAAGATACGCGGCTGTAGCTCAGCTGGATAGAGTACCTGGCTACGAACCAGGCGGTCGCAGGTTCGAATCCTGCCAGCCGCGCCACTTCAAACAATCAAATAGCTTCTTTAAAGTATGCGGCTGTAGCTCAGCTGGATAGAGTATCTGGCTTCGAACCAGGTGGTCGCAGGTTCGAATCCTGCCAGCCGCGCCATTTTTTAAAAATGCACATCGCTTCTGAGCTAACTTTGTAGTCAACTCTTACAATTATCAGGTCGCTCAAAGCGCCGATTATTTTCTTTCTAGTTTCTAACAGTTCAACGGAATAAATTCCGCGTCTAGTTTTGCGGTGAATTAGCTTGATGTCAGGCACTAAGCACCCTCAGTAGCTTAGTTGTCATTCTGCATTTTTTTCGTAATGACTATTGCGAATTCTATAAGTCTTAGATTAAGGCTGGAGTCTCTTTGATTGCATTCTATTGACCAATCAAAACGCCGATAAAGGGTTCGCTGCCATCGTCAGCGAAGATGAGCAGGCTGCCTGAATCATTTTCTCCACCTGGTTGGTAAGCGGCCAGTCCCGAGAGGTTTCGGTCCGTCTCACAAGCAGTAACAGTCAGTTGAATGTCATAAATAGTATAGCGAGAATCGACAAGCTTAATCTCACCATTAGCGACGCAGCCGTCAGTGTTAAACCCCGTCACTGCTCCCGCAGCGTCAATTGTGAAAGTCTCCGTGTAGGCTCCTTCCTCATCGGTAACGCCATATAGTCCTGCAATAGAACTTAAGCTCGAGGGCGTCTCGTAGGTTGGGTCGTAGTTGTATAAGAAAGTGCTGGCTGATGTTCCGTCTTCAAAACGTGAAGTGCCGCTAATTTGTTCACGTTCAATAAATGAGCCGCTAATTTCGCCATTAACTATCGCAAATGCCTCGCCGAAAGGTACATACGCTTTTAGATCGCTCGTAAAGCTGTTCTCAGACGTGATAAATGTACCGACATCAAATTCCAGCGGGCTGAAGAAAAAGAAACGACCATCCTCGGCCACAACCCCTGTTGAGGGAATGGAGGTCGTTCCATCGACCGATGAAACATTCCCGTTCCAGATGCCGCCGATGCTTTTTTCCGCAATAACCTCGCCACCACCACCGCCACCACCGCATCCAACTAGCGTATATAGTAAGCTGCCGACTGCGAGTAAATACTTAACGTTGGTCATAGCGAGCATGCACCTTATGATTAATCGTCTTTTGGGTTAGAAACGTGAGCTGATCCAAGCACTCCGTTCAATCTATACGCCACGAGTTTAGCAAGTTAACAGGAGGCTTGTCAGTAAGCGCTATTATTCGGAGGCATTTGCCTAGTTTATTAAAAAATTGGGCATAACCTGTGCTCTTAGCGTTGGTATGTGCACGGATTTTTATTGAAAAAAGTACGGATCGCTTGGATTACATAGGTTAGGTAATGATTTTTATCTTAATCCGCAAATATTTTGTCTGGATATTCTAGACATTTACCATATTGATATTGCTTAAGTTGATGCGATGTTTGTGCTTGTTTCTGTGAAAATAGCGCAATTAATTATACTAAGTGATTGTAAAAAATGGATTTTATCAATTCCCGTGAAGAATGTTTTTGTCAAAAATTTAATACTTAGGTTTGTGGTATTGATAAATGAAAATAAGGGCCCTCTAACTTGCCGCCCATTCTGTGTTGCCAGTTAAACGGTTTAAAGGTAAATTACCGACCTTCGCATAAGTGCGAGGGTTTGGTGTGCGCCT
Organism: uncultured Oleiphilus sp.; assembly: GCA_913020245.1. Lineage (GTDB taxonomy): Bacteria > Pseudomonadota > Gammaproteobacteria > Pseudomonadales > Oleiphilaceae > PZPK01. Next base: position 8,564 of record CAJWAD010000086.1, read on the forward strand.
AACCTTCACTTACGCTAAAGATAATAACTCTGTGGGTTTATCTAATATGACTGAATTAATGTCAG
>CAJWAD010000087.1 GCA_913020245.1 uncultured Oleiphilus sp.
GATTCTGACGAACCAATTTAGTGTAATATTAACATGTTCAGAAGTATTTTTTCCGAGAGTTGTGAGCCTGTCTGTAAACTAATGTAATGCAGTCTTTTGATCGTATAAATCCATCGATGGTTATATCAGATTCCGCGACGGCGCATTGATGGGCTGGTTGCTTTGAGCCGGCAACCAATTGTCACGTTCCCAGACGAGAACTTCATCAATACAGTGTGTGAAGTTTGCGTAGGGTTCACTCAGCTTTATTTGTTTGGTTTTGACGGCGTGCTCGAGTACTTGCGTGGCTTTTCGAAGACGCGGTACCCCACAGTAGTGGCAGGCACCATGAAGTTTATGCAGTTGCTGTTCGAGCTCGATCAACTGGTTTGCTTCATAGAGGTGTTGAATAGTTAAATAGTCGGTTGGCAATTGTATAAACAGTTTGCTTAATAACTCTTCAGCAAGGCCGCTATTGCCATTACACAGGTGCACGCTCTCTCGCCAATCAACGCAATGTGACCTAATGGGCTGTGCAAGTTCGACTGGATTTTTTGCCGTTAAATCTGGGGGTAGTGCATCTGCGTTCGGCTTTAAACGGTCTATTGATTTGTGATTAGATTCTAAGGCTTGCGACATATCTTTTGTCGCGCTTGCATGCTCTTTTTTCATATCGAGTTCGCTCGATAATTTTGGTGCTGACTGAACGCTATCCTGCAATTTTTTCTGGTGAATGTCTCCGTTTTGCAAAGGCATAGCGACCTCACAATCGGGTAAGTATTTTTTTAAACTACTGATCAGCTTGGCTTCATTGATTGGTTTAGTGATCAAACTTTGGAAACCTTGTTTTAAAAATGCATCTTTTTCCTCTGGGAGAGCGTAAGCCGTCAGCGCTATTATGTTACCTTGATTATGATAGGCACCGATTTTTTTTATTGCTTGCAGTGCTGCAACCCCATCCACTTCGGGCATTTGAATATCCATCAAAATTAGCGGGTAATACTTGTGCTGGCATTTTTGTATCGCCTCAATACCGCTTTGTGCAGTTTCGAAGGTAATGCCCAATGAACCGAGAAGCGCACTAATGAATGCTAAGTTAATTTCATTATCATCCACGGCAAGTAGGGTATGACGTGAGCGTAATTGTTCCATCTGCGGATTGAGTGTCGTATTGGCTTCATTTGTAGCGATCGCCATTGCCGATTTTTCGGCCGATGTTGGGTCACGTTGTAAATCAATTAAGGCGTGTAAGAGGTGAGTGCGGGTTACTGGTTCAAGTAAGTGGGCGCTTGCTACTCTCATAATAGGGCTATTGTAATGCTTGAGCGTTGGCGTAATGATTAGGGTTCGCCACGATAGTTCTGTTAACCGATTGACCGCGTTTAAAAGGCTGGGCTCGTCCATGTCTTCCGCTTGGCGCGCATTAAGATTAAGAATCGCAATACGCTGGCGAGTTTCGCTTTTGGGGCCGACTTTTTGTTCAGCAATACCCACGAGTGCTGCCACACTATCTGTGTGTTCGAAAGCAAGCGTCCATTGATCAAGTAGATGTGAAATCGCGAGTCGTGATGTATTTCTGGGCACCAGCATTAGGATATCGGGCGATTCGTCGAACGGCATTTCCTCAATCGTGTCCTTATTTGGCGTTCGTTGCAACGGGAGCGTGAACCAAAAAATAGAGCCTTTCCCAGGCTCACTTTCAAAATGAATTGCACCGCGCATTCTCTCAATCAGGGCCTGGCAGATACTCAGCCCTAAGCCGGTGCCGCCAAAGTTTCGGGCGGTCGAAGCATCTGCTTGAGAGAATGCTTTGAAAATACGATGCTGCTCCATTCGAGATAGGCCAACCCCTGTGTCACTGATCGCAATCTTAATATTTTCGTCATGTTCAGGCAGCGAGTCATCGAGCATGACGCGCACAATTACCTCACCTTTCTCGGTAAATTTAATGGCGTTGTTAAGTAAGTTGGTAATGACTTGTTTAATACGCAAGGAGTCGCCCTGAATCTCACTCGGTACGTCTTGGTAGTGCAAGTAAACAAGATCGAGACTTTTAGCATGTGCGGTTGGCGCAAGCATACTGACTACGTCTTCAAGAAGTTCTCGAAGATTGATGGTTTGGTTATCTAATTTAAGTTCGCCTGCCTCAACTTTTGAGAAGTCTAAAACATCATTGATAATGAGCAAAAGAATATCCGATGATTTTCGAATCGTATTCAGATAATCACGCTGAACGCTATTTAGTTGGCCTTTGAGCAACAGTTTGGTAAAGCCAATAATACCGTTGAGTGGCGTCCGTATTTCATGGCTCATATTGGCTAAAAATTCAGATTTGGCCTTGTTGGCTTTGACCGCTTTCTTTCTTGTGATATCGAGTTCTACATTTTGAATTTCAATCGTTTCGAGCGTCTCGCGAAGGTCTTCAGTGGTTTGTTCGATTTCATCACGCATTTCTGAGCGGTTACGACTGAGTTTGTTGGCCAAAGCGCCAATGCTTTTCGATACTTTCTTTAGCTCCAACGAATCATCTTGGTGTTGCTCAAATTGCACACCACCTGCCGCCACTTTTTCGAGTGAACTTTGAATGCGCATTAGCATTTTCTCCATGCGCCGACTTAAATGATTGGAGATTAGAGTTGCCGCGAGAATCGCGCTTAAGATATACGCGACAGCGAAACGGGTAAGGTCTCTGCGTGCATTGTTATACTGTTGCAAATTCACCTTGAGGATGGTCCAAGCAACCAGCGCATCCTCATCAGGGGCCAGCGATTTACCTTTTGTTACCGCGTGAATAAATACGCCCTTATCACCCTGTCTCTCGAGCTTTACACCTTGGCGTGGAAAATTTTTGAGAGATATGGGTGCGGTATAGCTCCCCCCGACATGCGAAATAACGTTCTTCGATTGGTTGATGATCGTGACCGATTCAACCGTTTCATCCAGTAACAACGTTTCACTCATCTCTTTATAGGCATCTTTTTTGTTTGCGTTCTGGGCTTTGATGAGCTCATTTAGTGAAAAAGATAAGTTGCTCAAGCGCACCTGATAATTTTGATCAATCTGTTCTAATTGCGTGAAATATTGATGGGTAACGATAGCCAGCACTAAGGTACAAACTGAGCAAAAAATGCTGATAAAAATCTTAGTTTTAAGGTATTTGCTTTTCATATGTATTTATTAAGCCAGAAAATATCGGCAACGTGCTCAGTATGTGATTGTTTATCGTGTTTTTAATTCGGTGCGTGATTGATCAAAATAGCTCATCAACTAAAAATCATAACACGCAAAACCCGCGTGGACAGTGTATCATTCGACGACGATTTTTTAATTCTTATTGTGAGGTGCCGAGTTCAATGAGTTTCCCTACCGTTGAAGATTTTGTTGGTAAGACCCCGCTGGTGCGTTTACAGCGCCTCCCTGGCGAAACGACTAACACTATTCTGGTAAAATTAGAGGGTAACAACCCTGCGGGATCAGTAAAAGACCGCCCTGCCATGAGTATGATTCAGCAGGCGGAAAAGCGCGGCGACATTAAACCCGGCGATACATTGATTGAAGCGACCAGCGGTAATACCGGGATCGCTCTGGCCATGGCTGCCGCTATTAAAGGCTTTAAAATGGTATTGATCATGCCTGACCACATGAGTGCTGAACGAAAGTCTTCAATGGCGGCTTATGGCGCAGAGTTGATTGAGGTGACCAAAGAAGTGGGTATGGAAGGGGCGCGTGACCTGGCGTTACAGATGCAAGAAGAAGGTAAAGGTTTAGTGCTCAATCAGTTCGGTAATTTAGATAACCCGCTTGCACACTATAAAGGAACAGGCCCTGAAATTTGGCAACAAAGTAAGGGGCAAATCACCCATTTTGTTGCATCAATGGGTACCACGGGCACAATTATGGGCTGTTCTCGCTATTTTAAAGAGAAAAATTCAGCGATTGAAATTGTTGGCTTGCAGCCAAAAGATGGCGCATCAATTCCCGGTATTCGCCGTTGGCCAAAAGAATATTTACCAACCATTTTTGATGAATCACGAGTGGATACCGTTATTGATATGGGTCAAGACGAGGCAGAGAAAACTATGCGTGCCTTGGCCGAGCAAGAAGGTATATTTTGCGGTGTATCGTCCGGTGGGACCGTTGCAGGTGCCTTACAGCTCTCACGTAGGGTTGAGAATTCTGTGATCGTGGCCATTATTTGCGATCGTGGTGATCGTTATTTGTCGACTGGCGTGTTTTCGTAAACGCTTATTGAGTTTCAAAATTAATTCGTTTTTATCGCGATCGCGACTAATTGCCGGAGAGTGAGGCGAACAATATGGCGCGTAGACGTCAGAAAAAACTTCCCCAAAAAACCATTGAATGTCGTATTTCTCGTTTAAGTCACGAGGGACGCGGCATTGCGCGCGATGAAGATGGAAAAACTCAATTTATCGAGGCCGCTTTACCAGGTGAGTTAGTGACCGCCAAATATGTTGACCGGCGAAGCAAATTTGATGAACTGAGAGCCATAGCGGTGATCGAAGCTGCTGATGAGAGGGTCACACCACCCTGCGCCAGCGCCGCAGTCTGCGGTGGGTGCAGCATTCAGCATATGCAAGCACAGGCGCAAATTTCGTTTAAAGAAAATGTCTTACGTGAGCAGTTTAGGCATTTCGGAAACTTGGCCCCTGATGAGTGGGTGACCCCGATGACAGGTCCGACGATTGGTTATCGCAACAAGGCGCGTATTGGCATACGTTATTTAGAGCACAAAAATGAGGTGCTTGTCGGTTTTCGAGAAAAACGCAGTCGTGCCCTTGCTAACATTCAGAATTGCGAGGTGCTTAATCCGAAAGTGGGGTATGCGCTATCTGAATTGCGCACGCTTGTAAGATCGCTTAGCGTATACCAAGCGATTTCTCAGTTTGAAGTGGCGATTGGTGACGAGGTCGTTGCGTTAGTTATGCGGCATATGAATCCGCTGACGGAAGAGGATCGTAAAAAACTGTGTTTGTTTGCACAACGCACAGACACTCATCTTTACGTGCAGCCGGGTGGTCCGCAATCAGCGCATCGTTTGTGGCCAGAATCAGTGGGCGATACCGAAGACCGATTACATTATGGCTTAATAACGCCCAAGGGCTCAGAGGTTACATTGGCCTTTCATCCCACAGACTTTACACAGGTTAATTCGGATATTAATCAGAAAATGGTGAGTCGAGCGATGGAATGGCTTGATGTGCAGCCTGGCGAGCGTGTCTTGGATCTATTTTGCGGCTTAGGAAACTTTACTATCCCCTTGGCAACACAGGCAGGCGAGGTGGTAGGTATCGAAGGCGACGATGCAATGGTTAATCGTGGCAAGGAAAATGCTAAGTTAAACGGGCTTGATAATGTCGAGTTTTACGCAGCAAACTTGCAAGCCGACTTCACCAAACATGCTTGGGCGGCAGAAGGGTTCGATAAAATCGTAATTGATCCACCGCGTTCAGGCGCGTTGGATATTGTTAGCTACCTGATTGCGTTCGATGCGAAAAAGATTGTGTATGTTTCCTGTAACCCGTCTACACTTGCCCGGGATGCAGGGGTAATGATTGAAAAAGGTTACCGCATGGTAAAGGCGGGTGTAATGGACATGTTCCCACACACCTCGCATGTGGAATCGATTGCGTTGTTTGAGCAGGAATTGTAGAGGGTTCAGCGGGACAAGGGTCGTTTATGGTTAAAGTTCGTGAAGATTACATCGCCGATGTGTCTCGAGAAGAGGGCATTGAGCAATGGCTCAAAAAGGTATCTCAATCGGTTGAGTTCGATGATGTTGAATCCGTTCGCCGTGCGTGCCACCAATCTTTGCGTTTTTGTGATGTTGAGTCCAGCGAAGATCGTTCATGGAGCAAAATCCACGATACCTTTCTTATCGGCCTCGAAATGGCGCAGATTTTGGCGGAGCTTGATCTCGACCAAAACGCAATTATTGCCGCTATTTTGTACCGCGTCGTCCGCGAGGAAAAAGCAACACTGTCAAAAATTAGAGCTGACTTTGGTGATGAGGTTGCGAAACTCATCGAAGGGGTTAGGCAAATGGCAGCGATTTCAGCGACTCAAAAATCTTATAAAGGGTCGGTATTGGGCCAAAATCAGGGTCAAACCGATAATGTGCGTAAGATGCTGGTCACCATGATTGATGACGTTCGTGTTGTATTAATCAAGTTGGCGGAACGGACATGTGCGATTCGCTTTGCAAAAACCGCTAAATCTGAAAAGCGCTACCGTATTGCGCGCGAAGTTTTTGATATTTATGCGCCACTTGCGCACCGATTAGGCATTGGTTATATCAAGTGGGAATTAGAAGACCTATCGTTTCGTTACCTCCACGAAAGCGCCTATAAAAAAATTGCTAAGTTACTTGATGAACGACGCGTAGACCGTGATGATTTTATTGACGAGGTGGCCGACAAAATAAAAGGTGAATTAGGCAAAGCTTATGTCGAGGCTGAGGTCGTTGGTCGTAGTAAGCACATTTACAGTATTTGGCGAAAAATGCGGCGAAAGAATCTCGATTTTTCGGAGATTTACGATATTCGCGCATTTCGCGTCCTCGTGCCTGAAATTCGAGACTGTTATGCCGCTTTAGGGGTTGTACACTCTCTCTGGCGACATATTCCTTACGAGTTTGACGATTATATCGCGAACCCCAAAGAAAACGGTTACCGCTCCTTACATACTGCAGTGATCGGGCCAAAAGGTAAGGTAATGGAAATTCAAATTCGCACACCTGAGATGCATGAGGAGGCAGAACTCGGGGTTTGTGCGCATTGGCGCTACAAGGGTACTGATGTAAAAAGCAGTTCTGATGCCTACGAAGAAAAGATTAATTGGTTGCGCCAGGTTCTAGAATGGCAAGAAGAAGTTGGAGATGTCTCCGAAATCGCGCAGCAGTTGAGTGCCGATGTGGGTGCCGATCGCATCTACGTCTTTACTCCCGAAGGTCATGTGGTTGACTTACCGAACGGAGCAACCTCTGTCGATTTTGCCTATCGTGTGCACACCGATGTTGGACACGCATGCCGGGGTGCAAAAGTAAACGGACGTATAGTTCCTCTAACCTATCCGTTGCGCACGGGCGAGCAGGTGCAGATCCTTACATCAAATAATCCCGCGCCAAGCCGTGATTGGTTAAACCCAAGCTTAGGGTATATTCAAACCTCTCGTTCGCGAGCTAAGGTCGTACATTGGTTTAAGCTGCAGAATCGCGATCAAAATATTGTTGATGGTCGCACCCTTTTAGAGGACGAGTTTAAGCGACTTTCGATCGGTGATATTGCCTTTAAAGAGCTCGCAAAAGAATGTAAGTATCCGCATCAGGAAGACATGTTTGCAGCGATTGGTGCGGGTGATTTAAAACCCACCCAAGTCGCTAATGTTGCCCAACAACTTCTGCAACCGAAAGACCAACAACTTGATTTCCATTTTCTTGAACCTCGCGGCCGCAAGAAAAAGACGACTTCAGATGACGATGTGCAAATTCGTGGGGTGGGTCGCTTGTTGACGACGATGGCGAACTGCTGCAGTCCGGTGCCCGGCGATTCAATTGTAGGCTATATTACCGTCGGTCGAGGTGTGTCGATTCATCGACAAGATTGCATGAATATGTTGCAGCTCATGGATCACGAACCTAATCGCGTAATTGAGGTCACTTGGGGTCGAGCACCTGATGCTAGCTATGAAGTCATGATTGATATTCAAGCCTACGACCGAGAAGGGTTGTTGCGTGATATTACAACGGTGCTTGCGAATGAGGGTGTCAATCTGACTGGCGTAAACACTTTCTCCGACCCGCAAGACAACATGGCGACGATCACAATCACTATGGAAGTAAAGTCGCTTGATGCCTTGGGCCGCGTTTTGGCTAGGTTAAAGCAACTCCCCAACGTTATTGAGGCACGAAGAAAACGAAATGGCTGATTGGCAACCGCAGTACTCGTTGGCGGATTTACAGTTCTTGATGCGTCGGTTAAGAGATCCCGAAAGTGGCTGTCCTTGGGATTTGAAGCAAGACTTCAAGAGCATCGTTTCGCATACCTTGGAAGAAGCTTACGAGGTCGCTGATGCTATCGAAAGGGAAAATAAACATGACTTGATGGACGAGCTTGGTGATCTACTTTTTCAGGTCGTATTTTATTCTCAATTAGGTGCTGAGGAAGGAAGTTTTGATATGGGGGGCGTTATTGATAATGTGACTCGTAAGCTCCTTCGCCGGCATCCGCATGTTTTCCCTAATCAAGATTTACATGCTTATTTCCCGCAGGGTTCAAATTTTAATGATGATGAGATCAAGGCCCAGTGGGAAACAATTAAAGCCCAAGAGCGTGCGTTAAAGAAAGCGCCCCAAGCAGCGGGATCTAATAATCCAACCTCATCGTTTAATCCGGTCGAGGATAGCGTTCTCTCTGATGTCCCTTCTGTGCTGCCATCGATGAATCGTGCGGAGAAACTACAGAAACGCGCATCGCAAGTCGGCTTTGATTGGCAGGACCTTCCGCCAGTACTAGAAAAATTAGAAGAAGAAATTGCCGAATTAAAAGTTGAGATTTTAGC
>CAJWAD010000088.1 GCA_913020245.1 uncultured Oleiphilus sp.
GATTATGCGACAACGATCTTATCTACTTGCCATGCAGAGTAACAACACAGAAAAAAACAGTAATGCGAGACTCGGTGAGAATAAGGCAAAGAAGCCATTAACCATAATTCGATTTGGGTTATGTTTGTCTAAAAGTAGCTCTATTTGTTGGTTCTTGCGATAAAACCGGCTCACAGCATTATTATGGTCAATAAAGTTTTTTGTTTCGCCTTTTAAAACATAGCAGATTTGTGCGCACCGAGTGCCGCTTGTGGCGACACCCGCTTTATTACGAATAACGTTATCAACCACGATTCCCTTTACTCGTTTCGCGGTGAACCATAGCTTAACTCTCGATGCTGTCAAAGTGAGTGCGAGTAGGGCGAGACTTGTCCCGATAATGTAAAAATACATGTTTGCGATGGTTCTATTCTTTGCGTGGGAATTCGTTAAATTTAGAGGGAAATTTCTATACTGGCTATTTTCCAGCCGTTTTCCTTCACCATTTTGACCGTTTGTGTTGCCTTACCCTCAGAATGATTGCCGCACGTGTCTACTTGAGCATACGTTAACACCACATCACGAGCGGATAGTTCTTCTTTCAACAGTTTGATACGTTTACATTTTGCTACCGATTACGAAAAATCTAGGTAAAACTTGATAACCTCTTCTTTCGACTTTTTCATTTGTGCCATGTACCGAGGAAACGAAGCCTCTACCTCAGCTAACTTGCTTTTCGAAAAATACTTTTTCGCCTCCTCAAATGAAATACCCTCAATGACCCTCGCGTTATATTCCTCATAAATACTGCTAGGTGAACCCGATTCTTGGCAGCCGCTAAACATGGTTAAACAAGATAAAAATATAAGGGGAGCGAACTTTATCATTATCATTTGTCGAGTGATGTCTAATGGAATAAACCAAAGTAAAAGGCTGGGAGGGAAAGCCCGATTAAAAGAATACCAAGCCCATGTCCAGTGCCTTTCGCTAAACGCGCATTTGCTTCATCACCAGCTTGATATAAAACCTCAGCATAATGGCCGACCGGAATAATTTTAGATCGGAAGGAGGCATTTGATTCTATCTCATAGCTTGTTCCGCGCACCTTAATCTCAAACCTTGGGCGATACATTTTGCGTCGTACGTTATCAGAGTTTCGAGAAAGGTATTCCTCGTAGCTGAGTATTCGCCCCTGTGTTCTAAACGTTTGCTTATTAAAGCGTCGATAGTCATAAAAAATATAGAAGCCTGTGACGCTTAGAATTGCTCCGCCCACTAAGGGAATAATGTTCATAATTTATTTATCCAAGTTCTTTTTCTTGTTCCGCTTAACTTCATTCTCTTTATCCGTAATCGACTTTAACTTTGCGATAAAACCAAAATAAAATGACAGGCAAATGACGAAGGAGTGCCAGATAAGCGCAAAATAATACTTAACGGGGTTTGCCTCAACGCTAATAAAGCGTTCGTGTCCCATCGTTGAGTATTTATACCCTCCATTTACCAAAAGACCGATAACAAAAACTGTGAATACGAAAAAGAATAACCTAGCGAAAAATCGCATTTTTTTATCGATTGTAATGTGAGCTTTCCCCTAAAAGAATACGACGTAGAATAAAATATCAAAGGTACTGAGGCAGTTTTTTAGCTGTCGTACTTAATTCAAAAATATCAGATGCAGGTTTGAGTGTAGAGCATATTTGACCAGGGCGTTTTACTTGGTTGATTGTGGAGCTGCTATGCGGTGGTGATTTTCTATCTCTTACTTTCGACTTTGTGTGTTCGATTCGCAGTCGCGCTTTGTACGAGGTTGTTTCTAAATTGATAATTAATTTCGCAAATTGCCTGATATATGCCGTCCTGTTATTTTATAAGCAATTGAATTTAATAACTTAATTTAAGTTGGCGTAATGTTTGTAGGTTATCCCTTGAATCCTCAATTGATTGAACTTTTGAAAAGGATGTAATCATGAACGTCAAACACTATTTATCTGCGTTTGCGCTATTTCTTAGTTCTGCTGCCGTCTTCGCAGCTCCCATTACTTTTATGTCAGGCACTGATGACGGTTGCAATTACACGGCAGCCTGCCTGTTGGATGATACCGCCACAGGCACCTACATAAACCCCGATGATCATGCGGAATTATTAGGTGCTAGTTGGATTCAGCCGACCGGTACTTGGAACCAAGCGGGCGTAGAATACCGTATTTGGGAGCTGGATTTAGACAGGCTAAGCCAAGATATGCGCGTAGAATCGCTTTTCGTCGCCTTCGACGACGATTTGCAAATTCGTTCGCGTGGCGAGTTACTGGTTGAGATCGCGCGCTTTGATGTGCCAAATGGCAACCCCTGGAAGCAGCTCATTAACGTGTTTGATTACACCACGGAAGAGCTCATAATCGACGCGGGCGCCCGCTTGAATTTCTGGGTTACCAATTCAGGAAATGGGCCAACCGGGCTGGTATATAAAGGCACAGCAAACGAAGTGTTTGAGCCGAGCACCTGGGCTTTATTGGGGCTTGGCTTGGTCGGTCTGGGCTTTGCGCGTCGCTCTAGTGTCGCGTTGTAATTCAGGTGTGAGTGGGTCGGAAAGCGTTGATTTACAATTCCGACACTTTCTAATGCGTATAAATTGATAGGCTTTCCGTTTATGGACCAATATCTGTGCTCCACTTGAAATCTTATCCACTTCGCGTTCTGATAACGAGATCCGGTCTCGCATTCGAAAGGAGAGAGAAATGAAACGCTATCTTATACAGCCAGCACATATCAGTTTAATAACGATATTAGTGATTATCTTTACACAATTGTTGGGTTGCGCGAGCAAAACCGTTGATCCAGAGAATTACTCAGGTTTTTTGTCTGATTATTCAAAGTTACAATTGGTAGAAACTGAGTCTGGAGCCGAAGTTTTGCGTTGGATAAGTGAAGATGTCACGCCAGAAAATTACAAGGTGTTGATTGAAAAAACCATCCATTACCCGCAACCGGAACCCACTGAGCTTGTATCGAGAGAAATTTTAACTCAACTCACCTCATTGATAGATCTAAAGTTAGATGCGGCCGTCCGTAAGTCATATCAGGTGGTCACAGAGCCGGGAGTTGGCGTAATGCGAATTAAACCGGCAATTACCGGCGTTGCAGAGAGTATGGAAGGCATAAGCACCCTTGAGGTGCTGCCAGTGGGGCTGGTCATCGGTGTCACCAAAGCTGCTTTAGGTACGCGCGATCGCGACGTTGCAATTTACTTTGAGCTGCAAGCAGAGGATAGCTTAAGCGGCGAAGTGCTAGGTGGCGCTGTGCGCAAAGGCCAAGGCGAGCAGCTTGAAAACGATAAAACGCAACTTACTATTGAGCACTTAGACGACATGATAACTGTTTGGGGTAAAGATGCCTCTGCCGTATTTGGCCGCTCCGAACAGTAGCGTTTGCGTTTAGGGGACTGTTTAAAAGTAGAGTAAACGTTTTCAAAGCACAGAAAGATGCGTATTCTCGGCTTAAGACTGCGCGTTAAGATCCTCAGCAATTACTGAAATTTTTCATCCTTTTAGCCATAATGCCTTCCGTGGTTTTTTGTTGGAGTTCACTTGTGAGAAAGTTAGTTTCTGGCCTTAGGCTTGGGTTCGTTTTGTTATGCGGCCAGATATCGTTTGGTGTTCACTTAGCCTACGCTGAGAAGGCATTGCCGGTTGATGATGACTTTGATCTGATGGCTATTACTGTCGACAATGACTTATTTGTGGGCAATGACGATGGTTATACAAATGGATTTTATCTTACTTTTTTAGATCGCTCTGACGAGAGTGGTTATATTCCTGATGCCGATTTTTGGGTAGCGCCGCTTGGTTGGTCGTTGCCAATGGCGGATGTTCGCCGAGCCGTGAATGTTTATTCTGTTGGGCAAACGATGCTTTCGCCCAGCGATATTACCATAGCGGTGCCGCCCGAGACCGAGCTCCCCTACTCCGCCTTACTCGCTGCCAGCAATACTTATATTGTTGCGGATGACAAGATTGCAGACCGTGTGTCGACAACGCTCGGCATTGTGGGGCCTTGGGCGATGGGCGAGCAGACGCAAAAAGCCGTGCATTCTGTAATTGGGGCAGATGAGCCGCAGGGCTGGGATACCCAGTTGGAAAACGAGCTGGTATTTCAGTTGTTACGCTCGCGCGCGTGGCGCGCAGTTTCTTTTTATAACGATCAGGTAGATGTGATTAGCTCCGCTGAGCTCACCGCGGGTACCATCAGTAGCGCCGCCGATCTGGCTGTTACCCTGCGCTTTGGTGAAGGTTTGCTTCGGTCATTCCCCAGCACTTTGTTATCGAGCGCTCGTTTGTCGAACCCAATCGCCTCAGATCATGGTTGGTTCTTTTATCTCGGCATGAATGCAGGTTATTCGTTTAACCAAATTTTCACAGATGGCAATACCTATAGAAACAGCCGTTCCATTCCTTACAAGCATGAGTATGTGGGCGTTTCAACGGGCCTTTCCTTTGCTACCCGCAGTTGGGCTTTCACCTTTGCGTTTGCGGATTCTAATTTAATCGGCAATGAGCAAGATCAAGAGGCCTTAGAAAACCTAACGCGCTTTGGCACGATGACGCTCGCTTGGCGAATATAAGCAAGCCCTTTAGTTCTAACGCCTTATGGGATGGCGCCGCTAAATTCCCATTTTGCAAATGTCACACGCAATATGCTGCTGCGTTTCGCAGATTGCCCGCTTCATAATATCTATGCACGCCGCTAAACTATTGAAATATATTATTAATTTATAGACGGGCAGTATTCATGCTTTAGATTGTTTACGAATCCGAATTTTTGAAAAGGACGTGTCGCATGCAGGCGATAAAAAAAGTTAGTACAGTTTTAGCCCTTGGCTTAGTTGTGAGTATAGCGGCTGAGGCAGGCGTTATTAACAGCTTACTCTACAATACGGGCCTCGATAATTCGGGTAACGTGGTTGCCGCTACCGGCGGTATAGATGGCAATTGGGACGTAGACCCGGGCGGAGATGCCATCACTTATCTCAACGGTGCATATGCTGCTAATGACACTGATTCACAATGGATTTCATCCAATGCAAGCGGTGGCAATGAGACCACATCCGCAACTGATTACCTATTTAGCACGACCTTTGATTTAACCGGTTATGACGCGAGCAGCGCCGAAATAACCGGTTCGTGGGGCGTGGATAACTACGCGACTATTTTTCTAAATGGCACGGATACAGGGGTGTCTTTGGCCTTTGGTACCGGGTCGTTTAATACGCTGCATGCTTTTTCAATTTCAGACTTCTTTGTGGACGGGATAAACGAATTAACCGTGGCTGTTACCAATGGCTACGACACCAATCCAAGTGCTGAACCTGGCCCGATGGCACTAAGGTTTGATGACATGGAGTTCAGCGCGGTCGCTGTCCCAGAACCCTCGACCCTTGCGTTACTGGCGCTGAGTCTAATGGGATTAGGATGCGCACGCCGGCAAAAATCGTAAGGGTTTACTTCGAGTGGATTTGCCTGCCTTGTGCAGGCTTTTTTTATGTCGGTAATTAAGACAATATTCCTGAACTTTCTCTTAAATATTGCTTTGTCGAAGGAAAAACGCGGGCGCTTCGTAGGGTTTGCGTCGCCCAGCCATTGAAATAGAGTGGCGCCGTTTATCACGTTAAGGGATCACATTGATTTTCCATCATTACAACGATACGCTCGAGGCCCCGCGTGCCGCAGAGCGCTCGCAGCTCACGGGCTCAGGAAAATTTGTAGATGAAATAGAACGAAGAATGGGGCTAAGAGTTGAAGATAGAGGGCCAGGTAGGCCTAAAAATAGATCTGTCCCCGTTTAGTTAAAAGAACGCCGTGGATGTTTTAGGTAACGGGGCTTCTAGTGCTGCTATCGACGCTACGAAAGGAGAGGATGTTGATGTGCAGGATATAGCTTTGTCAATTGCTGGCGGAAAAGTAGCAGGCTCTTTTTTAAAAAATAAAGCGGTGAAGGCTATTGATACGAAAATGGAAAAGCCAAGGGGAGTTCGCCGGTATCTGAACAAGAATAAGAGAAAAAAAGAAAAAAGAGCGCATAGCCTGAAAAATGACATCAACAAAGGTGTTAGCGGAAGTACAGCTGAGTCCGCTGGCAATGTCGTGGTTAGTAGAGGGGGGCTGACTCTCTCTAATGAGTTGCAAGAAAGCGAGTCTAGAGATGAACAATAGTATCGTACTTTACTTTTATCGAAGGTTTCGATCACTCTCGAAAAAAGAGAAATCTTGGAACTTGATACTATTTGGTCTGTGCAGCGCTGCAGTGCTGTTTGACGGAGGATTGAATCAAGGTTCATATATGTTATTTGGATTTTCAAGTTGCTTTTGTTTGGTTTTTTTGCAGATAAGTACGCTACTTGTTGTACTAAATCGGTTGGAAATGTCTCTTTTTTATCTGTTAGATATATTTGTTTTTGGAACACCAGCATTGACTTTTGAACTAGTTTTTGGATTTGGAAGTAAGTTACTTCTGTGCTCATTTTTGATGGCGGTTATTATGATTGGAATCAGCTATAGAAGCTTTCCGAGAAGAAGTAGAAAAAGGTGACAGATCTATTTTAGCTTAGCGATCACCACAAGGAGTGTGACGATGCCAAGAGGAAGGCGGTTGATCGTGCTAAATTGCCCACATCATGTGGTGCAACGCGGGCATGATAAGAAAGCGGTGTTTGTTTGTGATGAGGATTATGCGCATTACTTGAACACGCTAGAAGAGGCAAAGAAAGAGTTTTAAAAAAAGGGTAAGGATTTATTTAATCTCAAAGGAGTTGAGAGACGCCAAGAGGGCGAGGCCACGGTGGGTGCAATGTGTTAGAAAGGCTGTTGTACTGCAGGGTGTCATCCGTTAGGCTCTTGGTGTGATAAAAATAATGCGATGTGTTGATTTTGCCGTTCGCAACATCGCTTGCAACCTGCTAACAATAACGAATAACGGTGCGCCTCCATGTCTGCTCCTGAAGAGAATACACCTGCTGCGAGTTCTACGCAGAATCTAAATGCCACAACGCCCCCTGAAACTGATAACCCGTATGATAAACCTCGTTATCGAAATTATGTCTTGTTTATGCTGACCATCACTTACGCCTTCAATTTTATTGATCGGCAAATACTGGTGATTTTACAAGAGTCTATTAAGCAAGAGTTATTATTGAGCGACGCGCAGTTGGGTTTGTTGACCGGTATAGCCTTTGCGTTTTTCTACGTAATAATGGGAATTCCTATTGCGCGACTAGCCGATAAGTGGGTGCGGCGTAATATTATGAGCATTGCTATTGGCACCTGGAGTTTTTTTACCGCCATAAGCGGGTTTGCCCAGAATTATATGCATCTGCTGCTGGCGCGTATCGGTGTGGGGGTAGGTGAATCGGGCTGCAGTCCCCCTGCGCATTCAATGATTTCTGATATGTTCCCGCCGGAAAAACGCGGCACGGCGCTGTCTATTTACTCATTGGGGATTAATATCGGCGTCTTATTCGGCTTTTTATTAGGCGGTTGGATAAACGAATTTTTTGGTTGGCGGGTCGCGTTTATCGTGGTGGGTGTGCCGGGTGTGCTAATTGCTATTTTAATTCAAACAACCATTAAAGAGCCGATACGTGGCGCGCGAGATGCAATTGCCAAAGTTGAGGATCCGGTTTCGTTTAAAGAGTCATTAAAAACTTTGTGGAGTAAAAAATCGTTTCGGCATATTTCGCTGGGTGCCTCTTGCCTTGCCCTAATTGCTTATGGCGGTGCGATTTGGTTTGCACCATACATGTTACGAAACTTTGATATTCAAACCGGCGAACTCGGCACATGGTTAGCCCTGATAAGCGGTATCTTAGGTGGCGCGGGCACGCTATACGGTGGTTATTTAGCGGATAAAAAAGGCGCTCAAGACAAGCGATGGTATATCTGGATACCGGCTATTTCGGCCGCCATTTCTTTACCTTTTTTGTTTTTGGTTTACTTGCTGGATGACTTGTACATGGTGTTGTGCCTGTTTGCAGTGCCGGCGACGATGGCAACGGTGTATATGGGGCCCAGTTTAGCAATGGTACAAGGGTTGGTGAATGTGCGTATGCGTGCGCTTGCCTCGGCGATTTTATTTTTCGCGATCAACATTATAGGTTTAGGATTAGGGCCAGTGCTGGTGGGTGTGATAAGTGATCTGATCAGTGCTGAATTTGGTACACGTTCAGTAGGTATCGCGGTATTAGGCGTATCCTTAGTATTTGGTTTAATCGCGATATGGCAGTTTCTTGCGGCGGGTAAATATATTAACGATGAAATGCAGAGCGCTAGGGGTTAACCTTTAGCGCTGTTAACAGGGCACTAATTGATGAAGGCGTCGTCAGTACCAACCACTTTGCAGCAGATTTTTGATGATTGG
>CAJWAD010000089.1 GCA_913020245.1 uncultured Oleiphilus sp.
TTCGATATGCTCTCGGCACAGCTGTTTGATTTTCAATGTATCCATGGTGACCCTCACCCAGGTAACTTTGCGTTTCGTAAAGATGGTTCGGTTATTATCTACGACTTTGGTTGCGTTAAAAAATTAAAGCCAGAGATTGTACAAGCCTACCGTGATGCCATTGTTGCCAGTATCTCGGAAGATTACGAGGCAGTTGATAGTGCGCTCTTAAAACTGGGTGCGCGCGTGGTGGGTCAAGCCAGCCCCGGTAAAGAGTTTTATAAAATATGGCGCGATATCATTTTTGTACCGTTTCTAATCGGAGAGTTGTTTGATTTTGCCGACGCAGACCTGCACATCAGCAGCGCGAAGTACACGCCACTATTCTTTAAACATTTGCATCGATTTAAACCGCCGGTAGAAAGTCTCTATATCGATCGCTTGGTGAGTGGCCATTATTGGATACTCAAATCCATGGGTGTGCAAGCAGCCTTTAAGTTGCCGTTGGCGGCTTACATATATTCTGATCGCTACACTCAATAGATAAGTGAAACGCAATGACAGCATAAGGAGCTGGTTCATATGGCGGTAATGGCATTAGGCATTGCGCTGATACTTGGTTTATTAGCAAAACAAGTTAATCTGCCTCCACTTGTGGGTTATTTAGTGGCAGGCTTTGCATTAAATATTTTTGGTTTTGACGCCTCAGATACCCTACAAACGGTCGCCAATCTGGGCGTGACCTTACTTTTGTTTACTATCGGGTTAAAAATTAATCTCAAAGACCTCATCAAAGTAGAGATCTGGGGGTCGGCGATTAGCCATTTAGGGTTATGGATGCTGACAGTGGCACCGTTGGCGTTTGGCTTATCGTTGTTTGCGTTGTCTGACCTACTGAATATTGCATTTACCGAACTTGCGATCTTAGTCTTTGCGTTTAGTTTTAGCAGTACGGTATGCGCCATAAAAATTCTGGAGGATGCATCAGAGCTAAAGTCTCGACACAGTAATTTGGCCATAAGTATATTGATTATTCAGGATATTTTTGCCGTATTATTTATGGTGTTTGCGACGGGCAAGGCCCCCAGCCTTTGGGCACTTGCGCTCGTTGCGTTAATACCGCTTCGCCCGCTTATTCTCGCCTTCGCTGACCGATTAGGGCACGGCGAGTTGGTGCCACTAGCGGGGTTTGTATTGGCGTTAGGCGGCTATGCCTTATTTGATCTAGTCGGTTTAAAAGGTGATTTAGGCGCGCTTGGGATTGGTATGTTGATGGCAAATACAAAGAAGGCCGATGAATTATATAAATCACTCATTTCCTTCAAAGAAATTTTTCTTATTGCCTTTTTCTTAACGATTGGTTTAAGCGGTTTACCCGATCTGAAAACCATTGGTGTTGCCTTATTCCTGAGCTTGCTCCTGCCATTGAAATTTGTCTTATTCTTTTTTGTGTTTTCTGCGTTTTCATTTCGTGTAAGAACGGCTTTATTGAGTGCCTTACTACTATCTAACTTTAGTGAATTTGGTTTGATTGTCACCTCGTTAAGCGTATCGGAAGGCTTGTTACATGAAGAATGGTTATTGACGTTAGCACTTGTTATGGCTTTCTCATTCGTTATTAGCTCCTTTTTGTACCGCTATGCGCATCGTATTTATGCCATGTACAAATCAAAGCTTGCGCGATTTCAGCGAAAACGCGCAAGCATAAAAAACATGCCTACAAGAGCATTAGGTGCGCAGGTGATGATCGTCGGCCTCGGGCGAGTAGGGGTTGGAGCGTATCTTTCGCTTAAAGAAGAATGGGGCGATAAATTATGGGGCGTCGAGATAGACCGTGCTCGGGTGCCCGGTTTAAACAAGCTTGAGGTTACTAACATCGTTGTCGGTGACGGCGATGATATTGAGTTTTGGGAAGCACAAGAGATTGAGTCGATTAAGCTTATTATGCTGGCTATGCCATCAATTGACGAAATATTGGTGGTGGTAAGGCAGTTACAAACGGCGGGCTACCGTGGCCGAATTTCCACAGTTGCGCGTTACGATGATGAACGCGAACGGCTCTTAGCGATGGGCGTGGACGTAGCATTTAATTATTACTCGGAAGTAGGCGCAGGTTTAGCGAATGAAAGCTGCCATTTACTTCGATAGTTATGCCATTTTATTTTAATGACAGCCGCCTAAAGGCAATAGCGTTTTGAAAGGCCTATTCCTAGTCCTAATCACCTGTTATTCGTTGTCGGGCCAAGCACAGACGCCACTAATAAATGTAATGACGCTGAATGCAGAATGGTTATGGACACCTTTTGATGGAAAAGCGGAAGGGACGAGTTTTAATAAAGGCGACATGAGTAAGTCCGAATACCAGAAAGAAGTGCGTTTTTATGCAGACATAGTCTTGCGGCATGATGTGCATATGTTGACGATTAGTGAAATCGAAAATGCAGCGGTTGCCAGGGATATAGCCGAACGACTGGGGCCGCATTGGCAGGTGTATTTTAAACAAGGTCGTGATACGGCGACCGGGCAAGACGTCGCGATTCTTAGTCGCTTAGAGTCACATAATGCAAGGCCGTCTGAGGCGAATGATTATGGATTTCCGGCCGGGTATGTTGCGGGCTATAAGAAACCAAAACGTTTGTCTAAATTGGTCGGGGTGCATTTTAACTTAGCAGAGAGTGGCACTGGGCTTACGAGCTTAAATATTTTAACAAGCCATTTTTTATCCAAACGCAATGAAAGCCCTGCCAAACGCGCGAAGCGCTGGATGCAAGCGGAGGCCTTAGTGAATGCGGCGAATAGGCAGCCTGTCGCCCAGGCCACTATTGTGGCCGGTGACTTGAATGATTGGGTACGTTCAAAAACCCTTCAAACGTTGCAAGATAAGCTGCGCTTAAAGAGCGTATTAACGGATTGTCGCAAGCGCAGCGACGCCGCAGATATTAAGAAAAACGTAAGGTCAGAGTATTCGGTTGATCATATCTTGTTTAAGGGGCTTAAATGTATCGATCATTATTTCGTTGACCTTAAAGACTATTCGGATCATCCAGGCCTAATTGCACGTTTCGTCGCACAGTAGCCGATCAAGTTTGATCGGCTACTTGTTTTGCCTGAATAGCGGTTAGTGCAATCGTGTAAACAATATCATCGACCAATGCGCCGCGGGACAGGTCATTGACGGGTTTGCGCAAACCTTGCAGCATTGGCCCCATACTGATGACGTTAGCGCTGCGTTGCACGGCCTTATAAGTTGTGTTTCCGGTATTTAAATCGGGAAAGATGAACACAGTTGCTTCCCCAGCAACCTTGCTATCTGGCGCCTTCTTTGCTGCGACACTTTTAATGGCGGCTGCATCATATTGTAATGGGCCATCAATCTCGAGATCTGGACGAAGAGCTTGGGCGATTTTCGTGGCTTCACGTACTTTCTCAACATCGCTGCCGCTGCCGCTGGCGCCAGTGCTGTAGCTGATCATCGCGACTTTAGGTTTAATACCAAACGCGAGTGCAGAATCGGCACTCTGAATGGCAATGTCCGCTAGTTGAGTCGCACTGGGATCAGGATTAATTGCGCAATCGCCGTAAACGAGAACCTGCTCGGGTAAGCACATAAAAAATACCGAAGAAACCACCTTTGCATGATCGGCAGTTTTGATCAGCTGTAGGGCAGGCCGCACCGTATTAGCAGTGGTATGAACCGCGCCAGACACGAGCCCATCTACTTCATTTAGGGCGACCATCATGGTCGCAAGCACCACATTATCCTCTAACTGAGCGAGCGCCATATCGGGGGCAAGCCCTTTATGTTTGCGTAGCTCAACCATGGGCGCAACATAGTTTTCGCGCACTGTGTCGGGGTCAACAATCGTGATGTCTTTGTGGAGCTCAAAGCCTTGTGCATGGGCGACCGCTTCAATTTCAGCCCGTTTACCAATCAGCACACAATCCGCAAAGCCGCGCTGCTGACAGATCGTCGCAGCAGACACGGTGCGCGGTTCATTACCCTCCGGCAGAACAATGCGTTTTGCTGCGCGTCGAGCACGCACGGCTAACAGGTTTCGAAAAGCCGGCGGTGATAAACGGGCCTTTCGTTCACGCGCACAAATCGATTTAAGCCATTGAAGGTCAATAAATTCCGAAACCGTATCAACCACTCGCTCCATGCGTGCAAAGTCATCTTCTTGTACTTCAATGTTGAGCGAAGAAAGCGCAGAGGCACTTTGAAAGGTATCCAACTCGGTTTTCAACAAGGGAAGGCCATCTATAAACGCACGGTCACATAAGGCGCCAACGCGTTCAGATAGTGTACTGTTACCGGTTAGCATTAAGGCGGCAAGTGGTGTACCGGATAAACTGGCCATACAGGTTGCTATGATGACATCGCTGCGATCTGCGGGTGTCACGACCAGGGCGCCAGGCACTAGGCGCGGGATAATGTTATCGATCATTTGTGCAGCGATCACGATATCCTGCACACGCCGCGTCTGCGCATCACCCATTTTTAGAATTTCGAGTGGCATACTCTTAGCTAAGTCAATCACTCGCGGGGCACTTAATTCAGGCTGCCATGGTATCGAGCCGATCAGTTTAAATGCATCACTGAACACCGACGACGGTGAGGTCTGCTCATCTTCATAATGGGTCAGAAATGACTCAGGCGCTTCGGTGGCGCGGTTTAGTGCTGCATCTGTTAGCTTAATCTTATTAAGAATCGCGCCAATCACATCGGGGTCTTTGCTTGAGGAATACAGCGAGGCCGCTACCTTCAGCTCCTCGTTGAATGATGAGTTCTCTATATTATCTTCTGAGCAGACGAGAATGATTTGGGCATTTAAGTTACGTGCAATATCTTTATTTAGCTGCGAGCCATAGGCTTGGTTGGCGGTTGGTACTAGCCCTTCAACAATTACGATGTCTTGCCCCTCGGCACAGGCATTAAAATCAGATACAACGCGTTCCATTAATAACGCTTCATCGCCATTGCCTAATAAACGCTCAGCCTCTTGGAAATGTATCGGGGCTTTTTTTACCTGATGGCCCAGTTTATTCGCAAAATAAATAGAATTATCGTTACCGCTCTCATTTTCCGTAACCGGCTTGTAAAAGCCAACACGTACACCAATTTTATCGAGTGCTCGAACAAGACCGAGGCTAATGGAACTCAGGCCCGAATGAATACCGGTAGGGGAAATGTAAAATGCTTTTGTCATTAGTAGTGCAACCTTGGTGAAACGTTATCTAATTTGTGATGAGATTAAGGGTGTCTTGCGCAATCATGCGCTCTTCATCGGTGGCAATAATCATTATTTTATAGCGGCTTGATGGCGTATTAATTACGCCCTGAGTCGCGTCGCCATTTTCGAGATTGGCATTCGTATCAAGATCAAAGCCTAAATGCTTCAGATGCGAAGATGTTTGACGCCGCACGTGCGCTGAGTTTTCACCGATTCCACCCGTAAAGACCAATGCATCTAAATTCGGAATGGAAACCAGCATCGCCGCGATATACTTAGCAAGGCGGAAACAAAAGACATCAATGGCTAATCGGGCACCTTCATGGCCATTCTCTGCCAATTTCGTTAACGTTCGCATATCGTTAGATTCATTCGACAGACCGAGCAGTCCAGACTCTTTGTTGAGTGTTTTATCTATGCGATCAATGCTGTAACCATGATTGTTCAAATAGGGCAGTACGCCAGGGTCAATGTCGCCACTGCGTGTGCCCATGACCAACCCCTCTAGAGGGGTCATGCCCATACTCGTATCAATGCTTTCGCCGTTGGCAATGGCGCATACACTGGCACCATTGCCCAGATGCGCACAAATCAGTGATGTCTCTGTCTGCGGTTTAGCCAAGGAATTAGCGGTTGCCATGGCGACATAACGATGACTCGTGCCATGAAAACCATAGCGGCGAACACCAAGTTCGGTATACAGTTTTTCTGGAATAGCGTAACGATAAGCCTGCTGAGGCATGGTTTGGTGATAAGCGGTGTCAAACACGGCCACTTGGGGAAGATGGGGGTAACGTTTTTCTAATAGCGTTATGCCAAGCAGGTTTGCTGGATTGTGCAATGGAGCCAGCGGGCTGCATTTTTCAATTTCTTTACGCACGTTCGCGTTAATTACAATGGATGAATTAAATGATTCACCGCCATGAACCACTCGATGACCCACGCCCACCAATGATTGTTCCAGATCAAAGGTCTCGTTTAAGCTTTTTAAGCAAAGTGAAAGTGCTTGCGCGTGGTCCGCGTGCGGAATATCCACGTTTTGTTTCGTTTCAGCATGACCGTCCAATGCGGCGTTATTACTCGAAAAGTTCGCAGATTTCGAACCTAAGGCTTGAGCGATACCATCCGCGACAAACTCACCCTTAGTGGTATCAAATAGAGCAAATTTTAGTGAAGAACTACCGCAATTAACGATAAGAAGGGTGGCGTTTGTCATGGTTTATCTGGCTGGTTACTGTTTTCCTTAGTAAACCTAGACTAAGTGCTTTGTGCAAGGCCAGAGGCCTGATAATAAATACTATTTATGTCTGAGGGTGTTAGATTCATGCTGGCGAGCTTAGTCCAATCAATTGAATCAAGTTTCGATTGTTCGAAGTTTAAGGTGGTATTAAGTGCGAGACCAGGTAAACCCTCATGCTGTGTGAGGGCTTTTTTCAACGTGTCGTCGATGGGAAGTTCTTTCAAAATGGTTTCCAATGGCTGATTGAAAAATGCATCTAAGCTTGAAAGAAGCCCCACCGTGTAAAAACTGTCTCTTAAATTTGGCGAGAGGCGCTCTGCGATCTTTTCACAGGCTAATGCACGAATAAATGCCGTTTCTTGTAAAGCTTCAGGTTTATTACTGAGCTTAGAAAGTGCTAATAAACTTGCCCAACCTTTAACACGACTAATTCCCAGCACAAGTACCGCATTTTTAATCGATTCGATTTTTTTCGATCGTCTAAAGGCCGCTGAGTTGACGAGCTTTAATAACTTAAAACTCAGCATGGGGTCCCGCGCGATCACTTCAACAAGTTTTTTTATGTCTGTTTCGGGGCTCTGAACTTCTGCGATCAGGTGCAGCACAGATAATTCAGAGGTCTCCATTTTTCGACCCTTTACGATCTCAGGACGCGCCAAAAAGTAGCCTTGAAATAGATCAAATCCTAGTTCATGACACAGTTTGAACTCTTTGGGCGTTTCTACTTTCTCTGCAAGTAAGGTGAGTTTGAACTGACGAAGATATGAAACGACCTGTTGAAGTTTATTGCGTGGTGTCGCTGGAAGATCAACCTTTACGATGTCGATATGAGGCAGAAGAGGCTTGTATTTCGGCTCTAGGGCGTAATCATCAAGTGCGATAACGTAACCCTTTTTTCTTAACTGGAGGATACGTTCAATTACCTTTTTGTTGATATCGACATCTTCTAGTATTTCGATTACGACATTTTCGGGATCAAAAAAGGGAGGTTGATCGAGCAATTCCGCAGAAAAGTTAACAAAAGCAGGGAGATTGTTGGTGACCTCTTCGAAGTCGGTTTCGGTAAACGCGTTCAATAGAACACTAGAAGTGGCGACGTCGTTACAGGTAATTTCTGCTTTGTTCTGAACACTATTGCGAAATAACAGCTCGTAGCCATGCAACGTTCTGTTTCTATCGTAAATAGGCTGTCGTGCTAAGAGAACATCGTTCTTTTGCATATTAGAAGTATTTTATTCGTATCATGTATTTATGAGTGTATACCATATTCTGCTGATAAAAACGGAAGCTGAGACACTTATTTACAAAAGCATAGTTGCGAGAAATAAACCAAAAAATTTAGCGGGCTTTTTGTGTCTTTTTTGCAGCGAAATAAAGCACAGGGACAGGGACAGGGACAGGGACAGGTAGATTTTGACTGAGGTTTGGCGAAAAAGAGTAATGCCCGCCGCTCATGTTCAACCGTGATTGTCTTGCACAGAAATGTGTTTGCTTTTTTGTATGAGATGTAGGCAGGAGAAAATAAAAAATTGGCGTCCCCTAGGGGAGTCGAACCCCTGTTACCGCCGTGAAAGGGCGGTGTCCTAGGCCTCTAGACGAA
>CAJWAD010000090.1 GCA_913020245.1 uncultured Oleiphilus sp.
GTGCCTGAGACCTTTGGCTGCGTTGACGGTGTTTTGTTAATGGAGTTAATCACCGACGAAGCAGGGGATGTCGCGCCAAGACTTGGCGATGTCATCATGTCAGAAGCGCAAGCCGTAGAAGATTTTGCCCTGATGATACACTACATCAAGCTTATGCTTTGCGAGGGAATCGTACATGGCGATTTATCCGAATTTAATGTACTGGTTGATGAAACAGGTCCGGTTATTATTGATTTACCGCAAGCGGTCAATGCCTCTGCGAATAACAATGCACGAGAAATGTTCACGCGCGACGTCAATAATATGCGTCGTTATTACGGCGAATTTGCCCCCGCCCTGTTAAAAACTCAATACGCCAAAGAAATTTGGGTGCTGTTTGAAGAGGGTAATTTAACAACTAATTCAATTCTAAGCGGCGAATTTGATGAGGATAGTGACAGTGCGGATGTAAGCGCCGTACTCGAAGAAATTAATGCGGTAATAAAGGAGGAGCAAGAGCGAAAAGAGCGGCTACGAGAGTTTGAATAGGGCATAGTTTTGTCATCAAGTTGATGTTGCCGGTTTTACCCACCACCAGCTAAGCAGCACAGCAAGGCAAAACAAGGTATAAGCGAGGATAAACACCCAGCTTGGGGCAGAAAAATAGATGAGCTCATGTAACCAGAAAGCAATAAAACTTCCATCATAGCGAAACTGGCCTGCCTGCGCCCTCAAGTGCATCTCTAGCAATGTTAGCGGGCAAACCTTCCCAAACCAAGCTTGCAAGGCAACATAGGTTATTGCTATCAAGTGCACTATGCGAAAAGTGCGATTGCGTACCCAAACCCAGGCCCGAAATTTTCCAATTAGTATGAGCAGCCAGCCCAGCACAACAAACAAGATAAAAGCGAAATGCACAATGAGCAGACAATCGGCGAGTAAGGTGAGCCAGGTATCTGTGTCCATCGCTATCTACCCTCGATGCATAAAGTTAAACGGTCACAACTGAGCCCCGCCAAGCTAACAGCATATACGATTCGCTTGGTTTATTACTCTTTCGTCGCGCATTCTTTCGCGCCCGGATTATATTTACAACGGATTTTCCAAAGAATTGAAATTGCTTTAGCGTCATACTCTTTCTCGTCACGCAATGCTAATCGCACACGCTTGATCATATCTTCGTACTCCGATCTGTTTTGATCGCTAAGCTTTATCCAATATTTTGCAGGAATTTCGCTGTGCGCCTGTTTAACGGTGTTCTCCAACTCCCCAAAACGCGTTAACGCATGCTGTCGCATTTGCTTGGCAAATTCAGTTGGCGCGCGTTCAGTATTTATCACGACTTCCATCACGGCGTACAGAATACTGTGGTCAATAATACCGCCGTCGTCGCCTAAACCCTTATATAATTCAAAGGTGTTGTAGGCCAACGCCGGACCAAACATCACATCAACGTTACCGTTATTAAATTGGCCCGCCCAGGTTGCCAGGCTCGTATGCACGGGCGATGCGCCAACCATTTGTATAAATTTCAAACTGGCAACATCATTGTTCAAAACCGACACTTTACGTCCACTTACATCCTCAATTCTCGTTTTCGTACGATCTTGCACAAAGGTATAAATCTCCCCTATTGGATATAATCCACCAAGCTCGTATTGATTTCGGGTAATCAGGGGTTTGGCTTTTGTGCTGTTTAAAGAGGCGGATAAGGTTTTTAGCTCTTCTAATGAGCGAATACCACCAGGGGAGCCAAATGCAGAGGTAAAGGGCAAAAAGTCTTTTGCCAGAATGTTGGTTAATAAGACCGCGTCGCATTGCCCAGATTTGAAATCGTTCGCGGCAACACCTTCATCGGTATAAGCGTGCATTTTAAGCTCATAGCCCCAACTGAACGCTTTCAGTGCCGTCTCTTTGAAGAAGGTCATAAACGGGCCTGTTTTCCCTACTGGGTCCCATACACAAAACTTGATCGGTACATTAGCATTGGCTTGAGCCGAATTAGCGCTTGCCATGCCAAACACCATGACACACAAAATAATTAGGTGCCGAAACCTCGTAGACCTGTTCATATTTTTACCTTTAATTTCTAGTCCTAGCATCTAGCGGTTCGAAAAAGATCGAATGTAAGATGCATGCATTTGTTTCAGTTCGCTCAGCAGCGTTTGCGCTTTTTCAAAGGGTAAGGTTAACGCTTCATCGATGTGCAGGGCAGCCGAGTCAAGCAGCATACTGGCGACTAGCTCGCTTCTTGTTCTATCGAGTGAGTCAAAATGCACCAACATGACTTCAGCCAAGCGCCTTGCTAAATCTTGAGTATCTTGACGGTCAATTTCATATAACTCGGGCGACGCTAGCATCGCCTTTCTAACGGCCATACCGCCCGGCATATTGCGTATACCGGCAACAAATTTGTCTATATACGCATGCCATACGACAATAAAATCCTCCCTCACCGCAAGATCAGTTTCAAAATCTTCATACCAAGATCGCCACTCATCTAACGCTCGACTGGTCAGCGTAAGTAAAACACTCTCTTTATTAGGGAAATAACGATAAAGCGCCGAAACACGGCACCCTGCCTGTTCGGCTAACGAATTGGTATTAAAACCATTCCACCCATCTCGCTCTAATAACGTAATCGCGGCATCTAAAATGCGCTCAAACGTCTCGCGCGAGCGCGACTGCACAGGCACTGAACGTAATGTGATGGGCTTTGATTTCAAACGGAATTCTCAAATGGAAGTAATTGCTCACAAAAAAAAGAGAGTAATTACTTCCATTTAATATGTCAACACAAAGCACGTCCAGCTCAAGGAAATGTGCACCAGTGTGGGCCAGTGAAAAACCTACGGAAAAGTTGCTAGAGATGCCCCACTTTTACATAAATGAGGGCGCCGTCATCTTGGGTATAAGGGGCGTGTTTACTGAGGTGTGGACTGCGTAACCATGAACCTTTCGGGTACTCGCCGTGCTCATCAAAAAAGGTGCCCTCTAAGACAAATATCTCTTCGCCCCCCCAATGCTGATGAAAATTAAAGCGCGTGTGCGGCGCCCAGCGCACCAGAGCCACGTGTTCACCCTCGAATTCGTGTAAGGGCATAACGCTCAGCCCATCAACCAAACCGGGACGCCATAATTCAGTATTTGTATCGACTACAATTTGCGCGGTATCGCGCACATCGAACTGTCGAAGTTTGACAAAAATGGTAGCCCCTTCGAGGCCTACCTTCGGTTGATGCGAGGAGCCAATGGGGTTCCTTACATAAGTGCCTGCGGGATAGTCACCATGTTCATCTGAAAATACGCCGTCGAGTACAAAGTATTCTTCGCCGCCAGTGTGTTCATGCGCAGAAAACTCGCTATTGGGGGCATACCGAACGATAGACGTTGCCCGAGCAACTTCCTCGCCATCACGGTCAAGCATCATCCTATCAACGCTTGCCATCGGTGAGGGTTGCCAAGTGTATTGGTCGGGTAAGATAACCACCCGCTCTGAAAAGTTTGTATTTAATTGCATCGTTTATCCATTTTCATACAGGCGCTCTGCCCACAACATTAATCTTCAATACTCGACACCAGCCTGACAAAATGCGGCAGTCGCTTCTCGCCAACGTAGGCAATGCCATTTGCAAAATCTACGGACCATGCCAGCTCTTGCGAGTAAGGATTCTCTGACGCACTCCAATATTGACCGGATTGCGTGTTAGGGAAAAAATCCGTGTGAATATCGGGGCTAAAATTTATCGGATGGTCCAGCGACTGCAACTCAGTCTGCGTGGGTAAGCGCCAGTTATTTGCCCCACATATTTGCCGCTGATTCATACGCACAATATAAGCGGATGTATCACAATCAATGAATAAACATGCCCCTGCATTACGTCGGCCAGTCTGCGCGCCCTGTTCATCCGCTGCAAACCACGAATACGTTTGTTCTGCATCTTGCCAGCCACCCCCCACGCCCTTAACTTCCCATAAAAGACCTTCTTGCTCGTCCTTTACGCAGTGCCAAGTGCGTGCAAACTTTTCAAGCGGCTGTCCACGCTCATTGAGTTTGGAGAATCGATCATCCAAATCAATCGTCTGGCCTTGTTCCAGCCCAGACACAATATTTGTTACCTTACTATCAGTATTGTTCAACGCGTCTGTGCGAATTGAAAAAGAAGGGGATTTATCGGCTTGTTCAGGCGTTTCATCGCTGCCCTTCGGAAGGGTAAACAACCAATACAAACCAAACAAGATGAGTAAAAGCGCCAATGTATCAAAGACAACGAGAGCAATGAGAAATATACGACGACGCGAAACTACTTTTGTACTCTGTTGCGATAGTGGTGTGTCGTTTTTTTGCATCTCAACGCTTCACTAAAATGGTTAGATCTGTCAGAGGGAATCAAAAATAGTTAACGTGGGGCCCACTGCTTCCAAAGTACGTTAAAACGCTTTTCAAAAGAACGCAGCAAATACTTGTCATATAACACCGTAATATTCTCTTCGTTTTTCATTGAGGCACTACGCGTCCAATTGAAGCTTCCGTTTATCAATTTAGATGAATCAAATATGGCAAATTTATGATGCATAAATTCCGGGCCTTGATCCATGCGCACGGCTACTCCCTTTTTCTCAAGATAATGAATATCACTGCCACGGTCTTCTGCTTTTTCGTCATCAGTTATAATTCGGATTGAAATGCCTTTATGGTGCGCTTGCAGAATTGCGTCACTGATCAAATCATCAGAAATAGTAAACACGCAGATATCAATGGTGTGATGCGCATTTTTAATCGCATCAATCACGGTATTCGCGCACGACTTTCCCGGGCTGAAGAATACGTCCGGCTCCCCTTCGGTCAATGCATCTCTAACAGAATCAACAGCTTTCACTATGCGTTCTAACCAATTTAATGCGTCATGACACACTTGCGGATCTTTACTATGAAAATCGCGGTAAATTTCAAAAGCCCTATTTCGCGCAAAGGCAAAGTTCTCTGCTGAGTGCCCAAGGCCGAGCAACATCTGCTGAAAGCAACGTTTCTCATTTTTGGATAAGCGATAGTCTACAAATGACTCACTCAAAAAATCATTTAACTTGTCTTGATCATTCACCATACGTCGCCTTTTTCTTTGCCTCAATACACTATGCTTCGCTGCCCTATTTGTTTACTCTAGCATTCTTACTCATATGCGAAAACGTATAAAAATGATCAGAGAAACAGTATTAAAGACCGGCTACCTCTTTTTTATTTGTGCTTTATCTGGGCAACTAAGCTTTGCATCGGTTGTTGAAAAAGAACCTAATTCAACCCCTTATGTGTCGGTTAACATTGAAGTCAAAGAACTCAATGATGCGGCCGAAGTCATTAAAAAAGCGAGCCTGAAACTTGCAAATTCGCTTAATCACACATCGGACAATGTAAATAATTTGAGCCCGGAACAACTAGTGGCTTTAGCAGAGCTTATTCGCCAACTCGATGAGGTGATCACGCATGTTGATAGCAGTATCAATGCCTTACCAGACACGATAAGCGCAAGCCAAGAACCTGGCCTTACGTTTGTAAGAGGTGCGATGGAAACAGTGCAAGCGCATACAATTACCCCGCTGACACAAGCAGCGCAACGCGGATTGTGGTGGCTGTTAACAGGGCTAACCGTGATCGTTTTAATTTTGATCGCGGGGCTGTTTTTTTGCGTAACCAGGTTGAATTCGCTTGGCGATGCTATGATCAGAATAACTGAGAGCTATCGTGTTATCCCAAAAGAGCAATATTTATCGAGCCTAGCTAAAGGAGGAGAAGACTCGCTAAAACGTGATCCGCAAGGGTAAATATTATCATGTTTGCTCGGCGCGTTTTTGCTCAAGCATCCATTCGAATGCTTCCTCCATTTGGCGCGCAAAGCCCGCACCGTCACAGAGATCTGATTTAAGCATTCGGTCACGCAACGTAACCTTCAACTCACTCAGATAATCAACTTGCCCAGCCATTTTGACCGCCGTTTCAATATAACCCTCAACGTCATCTGCAACGAAATCATCCAAGCCCACTCGATGTAAAATACTTGCACTCACCCGCGATGCATGAAGATCGCCGGTAAAGGCAACGGTAGGCACCCCCATCCATAATGATTGGCATGTAGTTGTCGTGCCGTTATACGGAAAAGTATCGAGTGCCAGATCTACATCGTTGTATAGTTCGAGATGATTTTTTTCGATGAAGCCAAGTAGTTTTATACGAGACTTTTCTATACCTAATTCTTTAAACCGACCAATTATCTCTTTTCTGGCTTTTTGGCTAGAAAAATGTATCGATTTTAATAACAGCCGAGCATTTTTAACTCGGTGAAGAATTCTGGCCCACGCAGCTATTACCGAACCAGTAATTTTTTCCGAGTTATTGAAGCAGCCGAAGGTCAAATGCCCATTCTTTTGCAACGGGATATTTTCAGCGACGTTCGCACTAACGTCATCAGTGAAACAAAGAAAACCTCGTGGCAAACGAAAAAGCGACTCCGTATAAAAAGGGTCTGTTAAGCCTTCTGGGTCAGTGATTTCATCGACAAGACGAAAATCCATTGACTCTAGACCCGTCGTATTCGGATAACCTAACCACGCCAACTGAACCGGCGCTGATCGAAGGGCAAAAACACCTAATCTCCCGCCTTTGAGGTATCCACTCAGGTCAATCAATACATCTATATCATCTGTCTTAATTTGTGCTAACACCGCCTCATCATGTAACTCAGATATACCTTCAATTTTACTCACTTTAGACGCAACAAACTCCGTAACCTCGTCATAAACCGTGCCATTGTAATATGCTACCAAAGTAATTTTTCCGCGATTGTAACTCTCAAGAAAAGGGCGAAGGAAAAAACTGACAGAGTGCACACAAAAATCAGCCGAGACTATACCGACACGTATAGTTTTCTTAGATGCATACAAATCTTTATTAGAGTCAAGGATACGCCCCGGAAACATCGCCGCAACCACTTCTTTAATTCTAAAAAAAGTATGCTGTGAATCAAGACCCGGTACGTAATTTAAACCGGCTAGCAAGCCACTTGCACAATTATAATTTTCTGGATTTATGGTGTTCGCCTTCGCGTATGTTTCCATAGACTGCTTTTTATAGCCTAAGACGGACAATACTCTGCCAATATTAGTCAGAGCTTCAACTGAGTCATTGTTAATGTCGTAAAGGCGCTCATACATCTGCAACGCCTCTTCATACATCTGCTCAGCAGCATAAACATTACCTAGACAAAGCATTGCCTCTGTATCACCAGGGCTTAAAACCAAGCTCGCTCGATACTCTCGAATGGCGCCTTGTCGCTGCTTCAGGTGGTCTAGTGCTCGACCATAAGAAAATCGCACACCAGCCACTTTAGTTTTATACGGAACTACCGAAGATAAGAATTCCGCAGCTTGCAGCCATTTTTTTTGAAAACATGCGATCATGCCCAACAACATTTTTGCATCAATATTATTAGGCTCAGATTTAAGCACCTCTAGGCATATCGCAGCCGACGCCTCCATATCCGTTTGCTGATAACAGCGAAATGCCCTCGCTAAGTCATACTCGAACTTCGTTTTTATGGGTCTCGGTCGTGCCGCCTTTAAAGTTTTGTGTTTTTTCTTACTTTTACCTGCCATAAATGTCTCGTTATGCACGATTTTTATCTAAACTTCTAAACTTGCTCATTATTTTTCTGACTAAGCATCCATTCGAATGCTTCTTCCATTTGGCGCGCAAACCCTTCGCCGTCGCAGAGATCTGATTTAAGCATTCGGTCACGCAACGTAACCTTCAACTCACTCAGATAATCAACTTGCCCAGCCATTTTGACCGCCGTTTCAATATAACCCTCAACGTCATCTGCAACGAAATCATCCAAGCCCACTCGATGTAAAATACTTGCACTCACCCGCGATGCATGAAGATCGCCGGTAAAGGTAACGGTAGGCACCCCCATCCATAATGATTGGCATGTAGTTGTCGTGCCGTTATACGGAAAAGTATC
>CAJWAD010000091.1 GCA_913020245.1 uncultured Oleiphilus sp.
GATCGCTTTACTTCTTTCAACGATTGTAATTGGTCGAACTTGTTTTCGGTAATGACTTGGCTGGCGAAAATTAAGGCAATGCTCGAGATTAAAATGGCAGGAACAAGGCCCGTTAAAACTAACAAAAGTGGTAATTTGAGTTTGAGTTTCATTTGTTTCTCAATAAAGTTAACGGTTGATACGCACAAACCAGATAGTCTAAAGATGTTTGTTAATACACCACGTCCCTTATGGTCCCCTAAAGTATAGGCGCTGTACGAATTCTATCCAGTATCATTAGCACGGTGGAAGTTGCCGTTGCTGCAAGTTAAGGCTAGCGTCGTGAGAGAGGCGCAGCTAGAATTGTCAGTAAATTGATTAGCTCGCTCACCACAAGGCATTGCAATCCGGCAACCCTTACCAGGGTTCACCGTTAACAGACGCCTAATTAGCTGGCGAGTAGTTGCGTTACTTAATTTAGGGAGTTTAGGTTTCTCTATACAAGGGTTGGGTGATTACTGGAGGGGTTTGTTGGCGCACGTTTTGTTCCCGGTAGAACGATTCGTTCTAATGAGAGACACGACGGCATTAGGTATACCTTGGTAAATTAAGTTTTTTGTCGTCCGCGATATTTTTTTTGCTTTAAATGAGGATTTTTTTTGAAAACTGATCAACAAGAATTAGAGTTACCGAATATAAACACGGACCAGTTTGTTAAGCCTGATAAGCAAACGTTATTCCAGTCGGAAATTTCAGCCCATGCGCCGCGTATTTTGCTTTTATACGGAAGCCTTCGCGAGGTGTCGTTTAGTCGGCTAGTGGTTGAGGAGTCAGCACGCATATTAAACGCGCTCGGTGCGGAGTGCCGGATTTTTAATCCAGAAAATTTACCGCTACCCGATGCAGCAGCACTTGATCATCCTAAAGTGTCTGAACTGCGAACGTTGATGCAATGGTCAGAAGGGCAGGTATGGTGCTCGCCCGAGAGACATGGTGCGATAACCGGTGTGTTCAAAACACAAATTGATTGGGTGCCGCTAACACTCGGCGCACAGCGGCCTACGCAGGGGAAAACCTTAGCGGTGATGCAAGTTAATGGTGGGTCGCAATCCTTCAATGCGGTGAATCAATTGCGGGTGTTGGGGCGTTGGATGCGTATGATTACCATCCCCAATCAGTCGTCGGTGCCTAAAGCATTTCAAGAATTTGAGAATGGTCGAATGAAACCCTCTGGTTATTACAACCGTATTGTTGATGTGATGGAGGAGTTGGTTAAATTCACGCTGCTAACGCGAGATCGGAGTGATTATTTAGTTGACCGCTATTCAGAGCGCGTTGAGACGCGTGAAGCGTTAATTGAAAGAGTGACTAATAGCAAAGAGAAATAAAAAGTGTATCGGCTTTATTACTATCCGAACAATGCGAGTCTCGCGCCTCATTTTATCCTTAAACATATGGCAATAGACTATACCTTGCACCGGGTAGAGCGCGAGAAAGAGGGGCAAAAATCAGTTGAGTACCTGCGATTAAATCCCTCTGGACGTATTCCGGTGCTCATTGATTATCGAATAAATAGCAATGGATTAGCCATATTTGAAAGTGCCGCGATTTGTATTCATTTGTGCGAACAGTATCCTAGTCATGGGTTAATACCCGCCTTCGGCAATGAGAAACGGCCCTTATTCTTTCAATGGATGAGTTACTTGAGCACGACACTGCAAACTGAGCTAATGCTGCGCTATTACCCAGAGCGTCATTGCGTTGGGATAGGAGCGGTTTCGGAGATAGTATCCGTCCAAAATAAACGGATTGCCTCGGTGTTGGCTATTATCGATGATGCACTGGCTGAACAGGCTTATTTAGTAGGCGATGTGCTAAGCGCCTGTGACTATTACTTATTCATGCTTGCCTTGTGGGCCTTACCTTTTGAAAAAGCGCCTTTAAGTTATCAACACTTGGGTCCGTATTTAAGACGTTTAAGCACGTTATCGGTTGTGATACAGACTTGTGAATTTGAAGAGATTGATATAAGTGCGTTCCAGTCTTGATTGATTCATTTTTGCGCATCGCTTTAAAGCATACGAATGCATGAGCCCACAAGAAAACAATTCAGGGTGATTGAGAGTAGTTGAGAATAACGGAACATAAAAATCGAGGAACATATGAGTATTACAGTTTACGGTTACCCGAATACACGATCGCTGCGTGCCACTTGGATGTGTGAGGAGCTGGCGCTCGACTATCAGTACCAGTTGGTAAACCTTGTGCTCGGTGAAGCGCACCAACAGCCGTTTTTAAAAGTCAGTGCAGGGGGCAAGGTGCCGGCTTTGGTTACTGATGCGGGCGCAATTACTGAGTCTTTGGCTATCGTTAATTACCTTGGTAGTGTAACGCCTGAGTCGAATATTATTCCCACTGCAAGTCCTTTCCGCCGGGCAATCTATGATCAATGGACTATATTCGCAATCGCTGAGCTTGAGCAACCACTTTGGACGATGGGGAAACATAAATTTGTCCTGCCGAAGGAAAAGCGTGTGCCCGAGGTGGTAGAGACGGCTCAATGGGAATTTCAGACGGCGCTTAAATTGTTTAGTGAGGGCTTGGGCGATAACGATTTTATACTAGGTAATGACTTCACTGCAGCCGATATTTTACTTGGCCATTGTTTGTTCTGGGGCCTGGCTTTCAAACAATCCATTGAACAAGAAAACTTAAAGTCATATTTGGGTCGCGTTGGGGCGAGGCCAGCTTTGGTTGCGGCGAGAAAGAGAGAGAGCCGTGCTTTACCGAGTGAATAATGCAAAGTAAACATAAAGGCTGCAATGGTATTTCTTATGCAGCCTTTATGTTCAACCGAGTAGGTTTTCTGACTTCCAGTATTACACCTTAAAATCGCTACGAAGTTTTTTATTTACGAGCGTATTTTGTAGCTTCACATAAATCGGAATACCCGCATCATCATAAGGTGGATAATCTTCGCCTCGAATAAGGGGGGCTAAGTACTCGCGACATTCCTCGGTAATTCCGAACCCATCATCGGTAATGTAATGGATAGGCATTTTTTTCTCTTGATTGGCCACTTGGCTTAATGGCGCTTCACCGACGGTCCACTTATAAGGCTTGCTACTCTCTCGTTGAATAATAGGCATCACCGCATTCTTACCGTTTACCGAAAATTCAACTGCGGCTTGACCCATAGCGTAGGCTTGTGTCACATCTGTCGCAGACGCTATGTGGCGCGCGGCACGTTGAAGATAGTCTGCAACTGCCCAATGGTATTTATAGCCTAAGCTTTGCTTGACCATATTGGCGAGCGTCGGTGCTACACCTCCTAATTGTGTATGCCCGAATGCGTCTTTTTGGCCGGCATCTGCAACGAATCGACCGTCTTCATATTGAGCCCCTTCTGATGCCACGACGACGCAGTAACCAAACTCCTTAACACATTCATCAACGCGCGTTAGAAAGGCATCGCGATCAAAAGGGATTTCTGGGAATAGAATGATATGGGGCGCTTCAGTGCTATTTTTGCCGGCAAGTCCGCCTGCGGCGGCTATCCAGCCTGCGTGACGTCCCATTACCTCAAGAATAAACACTTTTGTTGACGATTCGCACATTGAAGCGATATCCATAGCCGCTTCTTTCGTTGAGATTGCAACATACTTGGCAACAGAACCGAAGCCCGGGCAACAATCTGTAAAAGGCAGGTCATTATCAACAGTTTTAGGAATACCGACACACGTTATTGGATAACCCATTTTTTCGCTTAATTGAGATACTTTATAAGCGGTATCTTGTGAGTCTCCGCCACCGTTATAAAAAAAGTAGCCAATATCATGTGCTCGAAAAACCTCAATTAAACGTTCGTATTCACGTTTGTTTTCTTCAAGATTTTTTAATTTGTACCGACAGCTGCCGAAAGCACCGCTTGGTGTGTGTCGCAGTGCCGCAATATCCTCGAGTGATTCGAGGCTCGTATCAATTAGCTCTTCGCGTAATGCGCCAATAATGCCATTGCGGCCCGCATAGACTTTCCCTATTTTGTCGCTGTGTTTACGAGCGGTTTCAATCACTCCACAAGCAGAGGCATTGATGACTGCGGTTACACCACCGGATTGGGCATAAAAAGCATTTTTGGCTGACATAGATAAAGCATTCCTAGGCTAAATTGAGTGGGCGGATTATACGCGATTTTCGCAGCCTGTCATGGTGTGAGCATAACAGGCTATAACTTTCTTTCTATTATTCGGTTATGTAAGTCGGCGGGTTAAATCACCCAATCTCAAAAAGGCCCGCTGCACCCATACCACCGCCTATACACATCGACACCACAACGTATTTGACGCCGCGCCGCTTACCCTCAATTAAGGCATGACCCACCGTGCGGGCGCCTGTCATCCCGTAAGGGTGACCAATTGAGATAGCCCCCCCGTTCACATTATACAGGGCGGGATCGATGCCTAGATGATCGCGGCAATACAAGCACTGTACTGCAAATGCTTCATTGAGCTCCCAAAGCCCCACGTCGTGAATACTAAGGCCGTGTTGTTTTAGGAGTTTGGGGATCGCATATATCGGCCCAATGCCCATTTCCTCGGGCGCGTTACCGGCTACCGTCATCCCACGGTAAATACCGAGTGGTGCTAAGCCGCGTCGCTCTGCGAGCTTACTGTCCATGACGACACATGCTGAGGCGCCATCGCTCAATTGGCTTGCATTGCCTGCTGTGATGACTCCCCCTTCACTTACTGGGTTTAGCGATTGCAGACTCGCGAACGTTGTGGTTGGGCGGTTACCCTCATCCTTGTTGACGGTCACGTTTTCATAAGTGATTTGTTTTGTTTCTTTGTTGAAATTTGATTTCGTTGTCGTCATCGCTACGATTTCATCATCGAACTTACCCGCTTCTTGTGCAGCCGCCGTGCGTTGTTGGCTAAGAAGTGCATAGCTGTCTTGCTGTTCTCGCGTCACACCGTACGTTTTTGCCACGTGCTCAGCGGTAAGTAACATGGGCATATACGCATGTTCCGCATTTGCCATGACGTTTGGATCCTGTGTTTTCGCTATCCAGTCAAAGTAACCTTTTTGAATTTCGGAAATATTATCTTGACCGCCCGCAACAACAACTTGCATGCCGTCGACCATGATTTGTTTAGCGGCGGTGGCGATCGCCATCAAACCAGATGAACATTGACGGTCAATAGTTTGGCCCGACGCTGTAACGGGTAAGCCAGCCGCTAGGGCGGCCATTCTTCCGATATTCATGCCGGCACTGCCTGCGGCAAGGACGGTGCCGATGATAACATCCTCTACTTCGCCGCCTTCAACACCCGAGCGTGTTACCGCATGCTTAATAGCGTGGCCCATGAGGGTTGGAGATTTTGTATAGTTAAACGCGCCTTTAAACGCGCGACCAATTGGTGTGCGGGCGGTAGAAACAATTACGGCTTCGTTCATAATCTTCTGCCTTCATATTGAAATAACGTAAATGTAGACAAACCATACACAAGATGCTTTGGTTGGAAAAGTATCGGCAGTCTATTTACAAAATGAGCGCTGAGCTAAGCGGCGGTGAGCTTGCATTAAGCGGAGGTGATTAGTTGTTTTCTGTTGCCACGTTCTAAGTGCGGAACACCATTAAAACTTGTCACATAATGCTGTTGTTCATTAAAGTAAATTTCACTAATACCGCTATTTCTGCTTTGCAAATTAAGGTTGATAATGCTCGGTGCATCAAACTTCAATAAATGACTGAGCGCCATTGAGATGGCTCCTCCAGAACTAACTACGAAGATATTTGCGTGAGTATGATGTTGCAATGCCGCCAAAAGAGCATCATTTATTCGTGCTGAGAAGTCTTGCCAGTTTTCTGCAAGGGTCGACTGTATTTCATCCCTTGACCAGGCAGTGAGTGCATTTTTTAAGAGTGAGAAAAATGCCTTTGGGTTATCTAACGTTGGCTTATCGCCTTTTAACTCAGCAAGGTATGCACGGATTAGGGTTTCGAAATCAAATTCATCCCATCGAGGGTCCACCCGAACATTCATTAACGCTTCTTTCATACTCAAACCTTCTAGGATGCCGGCAGAGGTTTGAAAATGCCGATGCATATCGCCGCGAATAACTAGGTTTGGTATGACGCCCATATCTTTTAAATGTTCGCCTAAAAGTTCGCTTTGTTTCTCACCGAGCTTTGAAAGCATGTCGTAATTTTGTTTGCCTAACGACGCTTGGCCATGGCGAATTAAAAAGAGTTTGCTCATATATTTAGCTAATTTTTAAAAGAATGGTTCAAGGTTATTGGTTTTTCCCTGAGGTGCAAAGTTTAAAATCAATATTTTTTATATCGTTGAATGCAAAAATGGATAACTTAATTTGCTTGTAGTGAAGCTTCGGTACTTTATTTTAAGCACGCTTGTTTCTTTGAGAACAACATTGCAGCCTAATAGTTTTCTGCGTTTTATTGCGTTTGAACGTTAAAAATTCTAGCACTTGCTCTAAAAATTAGTGCTGTCGGCATAATAAACCTCAATCTTTCTATTCCTTTTTATACTATTCAAAAAGTGACAAGTGCTTGGTCTAAGTCAATAGTTTCGGCGTATACTGGGAATGAAGATCGGGGGTTATTATGACAAATTCGCGAGTTTCAAAGGCATTTTTGTTAGGTTTTCTTTGCTTCTTTTTGCCGTTTACAAGCGCTCATGTAACCGCGCAAACTTTGCCGCAAGTTGAGAAATGGCGTGCGGTCAATGGTAAGTCAGTGCGCTCCTTAACAAGGCACCCAAGCTTTGCTTCCCCTGCGTATGAAAGTCTGCCCTTGTTAGAACTTGATTTTGCCAATTCTGGCACGCAAAGGTTTGGACGGCGTATTCAGGGCTATCTGCGCGCACCAGTTTCAGGTCTATATGAATTTGCATTGAGCGCCGATGATAGCGCTGAGTTCTGGCTTTCGAGTAACCACGACCCCTCGAAGCGAATGCTAATAGCGCTCACGAATAGGCCAACTGGCTACAAAAATTACGATTTGTTCAACAGCCAGACGTCCCGCGAAATTTTTCTTGAGGAAGGCGAACCTCATTTTTTTGAGTTGCTTCACAAAGAGCACAGCGGCGACGATTATTTATCAGTTGAATGGAGTGGACCCGCGTTTGATCGCCAAGTAATTACGAGTGAGTTCTTATCTGAATACAGAGGACAAGCCTTGGGACAGGGTGGCCCCGAGGTGTCATATCGAAAAGGCTATCAAATTGGTTACAACGCCGGTATCTACGCGACTGCATATAACGACTTGTTATATGTGACCGATATTGATGGCGATGGCTTACCAGACTTTTACGAGCAGGCGGTTGGTCTAAACCCTACTGATGCGAGCGACGCGTTGTTGGATATGGACAGTGATCAGCTTACAAATCTGGATGAATACTTTTTGTCAACGAACCCCGCGAACGCGGACAGCGACTCCGATGGCATTAGTGATGGTTACGAGGTGCTAAATGGCATGGCGTACCTAAGCAGTGATGATGCGTATTCGGACTTAGATGGAGACGGGGTCAGCAACTACGATGAATATATAGCTGATTCTGGTGCCAATAATGCGGCTGATCTCCCCGTCGAGTCGACGGTGCGACAGATCACATTGTCTTGGGAGTTACCTGAGGAGCGAGAGGATGGTTCGACCCTTTCGGTAGCGGAAATAGAGGGTTATAAAATCTACTCGGGGGCGAGGCCAAACGATTTAAAACTCATGGCGATCATAGATGGGGCTCAGAGCCTTAGTTACACAGAAAGTCTTGTGGCCGGCATTTATTATTTCACAATAAGTACTATCACCGTCGATGGTACAGAAGGTGCACAATCTGCGGTGTTGAGCTTCGCAGTCGATTAGTGCGAAAAGTAAAGTAAGCTTGCCTTCAGAAGGGCCTCCGGTGGGAGGCTTTTTTTTGTTTGAGTGTTCATAAATAAGGGGTGACCTGAAGCAATGTGACAGATATATTACAGTCTATTT
>CAJWAD010000092.1 GCA_913020245.1 uncultured Oleiphilus sp.
CGTGATGAATTTGCAGCCTTTTTTGAGCGTGAATCGACGTTGACCTTGGGCGTTTGTAATGGTTGTCAAATGCTATCAAACTTGCGTGAGTTAATTCCTGGTACCGAGTTTTGGCCGCATTTTGTGCGAAATCGTTCAGAGCAATTTGAAGCGCGCGTGGCTTTAGTTGAGGTACAAAAATCAAAGTCGATTTTATTGCAAGGCATGGAAGGTTCGCGTCTGCCTGTTGCTGTGGCGCATGGCGAAGGGCGGGCCGAGTTTGCAAATGATCGCGCGAT
This sequence comes from uncultured Oleiphilus sp., assembly GCA_913020245.1. GTDB lineage: Bacteria > Pseudomonadota > Gammaproteobacteria > Pseudomonadales > Oleiphilaceae > PZPK01. The sequence goes on from CAJWAD010000092.1 coordinate 279, forward strand.
CAGTCAGTTACGATTACAGCAACAAATTGCGCTAAGTTATGTCGATAACTATGGCACTGTAACGCAAAGCTATCCGAGTAACCCTAATGGGTCACCAGAGGGCTTAACCGGCATGAGTTCAGACGATGGCCGCGTTACGATTATGATGCCTCACCCTGAGCGTGTTTATCGAACCGTACAAAATTCATGGTCACCGACTGATTGGCGTGAAGATGGTCCTTGGCTGCGAGTATTCCGAAACGCACGTACTTATTTCAAATAAGCGTAAGCATTCTCGAGCAGCCGAACAAAGGCGTGGTCGGCTTATCTAAACTAAAAACCAGACGTACAATCTAAGCGTCTGGTTTTTTTCTTGCTATTCAGAATTTAGTATTACTCACGAAAAAGGTGCGCAATTTGTGCGCAAAATATGTCTTCTTTGTATTGATTTAGGTTGGATGTGCGCTTGTTTAGGGCGTGTAAAATATTTTTATGCACATTTATTTTGCATTCGCATCTTGCAAAATAAAAAATTAGCTGATCTTGGCGTTTTTTATCTTGCAAATTATAACGTGTTGATTTTAAAAGATTTAATTGTTTTGTTCGTATTTTGACAATTTGAGTAAAAAGCAGTGGTTACGCGGGTTTTGAGCGAGAATCAAGAAACTATCCCCATACTTATCCACAAAATCTGTGGGTAAACATTTTGTAAGATTTATCTTTTGCGAAAAGTGCTTATAGATTAGTGTTTTGTGCTTTATTCTTGCCAAACTACTAAAATATTCCGATGCTTTTGTCTTTGTTGAGCGTTATTTTTCTAAAACTAGGCCTCATAAAATTTGGCTGGCATCGCTAGCAACAAAAATATACCACGATAATTTTTGTTGCTGTAAATAAGTTAAATCGCCACACAAAATTTAAAAGGCAAATGTTGTATGTATAAATTATGTTTTTTCGTACCAACAGCCTCGTTGGCCAGTGTAAAACAGGCCATATTTGAAACAGGCGCTGGCGAAATCGGCGCCTACCAGAATTGCAGCTGGCAAATCCTTGGTGAAGGACAGTTTCGCCCATCCGGGTCTGCGCAGCCTTTTATCGGAAAAATTGGAGACTTAGAAACGGTTGAAGAATACAAGGTTGAGATGGTGTGCGCACATCATTTGATTAAGGCAGCGGTCGCCGCGTTAAAAAACGCACACCCATATGAAGAGCCAGCCTACGACGTGATTCGCCTTGAAGAGTTTTAGCTGGCTTTGAATTTATACACTGGGAAGGATACCTCACGAGGCTCACGAATGATGTCCGTCACGTGCGTGTCAAATTGACCCCTCTGTTTATCTTTCAAATAGAGTTTTAAGGTTTTCTTTACCGTGGGAAAGGAGATGTCGTCCCACGGTATGTTTTCTTCAGCGAACAACTGGCATTCTAGGCTCTCTGGTCCGACGCCAAATTTTCCATCTACTAAATCCGCCAAAAAATAAATATGTACCTGATCAATCTGCGGAACACTAATCACCGTATACAATCTTAGGTTCTGTACTTGTGCATCGGCTTCCTCTAAGGTTTCACGGGAAGCAGCTTCGACGGTAGTTTCTTGGTTTTCCATAAACCCGGCCGGTAACGTCCAATAGCCATAGCGTGGTTCAATAGCGCGTTTACACAAAAGGATTTTGTTTTCATAAATGGGGAGTGTGCCGGCGACGATGTTCGGATTTTGGTAGTGGATTGTCTTACACGAAGTACAGACATATCTGGGGCGATTATCGTCGTCAGGGATTTTGAATTCCACTTCACTACCACAATCACTGCAGAACTTCATTCGCGTGCCTTTTATTGTATTGTCTTAACCTTTTGTATGTAGATACATACAGGTAGTGGCGTGAGTATAGCGTAATTAACAACAAGAAGTAGCTGTGCTAAGGTGCGGCAGCATAAAATTTAGAAGTTGAAGCATGAGTTTAATCGAACAGTTGGTGACAAGGTTGGCGGATTACCAGCCAAGAAGTATCGACGCAAATTTCCCTGAGGCCGGTATCTTAGTGCCCATTACGCGAAACGCGATTGAGCCCGAGATCATCCTAACCCGACGCGCGCAGGGCTTAAGTACTCACCAAGGCCAAGTTGCTTTCCCCGGCGGTAAGTTTGATAGCGCTGATCAAACACTCGAGCGTACAGCGCTTCGAGAAAGTCAGGAAGAAATTGGTCTAAACCCCTCGCGCGTTCAGGTCATTGCGCAGTTGAGTCAGGTCGTGTCACTGCACGGTATTCGGGTCACGCCCTATGTAGGGTTAATTGACGAGACGGCTCAACTTACCCCAAATTATGATGAGCTAGATAGTATTTTTCGTGTGCCAGTAAGTTTCTTCTTAACTGCAGAGCCGGTGCGTCGAGACAAAATGACCTACAAGGGAACGGCGCTTTCGGTACCCTCCTATCACTATGATTACAGCGGCGAACGCTATGAAATTTGGGGACTGTCTGCCATCGTTTTGGTGGAATTAATGAACCTTGCCTTTGATGCGAATATCACCCTTTTTGAGGCGTGTAAAAGAGAACAATCATGATTTATGAATTAAAAGGACGCGTGCCTAAGCTTCTTGGTAAACCAAGCTTTATTGCGCCGAACGCAAGCATCATTGGTGATGTGGAAATTCATGAGCAAGCCAGTATTTGGTTTAATGTTGTGATTCGGGCTGATAACGACAAAATTACGATCGGGCCAGATTCGAACATTCAGGACGGCTCGGTTATGCATGTTGATCCGGGTAAACCCATAACGATTGGAAAAGGGGTCACCGTGGGTCATAAGGTTATGTTGCATGGCTGTGATATTGGTGATTACAGCTTGATCGGTATTAATGCGGTGGTACTCAATGGCGCTAAAATTGGTAAACATTGCCTAATCGGAGCCAATACTTTAATTCCAGAAAATATGGTAATTCCTGATGGCAGCATGGTGGTCGGAAGTCCGGGTAAAATTAAGCGCGAGCTGAATGAGCAACAGCAGCAAATGCTGGCCTTAGGTGCCGTACATTATGTGCATAACGGCAAGCGTTTTGAGAAAGAGTTGAAAGAATTAGACGAGATAGGGTCAAGTGGTGAGTGAGCAAAAAATAAACAGTATTGAGTCGCCTTGTGTGAGCATCTGCGCCTTAGATGAAAATGATATTTGTGTCGGTTGTCATCGTACTGGTGAGGAGATTACAAACTGGGGCCCGATGAGTAATACAGAGAAAGCCCGCGTAATGGAACATGTGCGAGAGCGCGAACAAAAAGCCTACATCTAGAAACAACAAGAACCGAGGAAAATGCGATGACGACATTAGGGACAGCACTCCGACCGAGTGCAACGAAGGTTTTGTTTTGCGGTGCGGGTGAATTAGGTAAAGAAGTGGTTATCGAATTGCAGCGGCTAGGCGTCGAGGTTATTGCTGTCGATCGCTATGCAGATGCGCCGGCTATGCAGGTTGCGCATCGCGCCGAAGTTGTTGATATGCTCGATGGAGATGCGCTACGCGCTGTCATTGAATACGAAAAACCACACTATATTGTTCCGGAGATAGAAGCCATTGCGACAGAGACCTTGCTGGAACTCGAGCAAGAGGGGTTCAATATTGTGCCTTCAGCGCGCGCCGTCAATTTGACCATGAACCGAGAGGGGATTCGTTGCCTTGCGGCTGAAGAACTTGGCTTGCAAACGTCTGACTTTCGATTTGCATCGACGCTCGAAGAATTTAAAGCCGCTGTTTCGGCCATTGGCTTGCCTTGCTTTGTCAAACCTATTATGAGCTCCTCTGGTAAGGGTCAAAGTTTTGTCAAGACTGAAGAGGCGATTCAGGCAGCATGGGACTATGCACAAACAGGTGGTCGAGCAGGTCAGGGGAAAGTTATCGTAGAGGCGTGCGTAGATTTTGACTACGAAATTACCCTGCTAACGGTCCGCCATGACGGACAAACCAGCTTTTGTAAGCCGATTGGACATGTACAAAAAGAGGGTGATTATCAGCAGTCATGGCAGCCTCAGGCGATGTCGTCGCTCGCACTAGAGAAAGCACAAGCGATTGCGCATAAGGTGACGGAAAGCCTTAGCGGTAGCGGTTTGTTTGGTGTAGAGCTATTTGTCAAAGGCGATGAGGTGCTGTTTAGTGAGGTCTCACCAAGGCCACACGATACCGGTTTAGTGACATTAATCTCGCAGGATTTATCGGAGTTTGCTTTGCATGCACGCGCTATTTTGGGGCTGCCGATTCCTGCGATCAAACAATTAGGCGCGTCGGCGTCTTCAGTGGTGCTGGTGAGTGGCGAGAGTGACGATGTCCAGTTTTCGGGTTTTGATAAGGCGCTTGCCGAGCCCGATACACAATTGCGCTTATTTGGTAAGCCGGATCTCTCTGGGCGTCGTCGCATGGGCGTTGCGCTGGCGCTTGACGAGACGGTTGAGGCGGCCGTTGAGAAAGCGAAGCGGGCTTCAGCGGCTGTGACGGTCACCCTATAAGTCCGTGAAAACAGTCGATCAAGGGCTTTGTTCTCTTTTAGGTGAGCAGCCCCACACGCTCGTTTTAGGCAGCATGCCGAGTCAAAAATCGCTGCAATATCAGCAGTATTACGGCAACCCTCAAAATGCATTCTGGTGGGTGATGGCTGAATTGTTCGCATTTGAACACGCCTCAGATTACGCAACAAAATGCCAACATTTAATGAAGCACGGTGTCGCTATTTGGGATGTCGTCGCGCAGTGTCATCGTCCAGGCAGTCTCGATGCAGCGATTGATCAAAGCACCGTCATTGCAAACGACTTTACCCAGCTCTTGAGCGCTTATGCGAGCATCTCGCGAATTGTGTTCAACGGGCAAGCGGCGAACAAATTGTTTAAGAAACATGTTTGCTTACCGATCTTGATAAAATCGCGTCTCACGTTCTGCACGGCGCCTTCAACCAGCCCAGCCTTCGCCGCTATGCCTCGTGAGCAGAAACGAGAACGCTGGCGCGTAGCAATGCACATCAGTGATGTTTGAGCCTATGCCGAAGAGCGAAATCTTTACATCTTGGTTTTTCAGCGAAAACGATCGAACCTTTTCATTGTTCGGCGGCGTCGCTTTTCGCCATGTGTAAGCGTTAGTTTGGGTAATCAAAGTACATTTGACTGTTAGCAGGTAAATGTCTTATCAATCTTAATCGGATATCGGTGCTTAAACGTATTTACTCTTACTTAGAAAAAGCGAAGTAACAGACTATGACCTTATCGTTAAAACAACCCAGAGCAGTCATGTTCGACTTGGACGGTACCTTAGTAAGTTCATCACTCAATTTTGTGAAAATTTGTACGGAACTTGGCTGCGAACCGGGAACGGATATTCTCGCTTTTGTCGCGTCTTTGCCCGCGGCACAGCAGCGCAGAGCTCATGAGGTGATTCATGATTATGAGCGTGAAGATGCTGAAACCGCAATCATTATAGAGGGCGTTGAGGAGGTGCTCGCGGTATTGCAAGAGCGAAAAATTAACACGGCGATTGTGACGCGCAATTCGCACGCGGCAACCATGCTTAAACTTGAGCGGTCGAACATTAACGTCGAGAAGGTTGCTACGCGAGAGATGGGGGCTCCAAAGCCTGCACCTGATATGCTGCTCAATTTAGCAAAAACTTGGGGTTATCGCAGTCGCGAGTGCTGTTACGTCGGGGATTACTTATATGATCTTCAAGCGGCCAATAACGCGGATATGCACGCGATTTGGTTTGCAAATGGCATACAGCCGCCCCCAGATTACAGCAGCTTAGCCGACTTTCATTTTGATCATTATCGAAACTTTATAACCCACTTGGATGAGTACTGGGGTTCAATGCCAAGCTAGACACGCTTGTTTGAAAAATAGTTAGCCAAACCCTTATTGCTTGCGTCGACGTAAAAATAGCCAAAACTCATAGGCAGCTGAGCTGAACATGCGTATAACAGGCCAAGTGAGCACCCGAGATATCCTTGCATAACGTGTATGCTGCCAAGCACGTACGTTTGCGTCGATGCCGGTTATCCACTCGCCGCTCTCACTGCGAATGTGTAACCGATCGAGAAGCTCCTTCTTGCTCGGCGAATCGCTTTGCTCAGACTGATCAGGAAGCTCGTGAATATCTTGGAGCACGAGTGTTTCAGAGGCGCACGCTTTCAATTTTCCTATCTCTGCAGAGCAGAGTGGACAAGCACCATCAAAATACAAAGTGTCTTGGGTTGATTTCAGTGTTTTTGTCATAGTAAACATTACGTGATGTACCGCTGAACAGATTACTCTGTTTAGTGTTATGCGGGTCAGTAAAGCCCTAGCGATAACCGATAACTAGGTAAGTGTTAATCGTGCCGAATAATATTACCCATGTAAAATAGGTTATCGGTTAAAGGTGGAGTGGCTATGATCGCTCAGTAAGGGATTTTCAAGACACTAGGGCGAATAGAGTTGACGAGTCACTCACTCGTCTACAACCCGTTTCAGGGTCTGATAGAACGACTCCAAATCAGACATTCGTTTGTAATTTGCTTTCACTTTGTTGTGAAAAAAAAGGGATAGGCTTACGCTCGGGTTACTCAATGTAACCGTGTAGCCGTCATAACTTATTTCGAGCGAAATTTGGCGGTAAACATATTTTCCATCGCGCGCTGCGCCCAATGTTCTTATCTTTTCTGCTGCCACCAGCACCACTCGTGGTTCAATTGTATGTTCCAACGTTCACCCTCCGCAAAAAACGCAATTTTTAGGAAATACCTAATCCTTACCAGAGTTACGCATAATTGATTGGATAGATCACTTTGCATTGAATGATCTTAAGCAAAGCCCATCCCGTACAACTTCGCACTACCCATGCGAAAGGTCAAACGTATGCATCATAAGCTCACGCTGCCGGAAAAAGTCTGCCCCGTATGTCAGCGCCCGTTCAAATGGCGAAAGAAGTGGACCAAAAACTGGCATTCAGTCGTGTTTTGTTCAGAGCGCTGTCGGCGTCAAAAATCAGTGAAAGTAAGCCGCGGCCCTTAAAATTTTGGTGCCAAAGGCGACTAAATACACCTCTTTCTTGGTAGATCGGCGCCTTCACCTTATTTTTACTTGCAGCGTATGATTTTTACGCTAATATTTGGGGCAATAGACACATGGAATTGTATAGGGAAGTAGTATGTCAACAGAGAAAGTTGCAGTAAGCCGTAAGCAAATTGGCGGCGAAGTACCCATGGTGGTTTCGGAGATTATCGAGCAGGGTCTCTACACCGGATTATTTGGCTCGATTGATTCAGCAAGGATGGCGCAAGTCACAGAGCTCATCACCTTTAAATGTGAAGAATTAAAAACGAAGATAGTCATTATCGACTTAGCTAATGTCGATGCGATTGATACGGCTGTGTCAGCGCATCTGATAAGTCTCGGGCGAGTCCTTGAGTTGATCGGCGTGCAAATTATATTTTGCGGTATTAATGGCTCGCTCGCGAGAACTATGGTTGCCGCTGAGGTACAGTTTGGTGGATTAAAAATTGTTCGCGACCTCAAAGAGGCCGTCACGTATGCGTATTCACTAACAGGCTTTCAAGTCATCAAAGCAGGTTAACCGTGAATGATGTGTTTAATGCATCTGACCTGATTAGCTATTGCCTCGACATTTCT
>CAJWAD010000093.1 GCA_913020245.1 uncultured Oleiphilus sp.
TGTACTTCGCAACGTGTTCTGATTTCAGCTTTACCGTTAATGCACTCGTCGAGCAGCATATTGAGTATATCTTTGGCACTGTTGTCACAAAATAGCTCACCATGCTCGCGTTCATGATAGGGAATGCCGTGTTTTTCTACGAGGGCGATAAAGTCCCATTGCGTGTAACGGCTCAATGCCGATTTTACGAAGTGAGAATTGCCGCAGATAAAATTCTCTGGCTCTACGTGTAGATTGGTAAAATTGCACTTCCCTCCGCCAGACATTAAGATCTTCTTGCCTACTTTATTAGCATGGTCTAGGACGAGAACGCGCAAGCCTTTTTTTCCAGCTAAACTCGCATACATGAGTCCGGATGCACCGCCGCCTATTACAATAGCATCGTATTGCTCTTCATCTTTACGGGGGGGATGATCAGACGTATTCGAGCTCATGCCTCGTCATTCCGGAAACTCACCGCCTTAAGCTCTAATTTTAAGGGGGCTAGACCATCTGTTTTTATACTCCAGATCTTCTTATCCCAGTCGCCAAGAACATAGCGTTTAGCGGGTAATCCACCAACATGTAAGTCGTGGATCATAGGGCGGTGCGTATGCCCATGGATCATTATATTTACCTTGTGCGCCGCCATCTCACGAACAACTTCTTCAATCGTGACATCCATAATTTCCATGTTCTTATGCTGGTTGCTTGCTTGACTCATTTCGCGTAGCTGTCGCGCTGTTGTGTGGCGCTCTTCCAGTGGGCGTTTCAAAAATGTGTCTAAGAAATCAGGATTGCGGATCATTGCGCGAAACTTGATATAACCTTTGTCAGCCGTGCAAAGACTATCACCATGCATGAGCAGTACGTCTTGCTTGCCAAGTCGTATAATGCTCGGGTCTGGTAAGATAGTTGCGCCGGTTTCTTTACTGAATTGCTCGCCGATTAGAAAGTCGCGGTTACCATGCATAAAAAAGAGGGCTTTGCCAGCACTGCTGAATTGTTTAAGGCGCTTTTTGATCCGTGCTTGCAATGGTGTGTTTTCATCATCGCCAATCCAGCTTTCGAATAAGTCACCCAATATATATAGTTGCGAAGCTGATTCTTCAATACTGTCGATAAAGTGCAAAAACGCCCCAGTGATGTCGGGGCGAGATTCTTCAAGGTGAAGGTCTGATATGAAGTAAATCATGCGGTGATTGGTGTGATTGCGTCAGCTAACGATACTGGCATTTTCAATAATAACTTCCTCAGCGGGTACATCTTGATGTCCTGCCTTCATCGCAGTTTTCAGCCCTTTGATTTTGTTCACGACATCCATACCTTCTACAACTTCACCAAATACAGCATACCCCCAGCCTTCGGTCGTTTCAGCAGTATGGTTTAGGAAATCATTGTCGCTAACATTGATAAAGAATTGTGCAGAGGCTGAGTGAGGGTCCATCGTGCGTGCCATCGCTACACTACCTGTTTTGTTGACTAGGCCGTTGTTTGCTTCATTTTGAATGGGGTCCCGTGACTCTGGTTGATTCATATCTACATCGAAGCCGCCGCCTTGAATCATAAAATTATCGATCACTCGGTGAAAGATCAAGCCGTTGTAAAAGCCGTCGGTAACATACTGCTCGAAGTTTTTTGCGGTTTCTGGTGCCTTATCATGGTCTAAGTCTAACTTGATATTGCCGTAGTTTGTTTGCAGAAGAATCATAATGTTAATTTACCTGTAGAGCCGTTTTTCGACTATGTTGTTCTCGCACATCCGCTGAATCTAGCTTAGGTGGCTTTAGTTTTATTAATCACGGCGCATTGTAGCTGGTTAGTAACGGATACAAAACACCTCTTTTCACTTGCGTATATTATTTAAATATTGCGAATCTCGGCCACATACTTGATGAATCTTGCCTTGTTCCTCGATTAGCGAATAAGGTGCGTCAGTCACACCCGAACGCGATGCGTCGTGTCGAATCAAGTGTCGTTCGATTTCAAATGACCAACGTAAGAGATAGCAATGTTAATAGATAGTCCGATTCAAATCGCGAAACAATGGCCCTCGCTCGGTGCTTTTAAGGCAAGCGCCATGAATACAATCACACTGCCCAATTCACTCGCACGCGTCACGACCATTGAGCGGTCTCAAGAAGTGGATCCAGAATTGGTCGGTATGTCGAAACAGGGCGTTGAGTCAATTTGGCGCGCGATCGAAGCCATATATAAAACAGGCGTTCATCCCGGTATCTCATTGTGTTTGCGTCGGCAGGGTAAAGTAGTTATGCAGCGTGCGATTGGTCATGCTGAGGGAAATGGGCCTAATGAAACAGGAAGTTCAACTCAAGTATTAATGCGACCTGAAACGCCAATATGCTTTTTTTCAGCATCCAAGGCGGTTACCGCGTTGTTGATACACATGTTGAATGAAGACAAGCTTATTAATCTTCATGACCCGATCAGTTTCTATGCGCCTGAGTTTGCCAAGCACGGAAAGAAAAATATCACTGTTCATCAAGTCTTATCGCATCGCAGTGGTGTGCCAGGTTTGCCGGCTGGGCTGCCGGTGGAAACCTTGTGGGATAATGACACGATATGGCGGTTGCTCTGTGATTCTCCATCGGCCAGTGCGCGCGGAGACAAGCTAGCCTATCACGCACTAACCGGCGGTTATATTCTCGAACGCGTTGTAAATGTTGTTACGGGGAAAACAATCCAAGACGTTCTCGACGAAAAAATACGACAGCCAATGGGTATGAAATATTTTCGCTATGGCGTCGAAGATCGATATGCAAATCGTATAGCTAATAATTATTCGACAGGGATAAAGCCGTTTTTTCCAGTTTCATATCTTATCAAGCGTGCGTTGGGTGGTCCTTTGGATATGGTCGAGGCGGTTTCTAACGATGCCAAGTTTAAGCAAGCCGTTATTCCTGCCGGCAATATGATGGGTACGGCCGAAGAGATGAATCGTTTCTTTCAGATGATGCTAAATGGCGGAGAGTGGATGGGCAAGCGTGTATGCCAGGATATTACAATTCGTCGTGCGGTGCAGGAAGTCGCAGCGGTCCAATTTGATCGAACATTAATGATGCCAATGCGCTACAGTGCCGGCATGATGTTGGGTGGTAATCCGATTGGTATTTGGGGAAAAAATAGTGCTCATTGTTATGGGCATATTGGTTTAATTAACAAAATGGCTTGGGTTGATGAGGCGCGTGATATCAGTGTTTCATTGATGACAAGCGGAGTCCCTATCGTAGCAAACAACATTCCATCACTAATAAGTTTTGTTAATGGCATTGGTAAACACTGCCCGCATGTTTAAATGATAATTTTCTTTGCCTGTATGCTGGAGATCTGAGGGTCTTCAGTACTTATATTCACACTCAGGCATGCCCCTCTATTCTTGTAGCTAAGTAATTCGCTATACTACTGGGCTTTAAATTAGACCACCCTTGGTAAACATTAAACTATGAGTGATAGCTCTGAAACTGCACCCGTGCGCGCCAAGCACTTTCTCCAAACAATTATCGAGTCGGATCTTGCTGCTGGCAAGCATGGCGGACAAATTGTTACGCGTTTTCCGCCAGAGCCAAATGGTTATTTGCATGTAGGGCATGCAAGGTCCATTTGGTTGAACTTCGGTTTAGCAGCTGCATACGGCGGTGAATGTAACTTGCGCTTTGATGATACAAATCCAGAGAAAGAAGACCAAGCCTTCATCAATGCGATTCAGGAAGACGTTAAGTGGCTCGGATACGAATGGTCTGGAGAGGCTAAGTTTGCTTCGAGCTATTTTGATCAGTTCTATGAATGGGCCTTGCATTTAATAAAGGCAGGAAAAGCGTACGTTTGTCACTTATCTCCAGCGCAGGCGAGCGAATTTAGGGGTTGGGCGACCAAGCCAGGAAAAGACAGCCCTGCACGTGATCGCAGTGTCGAAGATAATTTAGCTGAATTCGAAAAAATGCGAGCCGGTGAATATGCCGAAGGTGAGTGTTCATTGCGCGCCAAAATTGATATGGCGTCGTCAAATATGAACCTTCGCGACCCGATGTTGTATCGTATTCGTAAAGCGAGCCATCACCAAACTGGCGATAAATGGTGCATTTACCCGATGTATGACTTTGCGCATGGCCAAGAGGATGCGATTGAAGGCGTCACACATTCAATTTGCACGCTTGAGTTCCAGGCAAATCGTCCACTTTATGAATGGTTTACTGAGAACCTTCCTGTACCTAGCATGCCACATCAGTATGAGGTGGGGCGCCTCAATCTCAACTATACCGTAACGAGCAAGCGCAAGCTCAAGCAGTTGGTGGATGAGTCGTATGTGACAGGATGGGATGACCCGCGTATGCCTACTATTTCAGGCATGCGTCGTCGGGGTTTTACGCCTGCATCGATACGTAATTTTTGCGATATGATACCTGTTAGTAGCAAAAACAACAGTGACGTTGATGTCGCGCTGCTAGAAAAAGCAATTCGTGATGATTTAAATGAACATGCGCCGCGTGCAATGTGTGTTATGAATCCACTCAAGGTAACCGTGACGAATATTGAAGCAGCGGGCGATGGCTTGCTGATGAAAGCGGACAATCATCCGAAAAAGTCAGAGTTGGGCGCGCGCGAAATTCCGTTTTCGAAATCGCTTTTTATTGATAGGGCGGATTTTAATGAGGACGCCACCTTGTCGCGAAAGAAATTTAAACGCTTAGTAACTGGTGAGTACGTTCGTTTACGGAGCGCCTACATTGTAAGAGCAGAAGAGGTGATCAAAGATCAAAAGGGCGAGGTTGTTGAGGTGAAAGTGTCGTTGGTGCCGGGCTCAGTTGGTAATAATATAGACGGCATTAGGCCGCGTGGCGTTATCCATTGGGTAAGTGCAGAGCACAGCATAGAGGCTTCGATTCGCGACTACGATCGATTGTTTTTAGAGCCAAATCCAGATGCTGGTGACGCGAGTTTCTTAACGCACATTAACCCGAATAGTTTTAAAGAGTACACAGCCTATATCGAACCATCATTATCAAAGGCGGAGCCTGAGCAGCGGTTTCAGTTTGAGCGTGAGGGCTATTATGTCGCAGACCGCTATGACCATAATGCTGAACGGCCAGTTTTCAATAAGACGATCGGCCTGCGCGACGTGTGGAGTGGTAAGTAATGGCGCTAAAGCTATTCAATACAGTAAGCGGAAAAAAAGAGCGCTTCGAGCCGCTCGAAGAAGGCAAGATTAAAATGTATGTGTGCGGGATGACGGTATATGACTATTGCCACATTGGTCATGCCCGTGTGATGGTTGGCTTTGATGTAATCACACGGTTTTTGCGCCATATTGGTTACGATGTCACTTATATTCGAAATATCACTGATGTAGACGATAAGATTTTTAATCGTGCTAATGAGAATGGAGAATCATTTACGGACCTTACCAATCGCTTTATCATCGCGATGCACGAAGATGAAGGCGCGTTAGGCGTGCTATCGCCAGATCAAGAGCCCCGTGCCACGGCGCACATGGGTGATATTATAGCGATGACAGGTACGTTAATCGAAAAGGGCTATGCCTACGCAGCGGTGAATGGTGATGTATATTATCGTGTTAAAAAGTTTGATGGGTATGGAAAGCTAAGTAAAAAGAATGTTGACGATCTGCAATCCGGTGCGCGGATCGGTATCGAAGCGCACAAAGAGGATCCGCTTGATTTCGCCTTGTGGAAGGCGGCAAAAGAAGGCGAGGCATACTGGGATTCGCCTTGGGGTAGGGGGCGTCCGGGCTGGCATATAGAATGCTCGGCGATGTCCACTTGCTGCTTAGGGCCAACTTTTGATATTCATGGGGGCGGTCCAGATTTGAAATTCCCGCATCATGAAAATGAAATTGCACAGTCAGAGGCGGCAACCGGCGAAAAGTATGTGAACTATTGGATGCATGCTGGGGCGATTCGTGTTGGTAAAGACAAAATGTCTAAGTCTCTCGGTAATTTTAAAACGATTCGTGAGGAGCTAAAAACTTATTCCGGTGAGACAATACGCTACTTTTTGATTTCGAGTCACTATCGTTCGCAGGTCGAGTATTCTCCCGTGAGTTTGAATGAGGTGCAAAGTGCGTTAGATCGTTTTTATCAAGCTCTGCGTGGTATTGCCATTACTGATTTGCATACTATTGATGATAATTATCAGATGCGATTTGATTCAGCTATGTGCGACGATTTTAATACGCCGGAGGCACTTGCCGTAATGTTTGATCTCGTAAAAGCGCTCAACTCGTCGCAAATTGATGTGGAGAAATCTGTTTTGGCCGCCACTTTAGTTAGGCTTGGCGGAATTTTGGGTATTTTGCAGCAGGATCCAGAGGTTTACTTTAAGTCAACCCAAAATAATGTCGATGGGGCGGTTTCTGAGGAAGAAATCGAAGCGATGATTACGGAGCGTGCGTCAGCGCGAGCGAAAAAAGATTGGGCAGAGTCTGATCGTATTCGTGATAAATTGATGGCGCAGGGTGTCGTGCTTGACGATGCGAAGGGTGTAACGAGCTGGCGCCGACTGTAAGGAAATGTCTTAAAGTACCGCTAATTTTTACTGGCCAGATCGCTCTCCTAATAATCCGCGGTCTCAATCTTGGTTCGTTTGTAGATTAATCATGCAGGTGTTCAGCGGCGTACAAAGTGTTTTCCATTAGCGTTGCGACTGTCATCGGGCCCACGCCGCCGGGCACGGGTGTAATCCATCCTGCACGCTTCGTCGCAACGTCGTATTCAACGTCACCAACTAATTTGCCATCGTCAAGGCGGTTAATACCTACATCAATGACGATCGCGCCTTTCTTTATCCATTCACCTTTCACGAGTCCTGGCTTGCCTACGGCAACGACAACAATATCGGCTTGAGAGACTTTAGCGGGTAGGTTGCTCGTAAAGCGATGCGTGGTCGTAACCGTGCAGCCTGCTAGAAGTAGTTCAAGACCCATGGGTCTCCCTACAATATTTGATGCGCCCACAATAATAGCATCTTTACCGCGAATGGTTTCGCCGGTGCTCTCAAGGAGCGTGACGATACCTTTTGGCGTGCATGGGCGAAGTAGTGGAAGTCTCTGTGCTAAGCGACCAAGGTTAAATGGGTGAAAGCCGTCCACGTCTTTGTCAGGTTGGATGCGCTCTAAAAGCGCGTCACTGTTTAAATGTGCAGGTAAGGGCAGTTGCACCAAGATTCCGTCAATTTGCGGATCTCGATTATAGTTGTCGATAAGCGCTTCCAGTTTTACTTGCTCTGTGTCTGCCGGGAGAATGACAGTGTCTGATTTGAAGCCTACTTTTTCACAAGCGTTGGTCTTGTTTCGAACATAGACCTCTGAAGCAGGGTCTTCACCAACCAGAATAACTGCCAGCCCGGGCCTGCGTTTTCCTTGTTTTTGTCGTGCTTGAACCGCTCTTGCAATGTTTTGTTTGACTTGCTCGGCAATCTTTCTTCCGTCAATGATGGTGGCGCTCATAGTGCTGACTGTTACCGCTTGATGTGATGAGTGCGAAAACTCGGAGCCATATTTTCGCACGAGCATAAACGAATAAACAGCGTAAATTTATGAACGGGTAAGAAAGTCACTGATCGGATTTTCATCGGTTTACAAAAAGCGTAATAAAAATAAGCTTTTCGTTTTAATTTATATTGACGCCCCCATAAACCGACTGTATTATTCGCGCCAACTTCTACAGCCGTTGTATATGGATGGCTTGAAGTTATTGATCGGGGTATAGCGCAGTCTGGTAGCGCGCCTGCTTTGGGAGCAGGATGTCGGGAGTTCGAATCTCTCTACCCC
>CAJWAD010000094.1 GCA_913020245.1 uncultured Oleiphilus sp.
TAAACGCATCGGCTTACTCTGCGTAAAGCGCTGTTAACGCTTATATAATGCTTCAATTGTGCTTGAGCCCAGTGTGTGCGCATTAATCATATAACCCGTTAAAGCGCCTGAAGCGTTTTCAGGCAACTCTAATTTCTTTGACAAAGCATGCACGGTAAATTGATATCGATGTGCACCATGCCCCTCAGGCGGACAGGCACCACCAAACCCAGCAGCCCCATAGTCGTTAGTAATTTGAAGGCTACCTGTTGGCGTCGATTTATTACTCTGGTCTCCAGATCCTGCGACTAAGCTGTTCACCGCTGCTGGGATATTGACGATTTGCCAATGCCACCAACCACTTCCTGTTGGCGCATCGGGGTCATAAGCCGTAATCGCGAAGGCTTCGGTTCCTTTTGGTGCATTGCGCCACGAGAGCTGTGGCGACTGATTTCCCCCGCTGCATCCAAAGCCCTCAAATTCCTGGGCTTTATTCATAAACTCACCATGCGCGATATCGGTACTGCTCAATGTAAAGTTATCAGCCAATAAGCTCGTAGATAAGAGTAACGAGGAAAATAAAATCGCAAATTTATTGTTCGACTTTTTCATTTGAATCTCCAATTGATAAGAGCGCTCATCATATAGGCCAAGAGAAAACCTTATTAGTCCCAAATCAACCATTCATTCGCCTGATCCGCTCATCTTTGTTTTTCTTAAATCGGTAGGTGTAACATTAAAAAGCTGCTTGAATTTATCCGTGAAACGCGATTGAGAGGCATAGCCGCATAACGCTGCAATGTGGCCAATGGAATGTACACTTGTTTGCACAAGGTGCAGCCCTTGCCCAAGCTTTGCTCTATCTTTTATGTCCTGAAACCGGTCGCCTTCAGCACTTAACTTTCGACGTAATGTCGACTCACTCATAGCAAGTATTGACGCTATCGCTGATGCATCCATATCGTTCGCTAAGTCCGAGCTAAGAATGGTATGTATTTTATGGCTTAAGGTGGGCGGCTTCATGATAGACCTCACCTGCTCAAACCCTAATGAGGCAATAACTTGGAGAATCTCTTTGCGCCGGATATGCCAGAGCTCAGGAGAAGACAATGCTGACCATTCAATAAACTGCTGTAGGGTGAATTCGAGTCGTGGCTTAATTTCCCCTTGAAAATAGGTATTTTCCCGTGAAGTTCTATGTTCTAAGCAGTCAAAGTCAGCGTAGTCAAATTCGATGAGTAGGGCATAATACTCTGAGTCACTGGGAATATTTCTCATCGAGATGGTAGGTGTGTTCGATAAAAAAACAAAATTAGCCGCGGGGCAGAGAAGTTCACCCTCAGCACCTAATTCTTTATTGCCGGACAATACCGCGATAAATAGCGGCTTAATGACCGGGACATTCAGCATATGTTGTTCTTTAAAAGAGCGGTAAACAGAAAACGGCAAGTGTTCACTGTCGCAGATGACTTTTTTTGTTGTGTCGATTAGTTGTTGCATAAGCTCGTTACAAAGATAAAAAAGTATATTCAAAGGCCTCTGCGGTCGTTGAAACACCCTATTCCAGTTGGTATTTAGTTGGTACTTTCAAATTATATCAGATGGGTATGAGTACTGATGAGACATTCATTATTGGAAAAGACTCAACTGTCCATAAATCGGCCACCATTAGAGAGTGACTAACTGCCGCGCGAGCGTTTTTCGGAGCACTTACCATTACACACCTAAAAGTGTCTAATGTAACGTGTAGCGTCCGGTCTTTCTTGCTCAGTTAAAGATATCAAGACGCTGTAAACTAACGCAAAATTCATGTTGTTTGGTTGGCGCATTTCGCCAGCGCGGTCTATATATTGTGCAAGACAGAATTAACACGACTGCTGATGTTGTTTGTGTCTTGAGTATTTTTTA
The DNA here is from genome assembly GCA_913020245.1 of uncultured Oleiphilus sp. GTDB lineage: Bacteria > Pseudomonadota > Gammaproteobacteria > Pseudomonadales > Oleiphilaceae > PZPK01. The sequence continues at coordinate 1,888 of CAJWAD010000094.1, forward strand.
GATGTTTTTTGAAACTCGCATTAGCCTATACAGTATTGTATGGGCTTTTTTTTGTTCCGAGTTTTCATTGTTTAAGTTAACAAGAGTGTTGATGCGCATTAATTACCTGTTAACAAAAAAAACCATTAAAACACCTTTCATGTTTAGCGGGTGAGCGTTGTTTATGGCGCGCAGTGGTTAATCACCTTGTACGATTTGCGGCAAGAATATCGCGCATCACTTTTTAATTTACGCTATGTTAACGGTTGAGCAAGCCTTTGAAGCAAACAGGAGCGGCTATGAATAAACTATTTGTTATGTTGAGTTTGATCTGTCTCGGCGGATATGCATCAACAAGTGTCGCTGAGGGCACGTTCGGGAATCGTTATGTTGGTGCCAGTATTGGTTTTTTGAAGGTTGAGCCAAAAGTGATTGGCAATGCAGATTTAACCAATGCAGAAGTCAGAGCTGGTGGGTTTTTAAACAACTATATGGCCGCTGAAGTGCGTGGATCGCTTGGTTTGGTTGGTGATGAAATTGGTGGTGTTGATGTCGATCTTCTGTATAGTTTTGGCGCATATATGCGTATTGGCACGCCTTTTCTCGATAAATTTTTCCCTTACGTGTTGCTCGGCGTGACGCGAACTGATGTCGATTTGTCAAGCGTAGCCGATGATGCGATCGCGGAAACAGATACCAGTATCGGGGTAGGTATCGATTACAATTTTGATAGCATGGCCCTGAGTGCTGAGTATGCACAATACATTGACAAAAGTGGGTCTTTACTTACGGGTGTGACCCTTGGTATCTCTACATCCTTTTAGTTTCTAAGTTCTAACGCAAATTTTAGATTTTGGACTGTCACAAAAGTTTACAAATGTGGAGTCCATGCTTATTCTTATTCACATTATTTATCAAGACTGAGTGCAGAGCGAATCCGTGTTCTCTTTTTTTAAGCCTAAGTCTTCCTCTTTCCGTGTGGGTATTCAATTTCTTCCGCATGCAATCGTGCTCGCCCTGCCCGCTGAGGGGAAACCGAGGGTAGTTGTTGAGCACGTGTCTAAGGGGCAGCACGCGACGAAGCTTAAAGTCCTCGTCGCGCAGCACAAGTTGGCCGATGCAGAGGTAAACCTCGTGCTGGCCACACAGTTTTATAAAAGCTACTTGATTGACGCGCCCGCTGTGCCGCAACAAGAGGCCGCTGAAGCCTCGAAGTGGCGCGTCAAAGACATGCTTGATTTCGATATCAACGAAGCTATTGTTGATGTGTTTGCCTACCCTGAGGAAGCCTTGCGCGGCCGAAAAGCACAGCTTAATGTGCGGGTGACGCGTACGAGTTTTGTCGCGCAGCAACTTGATTATATGAAAGGCTCGGGGCTGGATGTCACGCGTATTGTCAGTGCCGATCTAGCGGTTGCGTCTTTGTTAGCAGAGGAGTCATCGCAGTCTAAACATGTGGTCGCCTTACTCTATTTGAGCGGTAGCTATGGCATGTTGGTGCTAGTGAAAGATCAGCGTTTATACCTCTCTCGAGATTTTGATTTCAATTTTTCCTCTCTAAGTGAGCCGGCTCAACAGCAAAGTCAGCTCGATCAATTAACGCTAGAAGTTCAGCGCTCATTTGATTACTTCGAGAGTCAGATGGGATTGGCGCCGCCCAAATTATTAAAACTGTCGACCCCAGATACACGGTTGCCACTCGCAAATATGATCGGTGGCGTGCTCGGTATTCAAATCGAGAATGTTTCTCTCGATTGTGAGGCCGCGGGCGAAGCGCTTTCATTTGCTGAGTTGCAAAGCACAACGTATGCGCGCGGGGCGCTGAAGCTGATTGATAGCGAGCAGGACAGCGTCAATTTCTATACCGAGCAATTTAGACCGAAAAAAGAGCCGGTAACGTTAACGCGGGCCGCGTTGGCAGGTGCGGTAGCGATACTCATCGTCTTGGTACTTTACGTCAGTGCTAGTTTTGGTTTGGCGGATGCTGAAAATAGGCTCTCGACCTTGCAAGCGCAAGTTTCGGCGTTGCAAACAGACGTTGATACCTTATCGCAGCAGAAGGCGGACCAGAAAATTGATCGTTCTCTTGAAGAGGAAAATAAAGAGTTTGCCGCACAGATTGATGCCTATCGCTCTGTGTTATCTGGGTTAGGCATGCAACGGGCTGACTTTTCATTCGATTATAGCGCGTTATTTTTGGGTCTTGCTCGGCATCGCCCTGCGCAACTTTGGCTGACCGAATTCAGCGTTGATAATGAAACAGGCAAACTGCTCATTAATGGACAAACCCTCGATGCGGCTCAAATCCCGGTTTATTTGGAGCGCCTACAACAAGAGCCTTTGTTTCGACAACAAGATTTTGGCGCTTTGGAGCTGCATAAACATGAAGAAGAAAATGGCCATTATCGCTTTTCTTTGAAAGGTTTTGCAGAGAGTGACGTGTGATGACATTTGATCGACTCAATGAAAAATTCTTAGCCTTTAGTATCCGAGAGCGACTGCTAATTGTTTCCGCCGTGCTTGTCGCGCTATTTCTGCTGTTATTTCAGCTGTCAGTTGCGCCGGTGCTGGAGAAAAAAAATAAACTACAGGCAGCGACTGATAACCAAGCGATGATGATTGCGGAGCTTTCGACAAAGAAAGCGGAGCTCGCTGCCGTGCTCGCTGACGATCCGAATATCAGGCTTAAAAATCAGAATCAGGTGCTCAGAGCAAATGCTGCCGAGCTAAATCTTAGCTTGCGTAATAAAGTGGAAACCTTGCTTAGCCCAAAGCAAACGCAAAATTTACTGAAGGAATTGCTCGCCGATTACAAAGGCTTGGAACTCGTTAGTGCGATGAGCCTAGGTGTCGACGTTCTAGATTTCGAGACCGGCAATGATGAACCGGTTAATGAAACGGCCGTGGCGGCCGATGATACTACTGAGATCTATGAACATGGTTTCGAAATGACGTTTCGGGGTTCCTACTTCGAGGCGATGCAATATATTGCGCGACTCGAAGAGATGAATGGTTTCTACTGGAAGCAGATGCATTACACCGTCATTGACTACCCTGAGGCGGAGATATTTTTAAGTATCAGTACCTTGAGCATTGAAGAGGCCTGGATTGGTGGATAACTATCCTTTTCACAAAATAGTGATGTTTGCGCTTGCCGTGGCTACGAGCTCGTACAGCTTGGCATATACCGCGGCGAATGGTGAAATACTGCGCGACCCAACCCAACCGTATTCGGCTCAGCCCGCGCCAACCCGCGCTGCGACATCAGGCGAGATTCCTCTCACGCTTAATTATCTCAAGCATTCAGGTGCCGAGAAGGTTGCCTATATAAATGGTCGATCTTTGCGTGAGGGTGATCAGATCAATGGCATGCAGGTGGCAGAAATCACCAGTTCAGGAGTAAAGCTAACGCGAGACGGTCGCGTTCGCTGGGTAAAATTGCATACCCGTCGTGGAATCATGAAGAAAGTTAATAACTGATGCATCGTTTAGCATTGGTTGGGTGAGACATAGGGAAGAAGATGATAAATACTGTTTTTAAAACAGCTTTAGTGTGCACACTTGCATCGTTGTTGGCATCGTGCGCAACCGATAATGCCCTACTGCAGTCGCCCGCTGCCAACACCACGGTAGGGGTAGACCAGATTACGACTGATCTAGATCGTATGATTGCATCACAGACCCCGCCACCGCTTGAATTAGATGCAAATATTGCCAACGCATTAGTCCCGCCACTAGCGTTGGGCGCAACACAGCAAGCGACAGAAGCTCGGTTCGATATTGCTGTGAAAGACCATCCGGCAAAAGATTTTTTTCAAAGTTTAGTTAGTGAATCTGGACGCAATGTTGTGGTGCACCCAGATGTTGCGGGCAATATCAGCCTGAACCTTCGGGACGTAACGGTTACCGAAGTGCTGCATATTGTGAAAGAGCTATACGGCTATGAATATGACGAACAAGAACGGTTCATCCTCATCTTCCCTAGTGGTTTGCGCACGCGTATTTTTAATATTAATTATTTAGACGTTGCGCGTTCTGGGGGCTCGGAAACCCAAGTGAGTTCAGGTCAAATTACTCAGAATAATGACGCGTTCGGCGATGACGAGATCTCATCGTCAACCACCAGCGCATCGCGAAGCGGTACGCAGATAAAAACCAGCAGTGAGAACCGTTTTTGGCAAAACCTTGAAGATACACTCAAATTAATTATTGATGAACAAGAAGGGCGTTCGGTCGTCATTACGCCGAGTGCCGGCATGATTGTCGTGCGGGCAGACAGTAAACAGCTTTGGGCTATCGAAGAATATTTACAAAGTGCTGAATTAATTTTGCAGCGCCAAGTGTTGCTCGAAGCAAAAATATTAGAAGTTGATCTGGCTGAGGGCTACCAACAAGGTATAGATTGGAGTTTTTCAGAAACGGGCAGTTTTGATATTAACGGCGTGCCACAAGACTCCCTAACGGTGGGACAAGCGGCCCGTGCAGTGACGGCGGGTAACGCGGGCGGCGTGTTCACCTCGGTTGTTGAATTGGGTAGTTTTAACGCGACGATAGATCTGTTGGGTACCCAGGGCAATGTACAGGTGCTGTCTAGCCCTCGAATCGCAACGGTGAATAACCAGAAGGCGGTTATTAAAGTCGGCACCGACGAATACTTTGTCACGGATATCGAGTTTGAAAACGATACCGATGCCGATACGACCTCAACAGATATTGATTTTACACCTTTCTTCTCGGGAATCGCACTGGATGTGACGCCGCAGATCAGTGAGGAGGGCAAAATAATTTTGCATGTGCATCCGGCTATTAGTGAAGTTAAGGATCAACAAAAACAAATTTCTATTGGCGATGATGAAATCGATCTGCCGTTAGCGCTGTCAACGATCCGCGAATCAGACAGTATTATTACCGCGGAAAATGGCCAAATTGTGGTGATTGGTGGTTTGATACAAACACGCGTGGTTGATGAAAATTCGTCTGTTCCCTTTTTTGGTGATATTCCTTTAATTGGAGAACTGTTTAAGCAAAAGTCTGAATCGACGACCAAAACTGAACTCGTTATTCTTTTGCGTCCGACCTTAACGGACGGTCAAGTATTTTTGGATGATATACGTGCCAGCCGAGAACGTTTTGGTGGATTGAGAGATACCATGGGGTCGGCCACGGAAACCAGCTTTTATGACTAGGTATGGGCATGTATGAGTCATTCTTTGGTCTACGTGAGGCGCCTTTCAGCCTAACGCCCAGTACCCATTTTTTTGTACAGTCCGACTCGCATGCTGAGGCGCTCGAGATGTTGCTTGTTGGCTTGCAAAATAATGAAGGTTTCATGAAGGTGACCGGTGAGGTCGGGACCGGGAAAACATTAACCTGCCGCATGCTTCTGAATGCTTTACAAGATAAAGCGGTTACCGCGTATATTCCAAATCCGAGTTGTTCACCTGAAACCCTCTACTGTCTTGTTGCAGATGAGCTCTCCGTGGCGGTGACCTTGCCAGACGACAACCCCCTCTCGCACCATATCGATTCTTACTTTCAGGCACAGCGTTCAACAACAGAAGTGCACATTAAGGCCCTACAAAATATTCAAGAACGTTTGCTAAAGTTGGCGGCTGAGGGCAAGCCAGTGGTGCTGGTGATTGATGAGGCGCAGGCAATGCCGCATGAGACAATTGAAGCGCTGCGCTTAATCTCTAATCTAGAAACCGAATCACGAAAATTAATCCAGATCGTGTTATTTGGCCAGCCTGAGCTGGACACAATGCTTTCGCAGCCAGGGTTGCGCCAATTAGCGCAACGTATCAGTTTTCAATATCACTTGCAGCCCTTGTCGCCGAGTGCAATCACGAGCTATGTGCAGCACCGTTTGTCACAAGC
>CAJWAD010000095.1 GCA_913020245.1 uncultured Oleiphilus sp.
AGCGTCACCTACCAGAGCCTCCCGAGAGCGCATGCCTACGGCGCATCAAAGGCGGCCATGCGTTATTTTGTCGAATGCCTGAAAGCCGATTTGCAGAAGGAAGGTATTCACGTTCAGATAGTAAGTCCGGGATTTGTTGATACGCCGCTTACGCAAGTGAACGACTTTCCTATGCCATTTCTGATCTCCAGCAAAGAAGCTGCGGAGAAAATTTATCGCGGCATGCAAACCTCAGTCTTTGATATAAGTTTTCCCAAACCGTTTGTGTGGAGTTTGAAAGCTTTTGCAAGCTTGCCAACACGCTTAAAATTCAAATTATTGGGCAAAATGTCGCGCCATGAGGCGCCTAACAAAGAAAAACAAATGGAAAATTTAGGAAGCGAATCATCATGATGAGGGAAGTGCAGTCGCGCCAGAAAATTGCGGTGGTCGGCTCCGGTGTTTCGGGGTTGACCAGTGCATATTTATTGAGCCGGCATCATGAGGTGCACCTGTTTGAAGCCAATGATTACCTCGGCGGGCATACCAACACACGGCCCGTGACCGTAGCAAATAAAACCTATCCCGTGAACACGGGCTTTATCGTCTACAACGATTGGACCTACCCGAATTTTATAAAGCTGATGGAAGAACTAGGCGTGCAAAGCGAAACCTCAGATATGAGTTTCAGCGTGCACTGTGGCAATACAGGCTTAGAATATAATGGTACCGATTTTAACGGCCTGTTCGCCCAGCGAATAAATCTGATACGGCCCAAATTTCTGCGTATGGTGTGGGATATTCTGCAGTTCAACAAGCGAACCGTGCAAGGGCTCGCAGATGGCTCGATCGATAAACAGATGAGCTTGGGTGAATTTATTGAACACCATGGGTTTTCGCGTGGTTTTCGAGATCACTACATCGTTCCTATGGGCGCGGCCATTTGGTCGGCGTCCACTGACGTGATGCTAAGCTTCCCTCTGGAGTTTTTCCTTAGATTTTTTAACAATCATGGCATGTTAAGCGTCGATGATCGGCCGACATGGCGGGTGTTGAAAGGGGGCTCTAGCGCCTACATTGATCCGATTACGGCGCCATTCAAAGAACGTATTCGTTTAAATACGCCAGTGCGGAGAATTACGCGCGGATCAGGGGTGACAGTGATCACTGATGCAGGGACCGAGCAATTTGATCAGGTGGTACTCGCCTGCCACAGCGATCAAGCACTCAGTATGCTCAGTGACCCGACCCCACAAGAAAAAGAGGTGCTTGCAGCGATCCCCTATCAGAATAATGTGGTGATGTTGCACACAGACACCAAAATGATGCCGCGTAGCAAACGCGCTTGGGCGAGCTGGAATTACCATATCCCGCAGCGCCGGACCGAACATGCCATGGTGACTTATAACATGAACATGTTGCAAAACTTTGACGATGCGCCTGAGACATTTTTGGTAACGCTTAATAGAGAGCAAGAAATTGCGCCAGAAAAGGTGATCGAACGCTATGAGTATGCGCACCCCGTGTTTACGCATGATGGGGTGTTAGCGCAGGCGCGACATAGCGAAATTAGTGCGGTAAATCGAACGCACTATTGCGGTGCCTATTGGCGTAACGGGTTCCATGAAGATGGCGTATTTAGTGCCTTGAGAGTCGCAGGCTCGTTTGGAATAGAACTTTGAAACACCTAGCCCGCTCCGCTGTCTATCGCGGATGGGTGCGACACCGTCGCTTTGTGCCGAAACCCCACAAATTTCGTTACCCAATCTTTATGTTTAGCCTTGATCTGGATGAGCTTCCAAAGCTGTTCTCTCAGGGGTGGTTGAAGCAGTTAAATAGGTTGAAAATGGTGACGTTCCGGCGTCAAGACTATTTTTACGAGCCATCAAATGAACAGTCTCAAGACCATCCGCCGATTCAAACGGCGGGTCACGCAATTAAGTCGGCGGTCGTGCGCGCCGTGACCGATTATTACACGGTGCATCAACTTGGCGACATTGCGATCTCGCGGGTGTCGTTGGTGACACATTTGCGATATTTTGGATTCATCTTTAACCCTGTGAGTTTTTACTACTGCTTTGACGAGGATGGGCAAGTACTCGCCATTCTTTCTGAGATTACCAACACGCCATGGGGTGAGCGACACAGCTATATTCTACCGTGCACAGATACTGACATTGCGAGTAGCGGCGCCGTTCAGCATCCGGTAACAACGAAGCGTGTCGGCGATCAAAAGTATCAGTTTGAGTTTGATAAGGCGTTTCATGTCTCGCCGTTCAACCCGATGGATATGCAATATCGATGGGTCTTTTCTGAACTGGCACAAAGCATCGTGGTACATATGGATAGCCTGGTGCGAGGCTCAGAGCAGGGCCATGCGGCGACCAAACATTTTGATGCGACCGTACGTATGCACAGATTGCCCATAGAGCAGGCGGGTAGATTGTTTGTATCGATGCCGGCCATGACGCTGCAGGTCGTCATGGGTATATACTGGCAAGCATTTAGATTATTCGTTAAACGCACCCCTTTTTATGATCACCCCGATTCAGACAGTGACGACAAGCAACTCAGCCCTTCACAAGACTTGCGTCACGCATCGATCCCTATAAAGCAAAATGGAGAAATAACATGACGAGTACGGTTGTTGCGCCTAATGCCGATAAGCTATCGTTTTTTCAATCGTTAGCGCGAAAGCTATTGCATGGTCAGTTGGCAAAACTGCACACCGGTTGTCTAGTGCTTTGTGAAGGTGGCGAAGCCATTGCATTTGGCGAAGACCAAAGCCAAGCCAGAGCTAAAGGGCTTTATGCACAGATCGATATACAAGACCCCGCTTGCTACGCTGATATTTTAACCGGCGGCAGCATCGGTGCAGCTGAAGCCTACATGACCGGTGATTGGCAGAGCCAAGATTTAGCGGACGTGATGCGTATTTTAGTTCGAAACATGGATATTCTCGACCAAATGGAAGGGGGGCTTGCTCTGTTGTCAAGGCCTTTTCTCAAGCTCTTCCATCGCTTCAATCAAAATACGCAAAAAGGTTCTGAACGGAATATTGCCGCCCACTATGATTTAGGGAATGAGTTATTTCGTTTGTTCCTCGACCCCAAAATGATGTATTCCAGTGGCATTTACCCGAGCGCTGAGGCCAGCTTAGAGAGTGCGGCTGAATACAAGCTGGAGAAAATTTGTCAGGTACTGCAACTTAACGCTGACGATCATGTGCTTGAAATTGGCACTGGTTGGGGAGGCTTTGCCATTTATGCCGCACAAAATTACGGCTGCCGTGTCACCACAACGACTATTTCAAAAGAACAATATGCCCTGGCCAAGCAACGTGTAGACGAAGCGGGTGTAAGTGATCGTGTCACTTTGTTGTTAAAAGACTATCGCGAGCTAGAAGGCCAATATGACAAACTCGTCTCAATAGAAATGATTGAAGCCGTCGGCTGGAAGTATTACACCACCTTCTTTGAAAATTGTGCAGCGCGGTTAAAAGCAGACGGTCTAATGTTAATTCAAGCCATCACGATTACCGATCAACGGTATGAATCGGCACGTCGCAATGTTGATTTTATTCAACGTTATATTTTTCCTGGCAGCTGTATTCCGTCAATTCAAGCTTTAATGACCGCCTCGATGAAGGGATCAGATTTACGGCTCGTACAGTTGCAAGATTTTGCTGAGCATTATGCACGCACATTACGTGCTTGGCGGCATCGCTGTCATGATTACCGTGAGGCGATCACCGCCCAAGGGTATGATGAGACCTTTCAACGCATGTGGGAATTTTATCTTGCGTATTGCGAAGGGGGCTTCATGGAGCGTTCTATTGGCGTAGCACATATGGTTTATGCGAAGCCCGATTTTCGCGATGAACAGGTGTATGAGGTCGGTCAACACAAGCTCGGCAGACAAGCCGATTAACCCACAGAGGATAACCCGATGCGCGATATAGTAGTCAATGCAGTGTTGTTTCAATGTCTATGGTTTCTTGCCATTTTAGTAGGCGCCGATTGGGCCTTGCTGGCGATGATCCCACTGGCCTTGCATGCCATTGTGACTGTGGGCGGAATCAAGCGCTTGGCACCGTTTGCTGTAGTCGTTTTGTGGGGTGTCATCGTTGATAGTTTGCTGTGCACCACTGGCATTTATCAGCCAGCCGAAGCGCGCGCCATGCTGTTCGGTGTTGTGCCAGTTTGGCTGGCCATGATGTGGCTTGGTTTTGCGCTAACGGTGCCGCTTTCGTTGTCAAGCCTGGTACGAAAACGGGTCTTGTTTATCGTGTTGAGCGGAATTGCTGGGCCTTTGTCCTATCTAGGTGGTGAGCGACTTGGGGCCTTGTCCATTGACCATGCATTTTTGCCCTTACTTTCATTAGTTTGGGTTATTTCTGGCAGTATTTCCGTCTGGGCATTTAAGCGTTCAGAGCAGCCAAGATGCTTGGGAAACGGTAGTATTTTTTTAGCTCAGGAGCGATCGTTATGATGATGAAAGCATTGAAATCGATCACGGTGACGTTATTTATGTTCATCTCATCGGTCGGTACAGCCATCGCAGACGGCAAGCAAGAAAGCTTCTTAGGGCGTGCCTATGATCAAGAAACGGGCAAACCCCTATACAAAGCAATTCACCAAATAGAGCTCAACAAATCGGGTGAATACGAACGTTACGTCGTCGATTATCTTTCGTTTGGCGGTGAGCCGATTGCCAGAAAACAGCTGGATTTTTCGCAGACGCAGCCAGGGGAGTTATTTCGCCCGCATCTCGATTTCTTTGATTTTCGAAACCGAGACCAAGTGAAAACTCGTAATGTTAGCGCCGGTAAGATTGCGCTCACAAGAACTCAAGAAACCGATGAAACGGTCGCCTATGATTCGAAAGAACTGTTAGTGGTCGACGCTGGATTTGATCGCTTAGTCGCATCGCGCTGGGATGCTTTGGTCGCGGGAAAAGAACTTGAATTCGAGTTTCTAGCACTAACACGCGCATCTTTGGTTACCTTGGCATTGGGGCAAACTGAAGATCAGCCGGGCGACGGCCGTATCCGACTAAGTATTACAGCGAGCAACTGGCTTTTGGGCTTGTTGATGTCACCGATCTTTCTTGAATACGATCTCGAGACCCGACGACTGCTTCGGTACGAAGGCTTAACCAACATTGCACGCAGTTTAGAAGGCGAGCCGTCTCAAGTTCTTGATGAGAATTACCGCGCCATTATTGAATATGAATACGATGTCAGCTTGCCGACAGATAGTAAGTATGCCGCGCAAGGTCGAGAGTCAGACCATTCATGAATATCGCGAAGGCGTTGGCGGTTGTTTTAGTGAGGAGATGTTTGTGATGAAAATTCAATATGCCAGAGTATGTTTGGTTGTCGTGGGTATACTTTACCTATTTTCCGGTGCTTGGTGTTTAATTAATGTAGACGCCAGTGCGTCATTTTTGGGATTTGGGCTGACAAATGCCGAGGCTTATGCAGAATTTGCCAGCGTCTATGGCGGTTTGCAGCTCGGTTTTGCCGTTGCCATGCTGAGCTTAGCGCGCTATGACCAGCACGTGTATTCAGCCAGCCTGTTCGCGCTAATATTATCGACGATGTTTTTGGTGATCAGGCTGTATAGCGTGCACACTTATTTAGTTTGGGATATGGCTCCGAGTTGGTATGGCATGGTGGTGTTGGAATTAGCCATCGTCGTCGTGTTATGGCTGGGGGTTGCAAAATCTAACCCAAAGCCGGTAACTAGAGCGTATTCAAGAGCATAAGCTCGCCAGGGTGCGGGTTTAAATACGTACATCTATCGACAAACGGCTTCGGATGGCGCCTGAAATGGTGGCGTAACAACACAATGGGAACGATTAGGGGTAGACGCCCCAGCCGGTATTCTGAGATCGCTTCACCTAGCTCCTGCCGATCCGCTTTGTCTAAGTCGGTTTTCAGAAAGCCTTGCAGATGTTGCAGTACGTTTACGTGATTTCTTTTCGAGGCTTTACGCTTTAAAATGGCCATAAACGTTTCGCTGTACCTCGCCACCACTTCTTCCAGTTTCAGCGTATGAGCCTCTGCAAGGAAGCTACCCAACTTACGGGTTTCGTTTTGGTTGTGGCTGAGTAAACTATATTTATAGGCGCTATGAAAGTCAGTTAGTTTCTTCATGCTAACGCCGCTATCCACGAGCGATCGCCAACTGCGATAGCTATAGACACGTTTAATAAAATTCTCGCGCAACACGGCATCACCTAATCGACCCTCTTCCTCGACTGGCAACAGCGGATTATTTTTAAGCAGTGCTTCCGCATATAATCCAACACCCACCTTTTCTGGGGTATTTTTCTTATACACTTTCACGCGTTCCATACCGCAACTTGGCGAATCCTTTTTTAAGATGTAGCCATATAATTCGCGTTGCCAATGCGCTTGTGCTTCGCCATTTTCACGTAGTGCTTGCGTTACATCATGTTCTGCCGTTTTTGTGCCTACCGCTCGGGTCTCGCCTTCTATATTAACTAAACGAATGGTTTCACGTGGCGTGCCTAAACCAATCGCCATCTCTGGGCAAAAAGGCCGAAAGGTAAAAAAATTGCCAAGAGTATGGCAGATATAGGAATGCTGCTTGTGCCCCGTATCATAACGCACGCGCTCGCCAAGCAAGCAGCTACTGATGCCAATACTGATATCGCTTTTTTCGGGAAAGGCGTGAATGTCCATTACGTGACTCGTGAAAATTAAAGTTTTATCTTAAACAAGCAAAGCGAGTATAAAGCTTAAGGAAGGCATTCATTATAACAAGTGCCCCCGAATTAACAGTCTAACAAAAAACCGCGATGATTTTATTCTTAGCGTTTGTTCGTCTATTCAATAATTAGTAAAATCGACGTTTTGTTTTGGATTAAAATCACTGCATCCAGACATATTCAGCAGTATACAATGGTGCGCTAAAAGTGCTTTGAGAAATGATCCAAAGAGAAAATCCCTTCGTTAACGTTAATATGTAAACTAAAATAAAAATAGCTATGTCGAATGGTACGTTTGAACTCAACAAGAAAGTAAAGCAAATATTGTTAGTCGAGGACCACCCGATATATGCAGACGGTATCTCTTCGCTTATACATCAACTCAGTACCTTTACCGAGGTGTCAAACGTCACATCTATTAACGACGCTTTATTTGAGGTGGCAGAGCGTCGTTTTGATCTGATCTTACTAGACTTAACGCTCAGCGACGGGGATGGTCAAGCGTTTTTAAGTTCGATTAAACCCGGACCAGAATTTACCCCAATTGTAATTATAAGTGGCACCGACGATCGTGAATCGATCGAAAATGCCCTAAGCTTGGGTGCTTGTGGTTATTTAAGTAAAATGGAAAGCACAGCAAAGCTTGGACAGGCGATTAGCGAGTTCCTCTCGATTGGAGATATAGATTCTGGTCGGTTCCTACCGACACCGAGGCAACAGGCTGTTTTAATCGAAATGTCGAACGGTTTGTCAGTGAAAGAGACCGCAAGAGTTCTTTGCATTTCAGATAACACCGTCAAATATCACATAAAAGTTATTTACGGTTTGTTGTCTGTTAATAGTCGAACTGACTGTCTTAGACGCGCTTCGGAACTAAACTTGCTTCAATGAACACTTAAATAGAATAAAGCTGCGCCGCACCCA
>CAJWAD010000096.1 GCA_913020245.1 uncultured Oleiphilus sp.
GCGGTAAACAACCAAGGTTGCACGTCATGGCGAGTCACCGAACACATACATGCTGTGAATATCCCTTTTGCGTTTGATAGCTTTATTGTGGCTGAGGATTCTGCCCAAGAACTCACGGAACTCGCTTATTTGATGGATGCAAACCCTGACTATCGCGTAACCATCATCGGCGACACAAGCCCTGAAGGCGCCGATACCTATAACGAAAAATTAGCACATAACCGAGCGCAAGCCGTGGTTGATTTTTTGACCTTATACTCGGTGTCGGTTGATAAAATTGATGTGCATTTCTTCACAGAGACATTGCCGCTTGTCAATGAATTCATGCAAGAGCGTCAGCATCGCGTTTTGGCGTTAGTCCACTCGCCAAATTACGAGCATGACCCCAAATGGAACATCTTCACTTCAGAGAAACAAATACAATCACGAAATCAGGAGGGAGCGGAGTGAAACTTCTATTAGCCAGTTTACTGTTCGGATCGGCTATCGTTCTTCATGCTTCGCCCAGCGTTGACAGTGAGAATTCGGCTAGCGTTAAAAATAGCGCGCATACGACTAAAGATATTGACTATGTTTTTGTTGCCGTTTACGCACCCGTTATCGGTCAAGCGGGTGTTGAACAATTAATTGTCAAACAGTTTGAGGATCAGAGTCGGGATCACGAGACTATTAAAATACAACCCGTTGTCTACTATACGTCAGATGTTTTAACGGCAGTGATGGATGGTTTTGCTCATATTGGTATTTCACGAGAAAAGTGGTCGGATAAAGAAGTGGCGATGTTGGAAAATCGTTATAAAGAGGCGCCCCTTGCACTAACCATTTCTGCAAACGCTCATGGCTTAATAAAAAACGATGACAATGATGTGCTGTCATTGCCTTTGCCAACTGTAAAAGCCTTGTTTAGCGATGATCCTTCTCGCTGTGAGGCAAAAGCGCGCGTTGATTGGCGAGAGCTAGGGGCAAGCACGTTTGTTGAGGGCGCAGATAGTTTGATATCTGTGTATCCGCATGGACAGCAATCAGTCGAAGGTAAACGGTTTGCAAGACTCGCTACTTGCGGCGGCGCATTGATTGGTGCAAATGAGATTGACGATACGCAAACTCAAGCGGGTTATGCGGGTGGGGTAGCTTCAGCCTTATCAAAAGTAGTGAACGATCCCCGTGGTTTGACGTATGACGTATACAAGGCAGACCATAAAAAACGATATATAGCGATCGAAGATACGCAAGGGGAAGCCGTGCCTGTGCGAGAAGATACAGTCTTTTCCGGACAATACCCGCTCGGTAATGTGTATTATGCGCATATCGCGCCTTTTGCACTAGACAATCCCAGCGTGAAGCAATACATCGAATATATGCTTTCTGACAAGACACAAAACGCGTTGCAAAAAAATGGTTTTTTAGCCTTACCGGAGCCCATAATGCACCGGAACCGCGTGGCTTTGTCTCAAGAGATGCCAATATATAGCGATGGCTATCGTTAGTCTCGTCGGAAAATGTCACGAGAGAGTTAAGATAAGTCTGAACTGTTGCAAAAAAATTATAAAGTTCTGTGAATTATATATATGCTCAAGTTCGATATCATCAGTTTACGCGTCTGGTTGAAGTTGACGCGTTAATCCGGGTCATTTTATTAAGCACACTGTCAGCTGAATGGTCTGGTAACGTTTTTTAATTCTTTTCACGGCGAACTCCGCAAACCTTTGGCAACGCCTATCTATGGCTGTTAGTTTGCATTTGTAAAGTCGGCTATAGAGAAGTCTAAAGGCCGCTCTTTCCAGATACCCTCTGGTGTTTTACAAAACTCATATGTGCCACTCAATGACTTACCGCTTTTTGTATGTGTTGATAACGCGACTTGCCGGCAACCACCATCTCCTTCAGAGATGACAATGCTCGACCCTGTGTTGCCTGTTTGAGGGTTGTACCAAGTAAAAGGCCCGGTTTTCAATGGCTTACTGAGCGTTGTGTTTAAATTTTTCTTTAGCCTCGCTTTGTCACTGTCAGAATAATCATTGATGTGTGTGTCCTGTATTTCCCATTTTTTATCAATAAAGCAGACATCATGCTGAAAAGGCTCGACTTTGCCGGTTTCACCCTTCAATAAAATACGCAGTCGCCGGCAGGCTTTGTCACCCGCAGCATAACTGAACATAACTTTTATCTTACCCTGAATTTGATTAGAGCCCGATCGCCAGCTGGCTGTCTCATGATCTTTTAACGCTGTGAGTTGTTCACCTACAAACTGAATGAACTTGTTAGTTTCCTCCTCAGTAAATTCGGTGAGTACAGACTGATTTAGAAATTCGAGGTTAATGGCTTGCACATTGAAAGTTAAGCAAGTTAAACAAAGCAATGGAAACGCTAGCAAAGATCGCATGAACAGCCTTTTAAGTGGGGTGGATTACCGGTACGCGTCAGATAATAATCACCTATGCAGTGCTTAACAAGTTGGCCTTGCATGTTAAGCATTGGCGGTTGTAATCGAAAGTTATAAACAAGTGCTTTTTGTTAGGGCTCGCCCTTGTCTTTGAGTAATTGAGCTTTATGCTAAATAGATAGTTTTTAAAAGGGGAGTGTAGGTGATTATCGATCTTGAAGAATGGCGTGAAAAAGGTTTCTTTTTAGATTATGCAGGTTATCAAATATTTTACCGAGACAGTGCCGAAGTACATAAGCCGACACTGCTTTTACTGCATGGATTTCCCACATCATCTTGGGATTGGCAAGATCTTTGGTACGAACTGACGAAACGTTTTCGCGTGCTGTGCTTCGATTTTATCGGCTTTGGTTTGTCAGATAAACCATCGAACATCGACTATTCCATTTTGATGCAAGCTGATATCGCACAAGCTTTGCTCAAGCACTTTGATATAGACCGATATCATTTGCTCGTTCATGACTATGGTAATTCGGTTGGTCAAGAACTTCTTGCGAGGAATGAGGGGTCAGAGCGTTCGTGCATTCAAAGTTGTATTTTTTTAAATGGTGGTCTGTTTCCGGAAACGCATCATCCAGTATTGATTCAAAAGCTCTTGTTAAGCCCCTTAGGGCCTTTCATTTCTCGACTAACGAGCTTTACAAAATTCAAACAGAATATGGATCGAATATGTACGCAGAAAATGCCGAATGAGGTCTTGAAAATGCACTGGCAGTTACTTGAAAGTAAGGGGGGGCGGCTAATTATGCATCGCTTGATTCGCTACATGGAAGAACGTCGTCGTTATAGAGACCGGTGGGTCGGCGTTTTGCAGACCACGCAAGTGCCGCTGCGCCTTGTCGATGGCTTAGTAGATCCGATTTCAGGCGCACATATGAAGTTGCGTTATGAAGAGCTTGTGCCAAATGCGGATACGGTAGGTTTAGAGAATACGGGCCACTACCCTCAAAATGAGGCGCCTAAACAAGTCTTGCGGGCCGCGAATGAATTTTGGCAAAAACAAGGTTTGCCCATTGCACAAATCTAGGCCTAAGCGCTTGCATGTTTTATTCAGCACGATACTCTTGTTTACATTGAACGAGGGAGTTAAGAGTATGCAAGGTTTGGGTCGTTATCTTCTCAATTTACGTCTTTGGGCACGCATTAGCGCTGTTGCGTTATGTAGTCTCATATTAAGTGCGTGTGTCGCGACTTATAAGTCGGCAGAAGAGGGGGTAGCAGGCTATCGCGATCTGTTAGTTAACCCAAACACTTTTTATGTTGAATATACGGAGAGTGCATCGGTTTCGTGGGAGCAAATTCATGACTTTGCTTTGCGCCGTTGTGCGGAGATCGCGCAGAGTCGCGGTTATCCAGTATTTGATGTGGTTTCTAAGCAAGAGCGCACAATCTTTCTTGAATCAACGGTCAATGAAATTGAAATTGCAGGCATGGGGAATATTGCGAGCGATCCACCGGTACACAATGTATTTACCACTGGCGGTAAACACGAGGGCCGGCGTGTTACTTATAAAATTGAATTGCTCAAAGAGTGAGTTTCACCGTTGTTGAAACATCGTTCTTTAATTTGCTTGCTAGCGTATGGCTTTCTTTTAAGCGCTTGTGATGCGCCTGTAATCGGTGAATCCAATTCAATTAGCAAAACCAATCCTATTACAATTGTTATGCGCTGCCAGCCAGATCAATCTTTTTGTACTGCGAACGTTGCTGAGCAAGAGATTACCTTGGCGCCATCGCCTGCAAATTTGCCGCCGATGCAGAACCTATCCTTCCAGGTTAAGCATAGGGGGCAGACACATGCAACGATGACGCGGCTATGGCTCACTGGCCGTGATATGTTCATGGGGCAACACTATTTTGATGCAGCTAATAGTGCGGGCTCGGCAGTCACTCAGTTTAGAGGAATGATTCCTTTGTGCACTCAGGATGCGAGGATGTTGTGGCATGTGAATCTGGAGATGAAAATAGAGGGGGTGTCGTATTTACTTCAAGCTGAACTTAAATCTAGTCAGAACATCTAATTAATAGCTACAAGCACAGAGTTTTAGTATGCGTTCATTTAAACAGACCCAGAAGCTTATTTTTGCGATGTCTTGCGTCGTTGCGGGTATATTAAGTTTTATGGTTTATCAAAAGTTCTCGCAGCCGGGGCCCACTCAGGATCTGAAGGCACAATATCTACCTGCGGGTGATTTTTCTTTGCAAACCCGCGCAGGGCTTCAACAGTTATCGGATTTTCGTGGCAAACCGGTCGTTTTATATTTTGGATTCACATCTTGTCCGGATATTTGCCCTTTAGGATTATCTACGATACGCGATGCATTAAATAGTGACCTTGGTTTGAGTGAAGTCGTTGCGCTTTTTGTCACGCTAGATCCGCAACGCGATACCTTAGAGCGTTTGTCCGAATATACAGCGTTTTTTCATCCGAATATTGTTGCAATGCGCGGCGACCAGCAAGAGACTGCAAAAATTGCGAAACAATACGGTACCTATTTTATTAAGGCGCCACTTCCTGGTGCAAAAGAACGTCAGAACGCATTGAAAGGTGATGTGAATATTGAGGTTGACCAAAATGCGTATACTGTTGATCACACAGCTTACTATTTTGTTTTAGATAAAATGGGCGAGCTAACGCGTGTTTTAGAACATAACGCAAAGGCAAATGAATTGGCCGCTGCATTATTAAACGTGTCTTAGACCCTCGACAGTCTTTTCCTATTGCGCGAGGTAACTGAGCGCATTTGAGTGATGAGCTTGCGTGCGCTTAGCATACATGGCTTCGGAAGGATGCCGAATCTGCCATAGAGCGCTTACAGTCGCCAGAGCAATACCTAGCTCGTCTAGTTTCGGTAGTGCATCTTTCAAAAAGTCTATGGTAACTTGATGTGGATGCCCTATCGCAATTGCTGAACCGTTCTTTTTGGCGATTTTAATTAACTTTTTAAATTGGCGATCGATAGCACTTGCGCTGATGTCGTGATCGAGGAAAATATCCCGTGTTAACGTTGGGATATTGTATGTTTTGGCGACTTTGGCTGCGATAGATTGCGCGGTAGTGCGACTGTCTACGAAGTAGTAGGGACGCTGATTAACGGCTTGCATTACCCAGTGCATTGCCTGCTTATTACTTGTTAATGCACTGCCCATATGGTTATTAAAGCCTTTAGCGCCGGGGATCGCAGCAAAACTTTCTTGCAACGTGCGCTGCAATTCAATTCTGCTCATCGATGCAGTTAATGCGCCTTTGCCAAGCTGAAACCCGTGACTGGTTTCCATAGGGGCGTGAAGCATGACTTCTTTCTTGTTTTGTTGGGCGAGCTCAAGCAGCTTTTTCGAATAACGGCGCTTCGGGAGAACTGCGAGGGTAAGCGGGTAGGGTAAGCTCGCAAGCTGGCTGCCTTGATCATAGTGATGACCAAGATCGTCGATGATAATAGCAATAGTTGCCTGTTGGGAGGATTCTCCGTAAAGATCAGTAGTTACCAACAACAAGGAGGCCGCGATGATTGCGGACTTCATGAGTCTGTAGAATCCCTTCAAACGTATATCACTCTGCCGGTGTTAATGGCGCGCCTTGTTTTTCAACCAGTAATTCTGGTTTAGTATTATCTGTTCGCTCAGCGTTCAATGAGGCAGTTTCAGGCATGGGTGTTTGTTGTTTAATTTTTAAGATATCGATTGCTTTGAGAAGGCTGATAGCTTCTTGAAGCTGAAAGTCTTTTTCCATGCGTTCACGCATGCGTTTTTCTTCATCGCTTTCTGTGCTTTCTTCCTTTGCTTCTTTACTTTCGTTGTCGTTACTCAGATGGCCGGCGAGATCGGATTCTCGGTACGCATTCGACTCTTGCTCATCGGAAAGCTTGGCACGGTTAACTTGAATATCAGGAATAATGCCCTCCGCTTGGATCGATCGTCCACTCGGTGTGTAGTAGCGCGCTGTCGTTAACTTTAAGCCATGGTCTTCGTCCAAGGTTAGTATGTTTTGTACCGAACCCTTACCGAAGCTTTGCGTACCCATAATGACCGCACGATCGTGGTCTTGTAGTGCACCGGCAAGAATTTCAGAAGCCGAAGCTGATCCTTCGTCAATCAACACGATGATCGGTATGCCGTTTGTATCATCCCCTGGCGTGGCGCTAAAACTCAACTGTCCAATGGATGATCGCCCTTTGGTGTAAACAATAAGACCTTCTTCTAACATTTGGTCGGCAACTTCTACGGACGCCTGCAGGACGCCGCCGGGGTTGTTACGCAAGTCAATAATAAGGCCGCGAAACTCTTCGAGCTTGGTTTTTAATTTCTCTAACTGAGTAGCGAAGTCTTGACCTGTTTTGCCTTGGAATTGCGATATACGTAAGTAGCCGTAATTATCATCTAGGGCGATATGACGTACGCTTGGTGTTTTAATAATAGCGCGTGTTAGCGTTAGTCTTAGCGGGTCTCTGTTTCCTGCGCGAACGATTTTAAGCATGATATTTGTGCCTGCCTCACCACGCATCGTGTCGACGGCTTGGCTGAGGCTCATACCTTTAACAGGTTTTCCATCGAGTTCTATGATTAAGTCGCCAGCCTGCATGCCACCTTGTTGAGCTGGGGTATCATCAATAGGCGCAATTACTTTTATAAAGCCATTCTCCATTCCCACTTCAATGCCCAAGCCGCCAAAAGCGCCAGTAGTGCTTTGTTGCAGGTCTGTATAAGCACTTGGCTCGAGGTAAGATGAATGTGGATCTAGACCAGATAGCATGCCTTTTATCGCATAACGAATGAGCGTTTGGTCATCAATTTCTTCAACATAGTCTTGCTTAATTTTACCAAATACATCCGCGAACTTTCGCAGATCGTTAAGCGGTAAGGGAAGTGTTTTTTCCTCGACGGGCGCTTCAGTTGCGGACTTGTCCGTTGTAATAACATCTACTGCTTCCTCTGCGTGCATTGCAGTGGCAAAGGCCATGCCTAGGCAAAATGCAGAAATGAGATGATTGAATTTCATGTATACCGTCCTGAGGAATTATCTTTTTAGCCATTTTAAAGGGTTTTTGGGCTTACCCTTATACCTTATTTCAAAGTATAGACCGCTTTCTTTACTCGACCCGCTACTTCGAGTGTTCGCTATCACTTCACCGCCTGTAATCCAGTCGCCTGTCTCTTTGAGCAATGTTTTATTGTTGCCGTAGAGGCTCATGTAGTC
>CAJWAD010000097.1 GCA_913020245.1 uncultured Oleiphilus sp.
TTATTCGTTATATGAGTAATCATGCGATGCGCGCCGTCTTTTTTGGCGTTAATTTTTCTGCAATTGTGCTCGCTACCAGTGCTTTTTTTATGAACGCCGAAATGCCGCGGTCGGTGCCTGTTATTTATTGGTGTTTAGCAATGGTATTTGTAGGCGGGTCGCGCATGTTGGCGCGCTCACTTGTGCATACCTCTATTGTACGACGAAAAGATAGGGTTATTATCTATGGCGCAGGCAAAGCGGGCTTGCAGCTCAGTTCGGTACTGTTTCATGCCAAAGCTATGCAGCCAGTCGCGTTTATTGACGATAAGTTAAGTTTACAGGGCACCATACTCAACGGTATTCAAGTCTACTCGCCCAGCGAGTTGCCAAAGGTATTAGCTAAAACGAGTGCCAAGAAAGTATTGCTCGCTCTTGGTCAAGCGCCTCGCTCCCAACGCAGCGGCGTTATTCGGTTTTTAGAAGAATTTCCGATTGTGGTGCAAACGATTCCCTCGATGAATGACGTGGTGTCGGGTAAAGCAAAAATTGAAGAAATTCGTGATGTTGAAATTGAAGACTTACTCGGTCGAGATGAAGTAGCGCCTGACAGAGAGCTGCTGTCTGAATGTATTGCGCGTAAATCGGTGATGGTAACGGGTGCAGGCGGTTCGATAGGCTCCGAGCTTTGCCGTCAAATAGCGAAGTTGAAACCGTATAAGCTGATTCTCTTAGACTCGTCCGAGTATGCCTTGTATGAGATTGAGCGAGAGATTAAAAAGTACATCGCGAAAAAAGATTTAACCATCGAACTACATGCCGTAATCGGTTCCGTGCAGCGTCAAAAACGTTTGGCAGATGTTATGCGTAGTTTTGAAATTGATACGGTCTATCATGCTGCAGCATACAAACATGTGCCACTAGTTGAGCAAAACGTTATTGAAGGCGTGAAGAATAACGTGTTTGGCACATGGCATTGTGCAGAGGCGGCCATTCAAGCCAACGTAGAAACCTTTGTGCTGGTGTCTACGGATAAAGCAGTAAGGCCGACCAATGTAATGGGGGCAACCAAACGCTTAGCCGAGTTAGTGTTGCAGGGCTTGTCGAAGCGGCAAGCCGCTACACGCTTTTGTATGGTGCGCTTCGGTAATGTGTTGGGCTCCTCGGGGTCTGTTGTACCGTTGTTTAGAGATCAAATTAAGCAGGGTGGGCCTGTTACCGTTACGCACCCGGATATCACACGCTTTTTTATGACCATCCCAGAGGCGGCGCAACTAGTATTGCAGGCCGGTGCCATGGGTGAGGGCGGCGATGTATTTTTGCTCGATATGGGGCAAAGTGTAAAAATTGCCGATTTAGCCACCAAGCTCATCCGTTTAATGGGTTTAGAGGTGAAAGATAAAGAAAACCCAGATGGCGATGTTGAAGTGTTATACACAGGTTTGCGACCCGGTGAAAAACTGTATGAAGAGCTGCTTATCGGTAACGATCCAAAGCCAACGTCGCACCCGCGCATAATGCGTGGACGAGAAATAGCGTTGAGCTGGGAAGATGTCGCGGTGCTGTTAAACAATATTGATAAGGCATGTCACGCCTTCGATTGTAAGGCAGTAAGAGATATCCTCGTGATGGCGCCGTTGGGTTACAAGCCCACTGAGCAACTTAGTGATTTGGTTTGGAACAAAACATACAACGATATACCGGTTGATCATGACCGAGATATTTCATTACCTGCCAATGAGTCTGCCCAAGATTTGTCTGATCAGGGCCCGTCTGGTGCGCGAGATGTTCGTCCAAAGTTAGCGTAGTGTGCAATTAACACTGCCAGCAGTCTGAAGCTTTATTTGAGGCCTGCGCTCAACTTACTTAATAATGCGGTGGTGGCGGTTCTGCATCTGAATAACTATCCGGCTTTGCCTCACTTATGCTCTGCTTTAACAGCCGATTAGCGCTCCATAAGTTCTGAATTTCCTTATCTTGCTTTGCAACAATCTCATTTAAGCTGTCGATGGTGTCTTCTTGGTGGAGCAGTTTTTCTTCAAGCGCTATGAGGCGTTCAGAGATGCTTTCATTTTTTAACATTGAAATCGCTTTTTTTGATTAGACTTAACACATTCAAATGCAATATTTGTTTATTATACAGCTCGTTTGTCACACGGCTACTTTTGCAAATTATTGATAAGCGACAAAACACCCAAAAATTGGTTTAGATGACTAAGGTAAAAATGAAGATGGCAAAAAAAGCGCTCATCACCGGTATTACAGGGCAAGATGGTTCTTACCTCGCTGAGTTTTTGTTAGAAAAAGGCTATGAAGTGCACGGCATTAAGCGCCGCTCATCGTCTTTTAATACGGAACGTGTTGATCATATTTACCAAGATCCGCATGTCGAAAATCCTCATTTTTTCCTGCATCATGGCGATTTAACGGATACCTCAAATTTAGTGCGGCTCATTAGCGAGATAGAACCCGATGAAGTTTATAATTTGGGGGCACAAAGCCATGTAGCCGTGTCATTCGAATCACCCGAATATACGGCTGATGTCGATGCGATGGGTACACTGCGCTTGCTTGAGGCGATTCGTTTTTTGAAGCTCGAGAAGAAAACTAAATTTTATCAGGCTTCTACTTCTGAACTTTATGGTTTAGTGCAAGAGACGCCGCAAACAGAAACCACACCGTTTCACCCGCGTTCGCCCTATGCGGTTGCTAAAATGTATGCGTATTGGATTTCAGTAAACTACCGCGAGGCCTACGGTATGTTTGCGTGTAACGGCATCTTGTTTAATCACGAATCGCCACGGCGTGGAGAGACCTTTGTAACCCGTAAAATCACCCGCGCGATGGCGCGCATTGCCTCGGGTCTTCAAGATTGCTTGTACCTTGGCAATATGGATGCATTGCGAGATTGGGGCCATGCGAAAGACTATGTAGAAATGCAGTGGCTTATGCTGCAACAAGACACCCCTGATGACTATGTAATTGCAACCGGTGTGCAAGTTTCGGTGCGAGAGTTCGTTAATCGTTCGGCATCACGTTTGGGTTTGACGCTTGAATGGCGCGGTGAAGGTGAAAATGAAGAAGGCTTTGTGGCGAGCCAAGATGGCAGCAAGGTTAAAGAAGGTTTGAATCTTGTAGGTCGCCGCATAGTCGCGGTAGATCCAAGATATTATCGCCCCGCAGAAGTTGAAACCCTGCTTGGTGATCCGGCAAAAGCGAAACGTCAATTAGGTTGGGAGCCGAAAATAACTTTAAATGAGTTAGTGAATGAAATGGTTGATGCCGACTACGCTATTGCGCAACGCGATGCCCTCGTTGAGAAACATGGGTTTCAATCTTTCTCGCATAACGAATAGGGTATAGTTGAGTGACTGATCGAACAATACCGATGGCATCTAATCAAGAATTTCTTAAAGATACGGGCGCGAAAGTGTTTGTCGCAGGGCATAGAGGCATGGTCGGTAGTGCGATTGTGCGTCAACTCAAAACATTGGGTTTTGCTGACATTTTAACCTTCACGCGCGATGAGCTAGACCTAACCTCACAAGCTGCCGTAGCCCAGCTATTCGAGCGCGAAAAGCCTAAATATGTTTTCCTTGCTGCGGCAAAAGTGGGCGGTATACATGCAAATAATGAATATCCAGCTCAGTTTATCTACGAAAACTTGATGATAGAGAGCAATATTATTCATTCGGCTTACAAGCAGGGTGCCAAACGGCTTTTATTTTTAGGTAGTTCGTGTATTTATCCAAAACTCGCTGACCAGCCGATGCAGGAGAAAGCCCTGTTGACAGGTAAGCTAGAGCCAACCAATGAGCCCTATGCTATTGCAAAGATCGCAGGTATAAAATTATGCGAGTCGTATAACCGACAATATGGATGCGACTTCAGATCGGTGATGCCCACAAACCTTTATGGCCCGGGTGATAATTTTCATCCTAACAATAGCCATGTCATTCCTGCTTTGTTAAGACGCTTTCACGAGGCGACGCTCAACGACGCAGCTGAAGTTGAAATTTGGGGGACGGGTAAACCAAAACGTGAGTTTTTACACGTAGATGATATGGCAGCCGCATCGGTCTATGCCATGTCGCTTGCACAAAGCGATTATACCGAGCATACACAGGCGATGCTTTCACACATTAATGTTGGAACTGGCATTGATGTAACGATTCAGGAGCTCGCTGAGCGCATTAAAGAGGTAACTGGATTTAAAGGCTCAGTAACGTTTAATTCAAGCATGCCGGATGGCGCACCACGTAAATTAATGGATGTGAGCTTATTAGCACGATTGGGTTGGGAGGCAACGATTCCATTGAAGCAAGGGTTGGCTGACGCCTATCAATGGTTTCTTGAACATCAAGAAAATTTTAGAGCAAACTAGGGTACACTAACTGTCTGCTACTGCGCGTTGGGCGCCACAATTTGGTGATCTAACGCGCATGCGCGAGCGTAATTAAAACAAAAAGTTAGGAAGTACTTATGCCTTCGAGAGGGGTCCGGCAAGCCGTAATGGTTTGTCTAATTGTTATCATTTTGATAGCCGTTGTATATGCAATAAAACAGGGTAAACCTGATGCTAGTAAGGGCGCGGCTGAATTAGAAAGTGCCATCAGTGTTGAGTCCATGCCGGTTACTACGCAAGACTTTCAAGTGGCGATCGATACCTTCGGTACGTTACTGGCAGCAGAACGTCATGAGATCCATTCCTTAATTTCTGGTCAAATTGTTTACTTGTCGCCAAACTTTAAGAACGGCGCCTTAGTTAAAAAAGGCGAGCCTTTAATTAGGTTAGACACAAATGATTTTGAGTTAGCGGTAGCGCAAGCGCAAAGCGAATTGGCCCAAAGTGAATTAGCGTTAGCCGAAGAAAATGCGCGCGCGGGGCAAGCGAAACGCGACTGGAATAGCCGAAAAAACAAGGGGCAAGCAAAAGAGTTCACCCTTCGTGTGCCGCATGTTAAAGCGGCAAAGGCGCGCGTTGTTCAGGCGGAGGCCCTAGTTAAGCAAGCAAAGCTAAACCTAAAGCGCACCGTTATTTCAGCGCAGTTTACAGGGCGGTTGCAAGCCACGAATGCTGAGTTGGGCACAGTGATTAATCAGAACATTTTGTTAGCCGAGGGGTTCAGTGCGCAAGACGGCGAAATACGCTTGCCTATCTCCATAAACGATTTGCCCTTTGTAAGCGGCGTGCTGACGCCAAACCGATATCGCGATATGGCCATCGAATTAAGTAACCCGTTAACCAGACCAGCCGAAACTTGGCAAGCGACGCTTGAACGCGTTGAAGCGCAAATTGATCAGCAAAGCCAGCAAGCCTTTATCGTTGCCCGAATTAACAACGCCTTTTTAGTGCCTGAAAATGACCAGAAAAACCCTCTGCAACTGGGCCAATACCTAAAAGCCAAATTAATGGGCGACATGCTCGAGGATGCTATTGTCTTGCCGAACAATTTGATTTACCAAGGCAGCTATGTGTACCTAGTGGAGCGAAGTGACAAATCACGCCTCAAGCGCCAAGCTGTCACTGTGCTTTACCGTGGCGAGACTGAGAGTGTAATCGCCTCAGGGCTTGAGGTGGGGCAAGAGGTGGTAACCACCGCGCTGGGCCAGTTGACCAGCGGTACGCTAATTACCATTCAAGCGCCCTCTGCTGAGGTGAATACGCCTTGATTGAATGGTTCGCGCGTAACCATGTGGCCGCTAATATACTCATGGTCACTATTTTATTTTTGGGCTTGGGCTCGTTGTCTCAAAAGATTCCTCTGGAGGTGTTTCCGAGTATTGAGCCGCGTTGGATTAATGTGACCGTCGCGGTCCCCGGAACGTTGCCACAAGACATTGAAACCAGTGTTAGCATCAAGCTTGAAGAAGCGGTATTTGATTTAGAGGGCATTGAAGAGTTGTCCAGTCGTTCGCAAGAGGGAAGTGCAACGCTAACCGTACAAGTCGATGATAGTTACAACCCAAGAGACCTACTTGCTGATGTCAAAAATCGCATTGATTCGATCAATAATTTACCCGCCGATGCGGAACGGCCAATTGTTAGCTTGGCTAAATTACAACGCGAGGTAATTAGTGTTGCGGTATCGGGTGATCTAAGCGAGCAAGAGATTCGGCAAGAAGCAGAGAGAGTGCAAGACGAATTATTGCAAATACCTGGTATTACGCAGGTTGAGCTTGATGATGTGCGAGACTATGAGTTTTCGATAGAGGTGTCTGAGTCCACGCTGCAGCGATACGGGCTTAGCCTTGCCCAAATAGCCGAGCGTATCCAGCAGAGCTCCCTCGATGTCTCTGCGGGCACGTTAAAACGTCGAGGTGGCGATCTCTTAATTCGAGCCATGGGCCAAGCCTATAGCACCAGTGACTTCGGCGATATTATTATAGAAAGTACGACAGACGGGCGCTTGCTAAAACTTAAAGATATCGCCCGTATTAAAGATGGCTTTGTCGAGTCACAAACCTTATCGCGTTTTAACGGTGAGCGGGTAGCGCTCGTTGAGATTTACCGGGTGGGAGATCAGAGCGCGATAGAGGTCTCTGATAAAGTGAGAGCTTATCTTGAAGAGACAAAGGACAAGCTACCACAAGGCCTGTCCCTGACGCCATGGCGCGATTGGTCAAAAATTGTTAAGAAACGCCTACAAACCCTGACGAATAACGCCATACAGGGCGGTATTCTGGTGATGCTGTTGCTCACCTTATTTTTGCGCCCCGCCATTGCATTCTGGGTGGTGATTGGTATTCCTGTCTCGTTTATGGGCGCGCTGATCTTTATGCCATTTTTTGGCGCAACGATTAATATTATAAGTTTATTTGGTTTTATCGTGATTTTAGGCATCGTGGTCGACGATGCCATCGTCACGGGTGAAAATATCTATTCCCATCTGAGAAGATCTGACAATGGCGTTGAAGCAGTAATCAACGGCACAAAAGAAGTTGCGGTGCCAGTGACGTTCGGTATTTTAACGACGGTTGCTGCATTTTTACCGATCGCCTTTATAGAAGGGGTGCGCGGTCAGCTATTCGCGGCTATTCCAGTTGTCGTAATCCCAATTCTGCTGTTTTCGTTAATCGAATCTAAGCTGGTACTGCCGGCGCATTTAAAACATTTAAAACTTAATCATCTTAAAGACG
>CAJWAD010000098.1 GCA_913020245.1 uncultured Oleiphilus sp.
CGAAACGCAAAGTTACCTGGGTGAGGGTCACCATGGATACATTGAAAATCAAACAGCTGTGCCGAGAGCATATCGAACAGGTTGTTCCCAAGTTGATTTATTTGTGTTTGTGAATAGCCTTTATCTTCCAGTTCATCAGCAGCGTCCCCTTCAATAAATTCGAGCGTCAACACACGTAAGCTAGAGAGCTGATTCATCACCCGAGGAATGAGTAGTTTTTCATTGCCTTCATGGAATTTCTTGAACGCCCGTAAATTTTTGGCCTCTTGATCGTAATCAAGCTCCTCATTTAGACGAATACGTATTTCATTAAAAAGCGCATCGACACTCTCTTTTGGCATTTTTAACAAGCCACCGAGTTTTAGCGTGAGTTTCAACTGCTTTAAATCTGAATCCACTGAGCGATCAACGCCTGGATACTGTACTTTCACCACCACGGGGATGCCGGATTTCGTCACCGCACGATGCACTTGCCCAATAGACGCTGCGGCGTAGGGTTTCGAATCGAACGATTTAAATAATTCAGAGGGCGGTGCGCCTAGCTCTTTCTCAACCTGTTGAGCAATTACTGAAAAGTCGACTGGCGGCGCTTCTTTCTGTAATTTCTTCAGTGCCTCAGAGATTTCTTTTGGCAATAAATCTTGTGTTTGTGAGGCAATCTGCCCTACTTTCATCACCGCACCTTTCAGCTCCCCCAAGGTATCGGTAATGTCATTTGCCATTTTGCTGTAATTAGCTGAGCGACGAGAGTGCTTACTTTCTTCATCTGAAAAGGCATCTTGAAGCTTTTGACCCGCATAACGCCCGGCCACACTCGCGGTCATACCGGCCAATTTCAAAAAGCGGGCAGTACGCGTTTTTGCAGGTTTATTTGTTTTAGCCATGGTTAAGCAATGTACACCATTAATTCATTTTATGTTTACCCAACACGCCAAGCATTTATGCAACGCTGCCGGTCGCGGCGATTAATCTCTCATCACCTGAATACAAATTCAAATCCACCCGATCCCCAGCATGCAGCACGCCGACGCCGGACGGTGTGCCGGTCATCACAATGTCACCCGCACGCAAGCTAAACTGATCAATAATAGCGCGCAGCAGATGCACAATCGGGAATAACATCTGCGATAAATACCCATGCTGGCGCAAACCCTCATTAATATGAAGCGTAAAATGTGCATCAGAAACCTTCGCAAGCGGTAGGGTGTTGGGCACGAAGTGGCTCAACACACACGCACCATCAAACGATTTTGCACGCTCCCAAGGCTGCCCTTTTTCTTTCAACATTGACTGCACTTTTCTTAACGTTAAATCTAACCCTAGCCCCATACCTTGAATAGCCCGCCAAAGCTGCTCATCGGAATATACTTGGCCAACCGTAATCGCCTCACCTATTAACAGACATAACTCCGCCTCATAGTGCACCTCACCCTTTGGCGTATAAATAGCTTGTGTAAGGTCTTGAATAGCGCTCTCAGGCTTTATGAATAAAAGTGGTGACGACGGGACAGGATTATTAAGCTCCTGTGCATGTGCCGCATAATTGCGACCAATACACACCACTTTAGATGTAAACTGCGCATTACGATCACCACCCCCAAGCAAAGCCTTATAAAGCATCCGTTATCCTCGTTTACTAAGCATCAAACACTTTACCGGGATTCATGACATTGTTGGGATCGAATACGGCTTTGATACCTCGCATCAAATCGACTTCTAGCGCAGACCGCGTGTAGTGGAGATAGTCTTTTTTAACCAAGCCCACCCCATGTTCAGCCGATACGCTGCCCCCATGTTTTTGGACAATCTCAAATACCCATTTATTCACTTCGATACATTTGGCAAAAAAGTCTTCTTTGGGGAGCGCTTCCGGCTTCAAAATATTTAGATGGAGGTTACCGTCACCAATATGCCCGAACCAGATAATTTCAAAGTCTGGATAGTGCTGCGTAACGACTTCATCAATTTCTGTCAGAAATTGTGGCACCTTAGAGACCACCACTGAGATATCATTTTTATAGGGTGTGCGTGGCGCAATAGATTCAGAAATGCCCTCGCGTAATCGCCATAAATTCTGTGCTTGCGTTTCACTCTGACTGATCACGCCGTCCACGACCCAGCCTTGCTCGACACATTCTTCGAATAAGCGCATGGCCTCATCAATGGTTTCGTCTGTTAACGCTTCAAATTCCAATAGGGCGTAATAAGGCGCTTCGCTTTCAAATGGCGCCGCCACATCACTATGGGCCAACACGTGCTGCATCGCTTGATGGGAGAAGAACTCATAAGCCATCAAATCTAATTTGCCTTGATACGTTTGTAAAACATCCATCGTACTGGTGATGTCGCTCAAACCGAGTACCAGCACACTTAAATGCTTTGGCTGACGACATAATCGCATCGTTGCCTCCGTTATGAAGCCAAGCGTGCCCTCTGCACCAATAAATAGATGGCGTAAATCATAACCGGTATTATTTTTGAGCAAATCACTGTTTAGCTCAAGAATATCACCCTTTCCGGTCACCACCTTGAGGCCCAATACCCAATCGCGCGACATGCCGTATTGAATCACCTTAATACCGCCCGCATTCGTAGACAAATTACCCCCAATTTGGCTTGAACCCGCCGAGGCAAAATCAACTGGGTAATACAAATTATGTTCGAGCGCTAAACTTTGCAATTGTTGCGTAACGATACCCGCCTGTACCCGCGCGGAACGGTCGCTCGCATTAAAATCGAGCACTTTATTCATATAGTCAAAAGAGACGACCAGCTCGCCGTTGGTGGCCACCGCACCGCCACTTAAGCCCGTGCGACCACCCGAGGGCACCAGAGAAAAGGCAAGCTCGTTTGCTAACTTAACAATAGCTTGAACTTGTTCGGTGGTTTTTGGGAAAGCAATGCCTAGTGTTTGCACATCGTACATTTTCGTCCAATCTTTGCCGTAGGTTTCGCACGAGTCTGGATCTGTGCGCAGTTTCCCGTCGTCAAGAATGTCCGAAAGCTTGCTTAATATCTCTTCAACCATTGCCATAATGCCTGTCTTTCCTCACTCGTTGAGCCAAATAGCTCAAAATTACCGCTAATATTTTTAGGTGTACCTTTTTAGTCGCCGATTAAATTTAGCATGAGACTAAAAAGCTGATTATGGTATCATACGCGGCTTTTTCAGACACAAGATCTTTAAGCGCTCAGGCACATTCATTTATGATACGTCTGTTCGGCAAAAAGAGAGCAACCTTAAGGTATTAATGCATTATGGCTACGACGTCTCTAGATAAAAGTAAGATCAAATTTTTGCTACTAGAAGGTGTGCATCAATCAGCAGTCACCACATTAGAAAAAGCGGGTTACACCAACATTGAATATCTGAAAACCTCGTTGGCTCAAGATGAGCTTATTGAGAAAATTGCAGATGCACACTTTGTTGGTATTCGCTCGCGAACGCAACTAACACACGACGTTTTCCAAGCGGCTGAAAAACTCATCGCGGTGGGGTGTTTTTGCATCGGTACCAACCAAGTTGATCTTACCGCCGCGACGCAACACGGCGTTGCGGTATTTAATGCGCCCTATTCAAACACGCGAAGTGTCGCTGAGCTCGTGGTTGCCGAGGCCATTCTATTGCTAAGAGGTGTCCCACAAAAAAATGCCATGGCGCATCGTGGTGAGTGGCTAAAGTCCGCAACGAACAGCTACGAAATACGTGGAAAAAACCTTGGCATTATTGGGTACGGCAGTATCGGCAGTCAGCTAAGCGTGCTCGCTGAATCAATGGGCATGAAAGTATATTTTTATGACACCATTACCAAGCTTCCACTTGGGAATGCGACACAGGTCGATACCCTCAAAGACCTACTTGGTATGTCTGATATTGTAAGCTTACACGTACCCGAGACCGCGGGCACACAAAATATGATCGGCGCAGAAGAACTGGCGCAAATGAAACAAGGCAGTATTTTAATCAACGCGGCGCGTGGCACGGTGATTGATATCGACGCACTCTGCGCCACACTCGAAACCGATAAATTACTTGGTGCCGCGATCGACGTGTTCCCAGTCGAGCCTAAATCTAATAATGAAGAGTTCGTCTCGCCGTTACGAAAATTCGATAATGTGATCCTCACCCCGCATGTCGGAGGAAGTACGATGGAAGCGCAAGCAAATATTGGCTTTGAAGTAGGCGAAAAATTAGCGACCTATAGCGATACCGGCACATCTATCACTTCTGTAAACTTCCCGGAAGTGGCATTACCAGCCCATTCAGACAATCACCGCCTACTTCATATTCATCATAACGTGCCGGGTGTGATGTCCGAAATTAACCAAGTTTTTAGCGAAAACAACATCAACATTTCAGGCCAATACCTGCAAACTAATGAAAAGGTTGGTTATGTTGTGATTGACGTAGATAAAATAGACAGCGAGTTAGCCTTAGAAAAACTCCGGTCTGTGAAAGGAACGGTTCGCGTGCGCGTTCTTTTCTAATATCATGATGTAATGCGTCATGAAAAAAAGGAAGCGCCAGGCTTCCTTTTTTTTCGGCCTAACCATTCACTATGACATGATAAAAATAAGACGACATTATGAGTGCACATCAAACTTTATTTGGCGAAACCCAAACTATTATTCGTAGTAATGTTAAACGCTTTGTCGATGCTGAAATAAAACCACACATAAACGCCTGGGAAGAGGCAAACGTCTTTCCGCGCGAGCTTTATGAAAAAGCCGGTGCCGCCGGCATATTAGGGATTGGTCACCCTGAAGAATTTGGCGGTGTCGACGCCGATGTTTTTTCAAAAATTGCCGCAACAGAGGAAATTCTACGTGCCGGTTCGGGTGGCCTAGCAGCCAGTCTTGGGTCAATTGATATTGGCTTACCACCGGTTTGGAAATGGGGAGCTGAGGCACTCAAGCAGAGAATCGTACCGGATGTGATTGCGGGCAAAAAAATCAGCGCTTTAGCAATTACCGAGCCCTCAGGCGGGTCAGACGTTGCAAATATAAAGACCCGCGCCGTAAAAGAAGGCGGTCATTATGTGGTCAACGGTAGTAAAACCTTTATTACAAGTGGCGAGCGTGCCGATTACTATACGGTTGCGGTGCGCACGGGCGGTGACGGCTATGCAGGTATTAGCCTCCTATTAATTGAGCGTGATACGGCTGGTTTTACACGGGGTAAAAATCTTAAAAAGACCGGTTGGTGGGCCAGTGATACCGCCGAACTCTTCTTTGATAATTGCCGCGTACCCTGCGAAAACCTGATCGGACCGGAAAATTCAGGCTTTATTGCCATCATGTCGAACTTCGAGATGGAACGACTCAATCTGTGCATTATGGCTAATATGACTGCGGAACTGGCGTTAGAAGAAAGCCTTCGCTACGTCAAAGAACGCGAGGCCTTCGGGCGACCCCTTAGCAAATTCCAAGTCACACGCCATAAATTAGCCGAAATGGCGACACAACTAGAAGCCAGCAAAACCTTTACGTACAGCCTCGCGGCAAAAATACAGGCAGGACAAGCGGTGATTAAGGAAGTGTCGATGGCAAAAAACTTTGCTACACAAACCAGTGACCGGATCACCTACGATGCCGTCCAACTGTTTGGTGGGATGGGGTACATGCGTGAGAGTTTGGTCGAGCGGCTCGCGCGCGACAATCGAATTCTTTCAATTGGTGGTGGCACCTATGAAATCATGAACGAGGTCATTGCGAAACAACTGGGCTTGTAATGGAACGCGTGGTTGTTATAAGCCTAATTCTTGCGCCAGAATCTGAAATACTTGCGTACGCAAAGCATCGGCCTCATTAACTAACTGATGCCCAGCTTCGGCGATCACACATGTTTTTACCGTCCCAAATAAGCCCTGTATCACCGGTAAATTATGTTGCCAATCAACCGTGTCGTCTTCGGCGCCCTGAATCACTAATACCCTCTGCGACCGCATGGGCCGGCTCTCAATATCGGGTATCCACTTATTCAGTGCCCCCACCCAATTCACAGACAGGTAACGACTCTGCAACGGATCTGTAGACTTGAGAAATTCTAAAAATTTTTCATCACTGCTATTACGCGAAAACTTTCTCGGCCAATAAGCCAACTTTCCCGCCAACATAGACTGCATTACCCTGGCTTGCTGCCAAGCTTTAGGTCGTACTAAGGGCGCTAATAAAGCGACCCCTTTTAAATTAATCGTATTAAGTTGGCTGGACAAGCCATCAATTAAAATCGCGCCGCCGGTGCTTTGACCGATTCCATATAACGCGGACATGTTTACACTGCAGGCTTCTATATAATGGAGGGCGCGCTTTAAAATAGCCTGATAATCTGAAAACTGCTTAATCTCAACTTTCGCGCCACTCGATAACCCATGCCCTGGCATATCAAAACAAAAGACCTGCACATTTTTTTTAACCAAAAAATCAATTAAATGGCCATATAGGCCAGCATGATCAAAATAACCATGACAAATAAGCACCGTGGCGGTCACCATTTTCGGTTTGAATTGGTGCATGGCGATATGAAAAGATCCGCATGCTAAATAATCAACCGACGCTCTAACTGATGTATTTGAAGGTAAGCCATAAAATTGACAGAGCGCATGATACTCCTCAGAGGACAGCATGAGTGAATCAGCGGCGCGGCTGTTATGAAAACGATGCAGTTTTTTATACAGCTCGGTATTCAATGGGCGTGAAAGGGCGTTCATTCAGGAAATAGCTACCGTTTTTATTTACTTTTACAAAGTTTAAAACAGCTAAGCGTTTT
>CAJWAD010000099.1 GCA_913020245.1 uncultured Oleiphilus sp.
TTTGTTGCGGCGTCTTTGGTTTTAACCATGACGCCTGGCCCGAGTATTTTGTTGGGTGTTGTGCATTCGATGAAATATGGCGCAAAGAAAACGGTTATAACGGCTTTGGGGGATATTACGGCTAACTTCTTACAAATGGTTTTAGTCGCTATTGGTTTGGGCGTAATTATAGCGAGGTCCGAGTTAGCATTTTCGATTATAAAGTGGTTTGGCGTTATCACCTTATTGTACATGGGTCTAAAAATGATCTTCAGCAAGCCGGTAACGATTGAAAATAAATCTGCGCAACAACAGGCTTCAAACCATAAACTTTTCCTTAGCGGCTTTTTCGTGGCGGCGGGTAATCCGAAGGCAATTGTTTTCTTTACCGCATTCTTTCCTCAATTTATTGACCCAAAACAGCCATTATTCCAACAGATGGCCGTCATGTGCCCAACCATGGCTGTATTGGACTTTGTATTGGTGATGACATATGCCCTATTGGCTAAAAAATTCTTAGGGTTTATGCACAGACATCCTATGTATTTAAACCGTATGGGTGGCGGTGCCTTGGTGGCAGCCTCGGGCTTTTTAGCCTTTTCAAGCCGTGCATCCAATACCTAGTTAGTACAAATGGCACCAATTTTCGGCCTACGGCGTCCAGACGCTGCACTGCGTGCTTCGCTATTGTGCTAAGCGTTGTAGTAACAAGGAAGATTAAATGCCACATTGCGTAATAGAATATTCAAAAGAGCTTGAATCATATGTAAATCCTAAGGATTTACTTAGCGCTGTTTATGCAGGTGCGCTGGCGTCTGGATTATTTTCCGCACCAGACATTAAAGTGAGAGCGATTGCGTTTGATAACTTTGTTACAGGGGATACTGACCGCCAATTTGTTCATGTAACAACTAAAATTCTGTCTGGCCGCAGTTTAGAGCGTAGAGCGGAATTATCGAATGCAATATTGGCTAAACTAACAGAGCTTCTTAAAAACCCAATTTCAATCACAGTTGAAATCTCGGAGATAGAAAATGCGGCGTATGCCAAAATAATCAAATGAATATAACCCACTGCGCAATATTCGGCCAACATATTGGCGTTCTGCTTTAAGGACAAAAAATGGATAAACGGATAATTCTCTTTTTAATTGCTGGTCTGGCCATCTATCAGTACTCCAACAAAGGGTCGGATGGACTGGTTAATTCGGTTTCAGCAAGCTCAATCGATGCCGCATGTGATGCGGTGGTTTTTACGACCGCTACGTGCCCGTACTGCCAGCAAGCAAGAGCGCTACTCGATAAAGAGCAAGTAAACTGGTGCGAATATGATGTGAACGCATCACAGGTGAATCATGCCTTATACAAAGAGCATGGCGGTAAGGGTGTTCCTTTAGCGATTATCGGAAACGCAAAACTTCGCGGCTTCAATAAAACAAAATACCAACATGCGATCGATCAAATATAACCCTAGGCAGTAAACCGGCACATCGACTGAACACGATGTTCAAATGGCTACTGGCGACGGCTAAAGGGGAAGCAAAAATGCAT
This sequence comes from uncultured Oleiphilus sp., assembly GCA_913020245.1. Classification (GTDB taxonomy): domain Bacteria; phylum Pseudomonadota; class Gammaproteobacteria; order Pseudomonadales; family Oleiphilaceae; genus PZPK01. The sequence goes on from CAJWAD010000099.1 coordinate 1,530, forward strand.
ACGGCGACAAGAAAACACATACTCTTTAACACCTTGATATTGGTTTTTTACTGGCTGTTTGCAGGCCACGCGCTCGCTGAGACGAATGATCCGTTGCCGTCTTGGAATGCGGGGAAGTCTAAGCAATCCATTATTGAATTCGTTACAAAGGTGACGGATAAAAGCGCCGCCGACTTTGTTGCCCCCGCTGAGCGTATCGCCGTGTTCGATAATGACGGCACGCTGTGGGCGGAACAACCTATGTATGCGCAACTTTTCTTTGCGCTCGACCGGCTCAAGGCGCTCGCACCCCAACATCCTGAATGGCAGGATAAAGAGCCCTTCGCCTCCTTACTTAAGGGCGATATTGAAAGTGCACTGGCCGGTGGCGAGAACGCTGCGCTAGACATTATCATGGCAACCCATGCAGGCATGACCACCGCCGAGTTCGAGCAGATCGTCACAACCTGGCTCAGTACCGCGAGGCATCCATCAACCAAACGCCTGTATACCGAGATGGTCTACCAACCGATGCTCGAGTTACTCAGCTACCTGCGCGCAAGCGATTTCAAAACATTTATTATCTCTGGCGGCGGCATTGAGTTCATGCGCCCTTGGACCGAGGCAGTCTATGGCATCCCACCCGAGCAAGTCGTGGGCAGCAGCATCAAAACAACGTTCGAAATGCAGAATGGCCAACCTGTACTCATGCGTCTGCCGGCAATCAATTTCATTGACGACAAGGATGGCAAACCGATGGGTATCCATCAACACATTGGCCGGCGCCCGATTGCCGCCTTTGGTAATTCAGATGGCGACCTGCAAATGCTGCAATGGACCACCGCTGGAGAGGGCGCAAGATTCGCTCTTTATGTGCATCACACGGACGCCAAACGCGAGTGGGCTTATGACCGCAAGTCTAACATTGGCGGCCTAGACAAGGGCCTAGACGAAGCACGCGCAAAAAACTGGACGATTGTCGACATGCAAAAAGATTGGAATGTTATTTACCCGCATGAAAAAAGGTAACGCGCATCGCGCACGTGTGCGTTTAACTCTTGACTCGTTCGAGACGTTTATGCCGAATTACTGCTAAGAATAATAATCAAGCTCTCAGGATCTATGACAAATTGTCAAAGAAAATAGATAGGCTTTTTCTGAAAAGCCTTTTCGATATAAATAAACAGCAGGCTCGATTGGAATCGCTAGACTAAATATTACGAGCGTATTTATAAGCCCTGGGTATCAATGAGAGATAATGCTGGATGAACGAAGATCGAAACTTAAATTATGACCTGATACGACTATTAGGTCTGATCGTTATCATGATTGCGCATTCATCACCGCCAGACTGGCTATTTCAATTGAGAAATTTTGGAGCGCCGTTATTAGTGTTTGGTTCAGGCCTCACGTACGCATTAATTTACGCATCCAGGGAAATACAGACGTGGACCTTTTACAAAAAACGCCTCTCAAAAATAATTTTACCTGCTTGGATATTTCTTGCTTTTTTCTTTGTATCTTTTTACTGCGCATCAGTAATTGCAGAAAAATCATTTCCATTTCACGCTGTACAAATACTCAAGTCATTTGTTTTCATGCAGGGCATCGATTTCGTCTGGATATTCAAAATATACGTGATATTGGCATTGGCGACACCCATTTGCATTTATCTCAACACGCATGTAGCAAATGATAAGATTTACTTTCTTTCCCTCATCGCCTTTTATGTCTTGTACGAATTCTTGAATCAAAGTCTATCTCCCTATTTAGCGGGAACAATTGAAACTATTTTTGACTCCATTATTTTTATAGTTACCCCATACTTTTTGATCTACCTTTATGCGTTTAGGATAAACAGGCTAAGGGGTAGCCTAGTGCTAATTTTGGCGACTATCTCGTTTGTTATTTTTCTGGGCATGGCCACTGTAAAGTATCAAGAAGCGGGGGTTTTTATTCAGACCCAGGCATTTAAGTACCCGCCGACACTCTATTATCTATCGTATGCTTTTTTCGCGATTAATATCATATATTTGCTGGTTAAAAATATCGATCTGACCGGCGCTCGCGTAAAGAGAACATTAATTTGGTTATCATCCAACGCTCTCTGGATTTATCTCTGGCATATATTTGCGTTTTATATTTGGAAGTTTGCATTAAAAATTCAGGTTGGTGACCTGTATCTTTTCGTCGCGAAAACACTTTTTCTTTTCGGGGTTGGAATCGCTCTGACCATATTTCAAAACAAACTCGTTTCAATATTATCCAGACAGAGCGACTTATTCGCACGCAGGCTTGCGCCATTACTCACCAACGATAAACGCTGAATTTCGGAAATCGCTGATCGCGGTTTCAATCTCTTGTACCGAATTCATCACGAACGGGCCGTATTGTACGATCGGCTCTTGAATCGGCTGACCACTCAGCACTAGCAAATCGGCGCCCATATCTCCTGCTTCCAGGTGCAGCGCATCGCCCGGCTGATACACCCCCAAATTTCGCAGGGGCACCTGCTTCGTAGCCCCTCGGTAAACGAATACCCAGGAAGGGTTCGCCCCCATAAATTCCAAAGTTAACGACTCATTAGCGGCGAGTTTTACGTCAGCGATCACGGCTTGCGTTGAGGCACTGGGTATGGGTCCCGATAGCCGTGTATCAGGTGCAGAGGCCTGTTTAATTATTAAGCCCCCTGCGATCGCGCTCACATTGCCACCCGAGACGGTTGCATACTTGGGAATAGCGGCAGCGTCGATTTCCCGATATGCCGCTGCTTGCATTTTCTCTGCCGCGGGTAGATTTAGCCACAGCTGAAAACCATGCATTAAGCCTTGCGATTGTTCAGGCATTTCTGAGTGCAGCACCCCAGCGCCCGCTGTCATCCATTGCACGGCGCCAGCGCCAATCACGCCTTCGTTGCCCATGTGATCGCGATGCCGCATACGTCCCGCTTTCATGTAGGTGATGGTTTCGAAACCACGATGCGGATGTTCGGGGAAACCACCGATGTAGTCGGCGGCATCATCCGAGTGTATTTCATCAATCATTAAAAATGGATTTAACACTTGATGTAAACGCTGCCCAGCCAAGCGGTTAATTTTTACGCCATCACCATCTTTCGAAGGGTGTGCCGGAATTACCTGCGTAAGCGCTCGCATATCGCTTACCTCCTGTCTCTTTTTTAAGCGGGAAACCGACTATCCCGCGGTATTAATCGCGCCTCTGTTATGCGCGCTGTTAAAATCTTGCTGAGGCCCTACCGGGACAATTCCCGTCGGGTTAATACCAAGATGACTCGCATAATAATGCGTTTTGATCTGGTCTAAATTTACGGTTTGCGCTATCCCCTTTATTTGATAGAGCTCGCGCACGTAATGGCTAATCGCCGGATACTCGGCTATTTGTTGGCGATTGGTTTTAAAATGGCCAAAGTACACCGCATCAAAACGAATAAGCGTCGTAAAAAGGCGCCAATCTGCTTCGGTTAGTTGTTGCCCCGCTAAATAACGCTGGGCGCTGAGCCGCTGTTCAATCCAATCGAGCGCGTCAAACAGCTGTTGAAAGGCATCGGCATAGGCATCTTGGGTGGTCGCAAATCCTGCGCGATATACCCCATTATTGATGGTGTGATAGATACGTTCATTCAGTGTGTCTATTTCATCTCGCAAGGGTACTGGATAATAATCATCCTCGTTACCCGTTAGATGATTAAACGCGGTGTTAAACATACGAATAATTTCTGACGACTCGTTGCTCACAATGGTCTCGGTTTTTTTGTCCCATAGCACCGGCACTGTCACGCGCCCCTCATACTGTGCATCTGCTTTTAGATAGAGCTGATACAAATAGTTGAAACCGTAGAGCGCATCATTCATTTCCCAGCCATTTTCTAACATGATCGGGTCAACAACGGTCACGTCGATATAATCCTCTAGCTGTTTAAGCGTTCGAAAAATTAGCGTGCGGTGCGCCCAGGGGCAAGCGAGTGATACATATAAGTGGTAACGGCCTTTTTCTGCTTTAAAACCGCTCTCACCATCCACCGACAACCAGCTCCTAAAGCGACTGTCTTGGCGTTTAAATTCACCACCGTTGTTGTCGGTGTCATACCATTTGTCTACCCATTGACCGTTCTGTAATAAACCCATTTCGCACCTTCTTTTTTAGTTAGCTAATGTGGCCACTAAGCCATCTACTTGCTGCTTACCGCTGGCAATTAGTTGTTCAGGCTTGCCCTTCGAACCACTCGCTGTTATGTGATAAACCTCGTTAATGCCGATAAATTTACAAATGTGTTCGAGATAACCACTGGCGAAATCCATATCACCACCGATAGGCGTCCCCCCACTTGCCGTAACAACAATGGCTCGCTTCACGCCGAGTAAACCCACGGGGCCCTGGTCGGTATACTTGAAACTCACGCCGGCTCGACAAATGGCATCTACCCATTGCTTTAAGGACGCCGGAATCCCGAAGTTGTAAATCGGTGTTGCCAGCACCAGCGTGTCGCTGCGTCGTAGCTCATCAATCAAGGCATTCGATAGTGCCAACTGCGCCTGTAAGCTTTCGCGTTCACTAGCCGAAGAACCATGCACACCCATCAAGTCTTCTGCACTGATAGGCGGCAAAGGCTGCTGCACTAGATCTCTCGAAATAACTGGCTGATCTAATTTATCAACTAAATATTGACCAATAATTCTCGAATTAGAACCTTCTAAACGAGCACTACTATTGATATGTAGAATTGACATTTTTCTGTCCTGTTTACGTTATGTATTACCGAGTGGATGCATTAATTTGTGCATGAACTAGGCGGTCTAGGCTGAGCCCACCCGCACCGCGAATAGCCAGCGCAATACTTATTACTAATAGAGCTAAACCAAATTCGTAGCCGTTATTTGCCATAAAAAGTCCGTTTTGTAAGTGAACGCTCACGATCGCAACTAACATAGTGATTGCTAGCAGCAAGGCTGCAGGGCGCACAAGTAAGCCAACAATTAGTACTAGGCCACCGAAAAATTCGGCACTGCCGGCAAGCGCAGCCATCAGTATGCCGGGCTCAATGCCTATTGA
>CAJWAD010000100.1 GCA_913020245.1 uncultured Oleiphilus sp.
AGCGTTTGCAAATGGCGTTTGCTTGTTTTGCCTGTGCTGTTTTGTCGGTTCGCGAGGCTTGAAACAGCCATAACATGGTCAGCATCGAGGGCGTGCAACAGCCCAAGCCCAAAGCCTAAACTTAACATGGCAATAATGCTTTCGGTCATAGTAGTCTGTCTTTTTATCGAAGTGTAAGGACCGAATTTTGGCGCTTATTTAGCGTGGGCTCAAGCGTTATTTTAATTTTCGAGGGCGTTATTTTTTTAACAAACGCGTCACTAATAGGCTGAGTTTTCATCCCTAACGAATACATAAAGACTGCCCATCGAGTCGACTGTTACGTTAAATACGATGGGTTTACAGCAAACCTGACAGTCTTCGATATATTCGTCGCCGGCATCCTGCGGATCGATGAGCACCTCAATGGCCTCGCCGCAGTAGGGGCAACTAATGCTTTGTTCTTCTAACTGCGTCATCGCGCTAGCTCTCCGTGTATTGGCGAGTAGATTTTCAGAGCAACAAGATTACGGTTAGCTTGGGCTTATTTCCAACCGTGTAACCATTTGTCGCTTTCTTTTAACTCATGCCAATTTATGTTCTTTGCTCGTCGAGAAAAAGCCGCCTCGAGCGTGCACGAAAGCACCATACCTTCCCTTGCCTCATCGAACTCAACCTCTGTCACGATAAAGTGCTTCTCCTTATTGACGGGTTTGATGGCAGTCCATTTGCTATGCAGTAATTTCTTTGGGTTAATTTTATTCATCAGTTTAAGCCTGTTTAGCGCCAGAATATTGAGGAGGCATATTGGCGGCCAATGAGGCGATACGGCGCTCGCGCATTAACATAAACAGCGGCATCGTAAAGGCGAGTGCTACGCCAAAGCTAACTATAAGAAACAACCACCAACCGCGCATATTAAGCCGTTTAGCCTCTTTAAATGACCAGAAAAAAAAGACCGACGCCACCACAATAAAATCACTCGTTATGGAAGATGCGCCATTGGTAGCAAAACTTTCCTCTATAAATGAAACAAGTGAAAAACCGTCGTGCTCACTGATAAATTGAAGGTTGAAATGCCAGGTGAAAATAAGCCCAGCAATTGCCGCTAGCCCGTAAAAATAGGCGGAGTATTTAGTTATTTTTTCCATCTGTTTAGCAACCTTTCTATCACTAATTAATTAAGGGTTTATGCCTCGCAGGCGCAATGCTTGGGTGCGGATCATTAAGAATTATTTTCTAGGTGCCTCGTGGCGCAAACATAATAATGGCCATACCCGCCATTGCGACTGCGGAGCCAAGCAAATCCCAAGTGCTTGGGCGAATTCCATCTATCGCCCATAGCCATACGATCGCGGCAAAAATATAGACGCCACCATAAGCTGCATAGGTCCGCCCTGTTGCCGTGGGGTGCAGTGACAATAACCAAACAAAAAGAGAAAGACTCACCATCGCCGGTGCGAGAAGCCAAATTGATTTGCCCTCGCGCAACCAAAGATAGGGAAGATAACAACCGAGAATTTCAGCGATTGCCGTGGCGAGAAACAGCCCCACCGTTTTTAATTCGGGAAACATAGACGCCCCATAGTCGTTAAAGTTATTGGTCTTCGCCGTCGCGTTGACGCCCCATAGAAATCAACTAAAGGCCCCAATATAAACGAAGTCTACACCAATGTATTTGCTACCGGCATTCCTGGCAGCTGGGCATCGTTTAGTGGGGGCAATAAAATGATTATTTAGCGGGCGAGCGCTAATCGCTATTATCTTTCCAAGCAATCCATACTAAATAAAGACCTAAAACAAGCGCAACGATGAAAATGACGACGAACATTGAGAATGTAAATGGGCTCTCGCTAAACCTATGGATACCTGTTCTCCAGTCAACTTCGGCAAACATGCAGGCATAGTAAAGATAGCGACTAGCAATCATAATGAGTCCGAGCCCCGTGCTGATTCGTAGTGCTTTTACGTAGATTGTTCTCATTCTTTATCCATTGTTCAATGATCAACTCTTTCAGATCGAAAAATATCGCCCTAGGCTCACGTTACGTCGCATGTACGTTCTGAGCCGGTATGTGTTTTATCTCTGTGGCGGGGGTATTAAAAACTTGAAGCCGCTCTCGGTAGTCATCAAGCTTTTAATTTAACCTCTTTTTATAGGTAACGGTGTTGATCTAACAAAGATTTAGCCATGCACACGTTTGATCACCTAACTAACCAAGTATGTGTTATGCGCATAAAATAGACAGAAGAATTATGACAAACCAACCGTCAAACAGGGTACTGCATGTAATCAGCAATACCATCAGTATCGTATTTGTTGCTATATGCGTCGTTTTTGCTTGGTCAGAGGAATATATTTGGGCAGGCATGAGCCTGATTGGCGTGTTAGTCTTTAGCAATTTACCGCAGATTATCGACCCGGCAAGCAGAGAATCAAAAGAAGAACGCGCGCTAAAGAAAGAGCTCAATAAGTTCTAGTTACGACCTCTACGCTGAGCGCATAGCGCGCAATTCGCCATGTGCTTTATGCACGGCGCTCGACCAATGATGCCAATCATCTTCACGGCACAGTGACATAGATGGGTAATCTGGTACCTGTTTCTCGTCGGTGCCATATCGCCAATCGGAATAGGCGCCTTGCAGTAAGAAGGTCTTGACGCCCAGCGCACCGCAAAGGTGCGTCATTGAGGTGTCGGTCGTAATCACCGCATCTAGTTGAGAGAGCAGGCCGGCCGTATCGTCATAATATGCGCCGCGTCGGCGAATACTATCGGTGGGGTCATCAATGCGTGCTGCTAAGTGTGGCGAGACCCGCTTAAAGCTGGCGAGTTGCTTGGTGGGATCAAACACTTGCACGCTAATAATATCGAGGGTCTCATCTTCAATAATTGGGCTGAGCTCCACCAGAGGAATAGACCGGTACCGGTCCCACAAAAAACCGGGGTTGCCTTGCCATACGATACCCACGCGCAATCGCTTTTGATTAGTTGTTGCCGTTTCTTGCCCGCGCCTTGCGAAATAGTCGCGCCAGTACGTGACGCTCTCATCACTCGCCGACAAATAAGGGTGCATAAAACGGTGCGTATCAGCCAGGCTAAAATAAATACTCGGTAAGCTCATGATCGACACACGGTAGTGATGCTTGGGTAACTTATCGCCCTCATTCACCCACTCATCCAAACCCAAAAGCGAGTTAAATAGGCGCTGCATTTTGGGATCACCATAAAGCACAATAGTGGCCGCGCCACGTGCCTTTACCCATGCTAAATATCGACAATAATGTAAGGTATCGCCGCGTCCTTGCTCACTGTAAATTAGGAGGGTTTTACCGGTTAAATCTTCACCTTGCCAATAGGGGGCATTCAGTTTTTGTAAGTTTTTATCTTGGAACTCAACGAGCTCACGTCTTGCCTCGTATAGCTGCCAGCCGCGCGCTGACTCGGCCTCACGTAATAATAAAAGCCCGAGGTTGAATTTGACGCCGGCGTTATGTTCATCTAGTTTCAACGCGCTTTCATAGGCTTTTTTCGCCTCTTCAAAGCGGCCTTTAATTTTTAAGTTATTACCGAGATTCATCCATGCCTCAAGGTATCGCGGCGATGCTTGGGTTACTTCCTTAAGTACGTTAATTGCCTCGTTAAAATGATCTGCACCGGACAAGGCATTCGCATATTTAAAGGCCTGCAATTGATGATTACCAGAAAGCGTATACGCCTCTTTTGCATGCGAGATGGCGAGCTCAAATTCGCCCATGCCGCTCGCCGCGAGCGATAGATTACCAAGCAGGGAGATATCGTTTGCCTGCGAGGCATAAGCGGCAGAAAAGAACTCGTACGCCGCGCGATAATCTTTCTGTTCAAGCTTCAGCATGCCCAGTGAGTTAAGCACATTCGCATCATCATGCTTAAGTTTACGGGCTTTTTTTAAGTAGTTCTCACTACGCGTAAGATCTTTTTCATGTAGGTAAGCAACACCAATTAGCCAAGGAACTTGGGCTTCTTTTGGGAAGGTTTTAAGCAATTTCTTCAATACAGAGATCGACTCTGCATGGTTACCACGCTGTTGCAATGCAAAGGCATGTTGTAGCTGATCGGATAAGGAAGTCATAGATAATCAGAAGTTTTATCGTGGTTTATTATTTGATATTTATTGGCGAAATACATGCGTGTAACGCACATAAACGGGTTTTCAGCATAACAAAAGTGCAGGGCATAAGCCGCAATCTGAAAAATGAGCTGCCACGTGTTTGGCTATTCATCAAACACGCGAATCTTACGGCCAGCTTTATTTGCCTTTTCAAATATATCAGAAATCGCTGCATAAATTTTTTGTGTGTCAGGCGATATCGCGGCGACATTTGTGTTTATTACGCAGAAGGGTGGCTCAATATGATTAATCGCCCCGTTAACCAGACTCTCTGCAAGTGCTTCTAAGCTTCTGCCATGCCAATCAGGGGCTTCTACTTGGGGCAAAAAGCAATCGTAAAAATCATCGAAAGACTGTATGTCTTGCCAATTAATAAAGATCTTCATAGTGACCGATAAACCTGTGGCGACTTAGTCGTTTGTCCATTTTATTTGGAATTCTATTTCTTCTTCAGCATCACCGCGCTCGTGTTCAATAGTATACGTGGCGCGCACCGGCACATAGATGCGCTCGCCCGCAATTTGTATCTCGAATTTTTCACCCGTCTCTAAGGCATCGGCAAGGCGGCGTAGCTTGGCAACAAATTCTGACGTGGCATACGTTTTTTCAATATCTCTCTCTTCTTTTGACATAAGCTTTCCTTAAATTTTTGCAGTAGTTGAACGCTTGGTTAAATCATTTTTCATAGTGATAGCGGTAAGAACTAATGGTTAGTTTGTTTTCGTCAACTGCGCACACCAAACGATTAGTATCATCTATTCGACGAGACCAAAACCTTGGAAAATTTTCTTTTAGAGGCGTCGGTTTACCACTACCTTCAAACGGGCGACGCTGCGTATCAGTTATTAGCTTGTTTATAAGTTGCAACGTTTTCTGTCTTGGTCTTGCCAATATAGATAATCAGACCAAGCCTCCTTGGTCCACGCAATACATCAATCATCGGGTAATCCATGTGCCTCGGTTTTACCTGCACGATATGGCTAAATTGGCTTACCTAGATGAGCAGCATTTGCTGGACTCTTGAGCAAATGCACGGTTTCCATTAGCCGCATTAAATTGCGCAAGTGACATAACCACCGCATCCTCTGCACCACGCCTTGTGATAACAGCATAATCAGCATCATCAACCACCTGATCTAATACACTTTTAAGCTGATTTCTCGCTTCAGAGAAATTTACAACTTTCATAACCACAACTCTATTTGTACAGAATATAAGACAAGTATGAGTTGTTCTATATGTTGTGCAAGTATAAGCGGCTAATGAGCTTTAATGCCGTTCTTTGTGGCAAACTTGTCGTGGCGAAGCAACATGGCCTTATTATAGAGCAACATGCGACACCCTAACTATTTGGAAATGCCAGCGTTGTGCCTTAGCAGTTATTAAAAAGGAATTAAAAAGCCCCACTCGTTTGGCGGGGCATATTGCTTAAAAGATGAAACCGTAAAGATAACCTGCACCGATTGCCATGCCTATAATCACCAAAAGAAACGCCGCGATCATTTGGTTTTTAAAGATAGACTTCAGCAAAATCACTTCAGTGAGACTGGCTCCAGCGCTACCAATAATCAGGGCCATCACCGCGCCCAAACTCATTCCTTTTGCTGCTAAGGCCGCACTCAGTGGTATCACCGCTTCAGCTCGAATATACAAAGGTATACCGATGATCGCTGCAATAGGTACCGCCAACAGGTTGTCATCACTAGCCATAGCCGACACATACTCAGTAGGCATAAAGCCGTAGATCATTGAGCCTATTGCAATACCACCTATTAGATACGGCAATACTTTCTTGAAGTCGACCCATGTTACTTGCCAGATAGCTTTCCACTTATTGACGGTTGCTTTGCTATCGTTGCAGCCAGTAGCGCAACGCGACGCGGTCGGCGCAATATAAGCTTCAGCTTTGATAAAACGCTCAAAACCTAACTTCTCAAGGGTATAGCCGGCAATGACCGAAACCCCCATAGCCACCACAAAGTAAAACACCGTGACAGCCAACCCAAACGTGACCGCAAACAAGCCGATAATGATTGGGTTTAACAATGGACTGGCGAATAAAAATACCATCATCGTACCAAACCCGGCGTTAGCTCTTAATAGCCCCTTCAGGAACGGAATCGTTGAGCACGAGCAGAAAGGCGTGATGGCACCTAATAAGCCTGCAACGAAATAACCCTTACCATGCTTGCCGCTCAATATAGCCTGAATTTTTGCCGGTGGTATGTAGTCTTGCAGTACGCCTACGATGTAGCTAATCAATAGAAATAGCGCCGTTAACTCAACGGCTAGAAAGGCAAACAT
>CAJWAD010000101.1 GCA_913020245.1 uncultured Oleiphilus sp.
CCAGATATCCGTCTTAACTTAACCAAACAGTTTTCTTGGCGAGCACGCATGATGCTGACCGCTGGGATGGATTGCACCTGGCGTTATATGGATTATCATCGGCAGATTCACAAGCATGTGCCCGAGGGTGTTCATCACGAGCTGCCTTTATTTGGCGTCGACACGCATTATAGAAATATGGGTTATGGTCGCCAGTTAATGCAGGCCTTAGAGGATATTTGCGCGCAAAACCCAAAATCTAAAGGCATTATTTTAGATACGGGTAATGCGCGCTATTTGAACTTCTATAAAAGTATAGGTTATCAAGTATTGGGCGTTGTAAAGCTGGGGACTATTGTAGAAAGTATTTTGTTTAAGCCTCGCTCTTAGGTGGGCCAGTTGCATCGTTTTATGTTTACTAACAATTTCCAGGGGTTGCCGTGTCAGAAGTAGTAAAACCAATCGCCGAGTTCGATTATGATTTGTTCGTGATTGGCGCAGGGTCGGGTGGGGTGCGTTTAGCTCGTATGTCGGCGGCGACCGGCGCGCGCGTTGCGGTGGCTGAAGAACGCTATCTTGGCGGGACTTGTGTCAACGTCGGTTGTGTGCCGAAAAAGTTATTCGTTTATGCGTCACATGTTGCTGAAGAGCTTGAGGATGGCGGTGGCTTTGGTTGGTCGAATAAGGGCGATTTAAGCTTTGATTGGCCGACACTTATTAAGAATAAGAATGCCGAAATCGAACGTTTGAATGGTATTTACCAATCACTCTTGACCTCGAGTGGCGCGCACATTATCGACGGTCGTGCCAAAATAACCGGGCCACATACTGTTCAAGTTGCTGACAAGACGTATACCGCTAAGCGTATTGTCGTCGCGACAGGAAGTTGGCCAAATAATCCAAGCTTCCCTGGTGCAGAGTTTGTCGCCACGTCAAATGAGTTTTTTTTCCTAGACCAGCTGCCAACAAGAGCTATTGTTCTCGGTGGTGGATACATTGCGATTGAGTTGGCCGGCATTATGGCCGGATTAGGGGTGGATACCACGCTGGTTTACCGTGGTGATCTCTTATTGCGAGGCTTTGATGACGGTGTGCGTCATTTTGTGATGCAAGAAGTGCAAAAGAAGGGCGTGAAGCTGAAGCTTGGCGATAATATAGCGAGCATTGAAAAAGCTGAGTCAGGTTTTCATGTGACGTTTGATTCCGGCAACAACGCCGAGACCGATTTAGTGCTATCAGCGATTGGTCGCAAGGCACTAACGCATGGGCTGGGTCTGGAAAAGCAGGGCGTCGCCTTGCGAGCGAACGGTTCTATAATCGTTGATCAACACTATCAAACTAATGTGCCCAGTATTTATGCGATTGGTGACGTAATTGGTGGGCTGCAATTAACGCCGGTAGCCCTCGCAGAGGGCATGTATTTGTCTCGTTTTTTCTTTAACCCAGAGGCGCTAATACCCGTGGATTATACAAATATACCGACGGCCGTGTTTTGTCAGCCCAATATCGGAACGGTTGGCTTGACTGAAGCGCAGGCGCAACGTGAGTTCGGTGCTATTCAAGTGTATGAATCCTCTTTTAAACCGATGAAGCACACATTATCAGGGCGCGATGAACGTTCGTTGATGAAGTTAATTGTGGATGCCGCAACCGATAAAATAGTGGGCGTGCATATGGTGGGCCCCGATGCCGGAGAAATACTGCAAGGCCTAGCAATTGCCATTAAAGCCGGCGCAACGAAACGTGTATTCGACCAAACCATTGGGATACATCCAACGGCTGCAGAAGAGTTTGTGACGATGCGGGTTCCGCGCGATTAATAGCCTGAGTGATGCCGTCGCTTTATGTGCTAGGGAATCCGTTTGAAACACTATATAATCTCGTTTTTTTCGTGTTAGGAGTTAGGTTTGAGTTCGGTTGAGTTACAGCAACGTGTGCTGTCAGGCATGCGCCCCACGGGTAAGTTGCATTTGGGGCACTACCACGGCGTTCTAAAAAATTGGGTAGAGTTGCAGCACGATTACGAATGTTTTTTCTTTGTAGCAGACTGGCACGCACTGACAACGCATTATGAAAATCCATTCATTATTGAACAGAGCGTCTGGGATATGGTGATTGACTGGCTGGCTGCGGGCATTAACCCGGGTTCTGCGACCATGTTTTTGCAGTCGCATGTGCCTGAGCATGCAGAGTTGCATTTATTGTTATCGATGATGACACCGCTCGGCTGGTTGGAACGTGTGCCAACCTACAAAGATCAACAAGACAAGTTAAAAGAGAAAGATTTAGCGACCTATGGTTTTCTCGGTTATCCGCTGCTGCAAAGTGCGGATATTTTGGTGTACCGCGCAGGCTTAGTGCCGGTTGGAGCCGACCAGGTAGCGCATGTAGAATTAACGCGTGAAGTGGCGCGACGTTTTAATCATTTATATGGCAAGGACCCAGGTTTTGAAGAGCAGGCGGAAGCGGCTATCAAAAAAATGGGTAAAAAAAGTGCCAAACTTTACCGTAATTTGTTGAAGCGCTATCAAGAGCAAGGTGATGATGAGGCCCTTGAGACCGCCCGTGCCCTCATTAAAGATCAGCAAAATATCTCCTTGGGTGACCGTGAACGTTTGTTTGGTTTTATAGAGGGTGGCGGAAAAGTTATTTTGCCGGAGCCGCAACCGCTGCTAACCAAGGCCTCTAAAATGCCCGGCTTAGATGGACAGAAAATGTCTAAGTCCTATGGGAATACGATTGGCCTGCGCGAAGAGCCAGATGAGGTCGCGCGGAAAATTAAAACCATGCAAACCGATCCGCAACGTGTGCGCTTAACTGACCCAGGTGACCCGGAAAAATGCCCGGTCTGGAAGTTACATGAGGTTTATTCTGACGAGTCAGTTAAAAATTGGGTGCAGGAAGGCTGCAGAAGTGCAGGTATTGGTTGCTTAGATTGTAAAAAACCCGTGATTGACCGAGTGTTAGAGGAACAGCGTCCGATTCGTGAACGGGCTCGACAATATGAAGATAATCCGGAATTAGTGCGCAGTATTGTAAGTGAGGGCAGTGAGCGTGCCCGTGATGCGGCGAAAGCAACTCTCGAAGAAGTGCGACAATCTATGGGCTTATCTTTCGGCGCCTAAGGCTAAATGTTATTGAGAGGCGGTGGTCAGAAAATGGATGATCAAGCAGAGAACAAAACGTCTGAACCGTCGCCGATCATTCAGCAAGAACTTCCCTTGGCATTGGTTGACGGGCAACCGATCACCGACATGCCGCAAGATTTATACATACCGCCGGATGCGCTGTCCGTTATTTTAGAAGCATTTGAGGGGCCCCTCGATTTATTGCTTTATCTAATCCGTCGACAGAATATGAATATTCTCTCCATCAATGTTTCGGCCATTACGCGACAATACATGGAGTACATTGAACTAGCTGAAGCCATGAAGTTTGAAATGGCCGCTGAATATTTAGTGATGGCCGCGACGCTCGCGGAAATTAAGTCGAGGATGTTATTGCCAAAAGTGGCCAGTGATGATGAAGATCAGCCTGACCCACGGGCAGAGTTAATCCGTCGATTACAACAGTATGAGCGATTTAAACAAGCGGCTGAGGATATAGACACGTTGCCGCGAGTAAGCCGCGATGTGTTTACGTCGCGAGCGGAGGCGTTGGTTGCAAATACCCATCGACCGCAGGCTCAAGTAAGCCTTGAAGAGTTAATGTTTGCGTTAAAAGGTGTACTAGCGCGCTCTGATTTATATGAAAGCCACCAAATTGAACGCGAAAAGCTTTCCACACGTGAGCGCATGGCCTACATTCTAGATCGCTTAAGTGGTGACACCTATCATAGTTTTGAGAGCTTTTTTAGCGTGAAAGAGGGACGCCAGGGTGTGGTCGTTAGTTTTTTAGCCATCATGGAGCTCGTAAAGGAACAGCTGATTGAGTTAATTCAAGTGAATACGTTTGGGTCTATTCATATAAAAGCGAGGTCGATGTTATGACAGCCGATAAAGCAACAGTAGGCAATGCAAACGAGGACGAGGCGACGAAAGCAATAGACTTATCGCTTGAGTTAGACGCCGTGGTGGAGGCCATTTTATTGGCCGTTGGTAAGCCCTTAACGGTTGATCATATTTTGGCGGTATTCGATGAAATGCAAAGGCCGGAGCGTCAAGAGATTCGGGCTGCACTGGCTCGATTGAAGGTGCGTTATCATGCGCGCGGTATTCAACTAAATGAATTGGCCAGTGGTTTTCGGTTTCAAACCAATGCGCGATATGGTGAGTTAGTGGCTAAGTTATGGGAAGAAAAGCCGCAAAAGTATTCCCGTGCCTTACTTGAAACGCTTGCCTTGATTGCTTATCGCCAACCGATTACACGGGCTGAGATTGAGGATATTCGGGGTGTCTCGGTGAGTTCACAAATTATACGCACCCTTCTTGAGCGGAATTGGGTGCGCGTGATTGGTCATCGCGAAGTGCCGGGTCGCCCCTCTATTTTCGCCACAACAAAAGCGTTTCTTGACTACTTTAACTTGAGATCGCTCGATGACTTGCCGCCGTTGACTGATTTGCGTGATATAGACGTGATTGCCCGAGAGGTATCACAACAATTAGAGCTCGATGCGTTTAAAGAGGAATCCGTGTCGCAAACTGAAGCGCCTGAGGTGAATAGATCAGGGGCTGATGTTGAGCGTGTTCAAAGTAACCAGAGAAACGATGAAGATCCGCAGAAAACGCTGCATTGAAAAACGCACTACCTTTTATTAGTAAATAACTTTAATAGTTAGTCGTCCACATGCGCAATGCCGGTAAGAAAGGCGACTTTATCTAGGCTCTCTTGATATTCGGCTTCTACCTTTGAATCGGCAACAATCCCTCCACCGGCCCAGCAGGTTAGGGTGTTACGGTCTCTGGCAATCGTTCTGATCAGGATGTTGCTGTCAAAATTGCCATGAATACTTTGGTAAAATACCGATCCGCAATACACACCGCGTTCACTTTCTTCTAACTCATTAATGATTTCCATCGCACGTTTTTTTGGCGCGCCGGTAATCGAACCGCCAGGGAAGCATTCTATAAAGGCATCGAAGGGCGAGGTATCTTTAGTTAGCTTGCCGGAAATGGTGCTGACCAGGTGATGCACGTTGGTGTAACTTTCAATCTTAAATAACTTATCAACTTTTACGCTGTTTAATTCACATACTTTACTTAAATCATTTCGCATCAAATCAACAATCATTAAGTTTTCGGCTTTGTTTTTATCTGTCGCGAGTATTTTGGCCAACTCATCAGCAGACTGCTGCTTATTTATAACGGTACCTTTAATAGGCTTCGTGATGAGTGTGCCATTTTTTACACTGATGAATTGCTCGGGCGAAAAGCTCAGCAGGTCTTGGTTGTCGTTAATAGCCAGGTAGGCGCAAAACCCACTATTAATCTTTTCTGCTTGGTTTGTAAACGTGCTCTGAATGACGGGTTTGTTCAATTTAGTTTTACATTCAAAGGCATGTGTTAAATTGGTTTGATAGCAATCGCCGTTCAAAATGTAATGGTTTAGCTTGGTAAATTGTGTGTGATAGTTGGCGGCCGCGGTTAATCGAGACCAATCAAGCTGGTTCAAGGCAATCGCGGCCGGCGATGCGTGATCGTTTGCATGCTCGATTGCTTCAGCAAATAAGCGCAGCGTTATGTCTCTCGCGGTTCGCTCAATTGTGGGGGTAAAAATGAGAAAGCCCTGTTGTATTTCTCGGTCATACACATACGCCCACGCGTAATACTGCGCAACAAAATCCGGCAGGCGTTGCCTCGCAGATTTAATTGTTTGATTCTTTGTGGCAATGTGCTGTTTGGCACCACATTCATATGACGCATAACCGAGCCAGCCACCCAGAAAGGGTAAGCTTGCAAGTTCAGCAGGTACATTGATATCAGTTTGAATAGTAAGCGCCGCTTTTGCTTCGATGATTGTTGAAAGACTACTTGCTGGGTTTGCACAAAAAATGTCGAAGCGTTGCGAGGACAATGTGCCGCCACTGTGTAAATACGCTTGGCGTTTTGTATTGGCCATTAGCCAACTTATTTGCGCACGTGACAAATTTAAACTCAGCCATTGCCAGCCATGCGCGTGTTTGATGCATTGCCGAAGCTGGTTGAAAACAGAGAGGGTACGTTCTGGCATCAAATACTAAATTCGTTACGATTTCAAAAATGAGATGCCTATGACTAGACATTTCTGTTGTAGGCATATAATTTTACGCGCGTTATAATTCGAATAATAGCCATAAATTGGAGTAACTCATGCGATTCTCACGTGTTGTCG
>CAJWAD010000102.1 GCA_913020245.1 uncultured Oleiphilus sp.
CATTCGACAAAATAACGCATGGCCGCCTTTGATGCGCCGTAGGCATGCGCTCTCGGGAGGCTCTGGTAGGTGACGCTACTAGATACAAAAACAAGCGACGGTCGCAAACCATGCGACGACGCTTCGCGTAACATAGGTAACACGGCGCGGACAATTTTCATTGGCCCCAAATAGTTAGTTGCCATTACGTTTTCTGCCGCGCCGATGTCTAAATCGTTTGAGTCGAGATATTCGCAAACGCCCGCATTGATTACAACGCGGTTTAAATAAACATTGGACTCAGCGAGTTGGTCCTGCAACGCTTCTGTTGGCACGGCACCGCTCATGTCGAACGGCAAAATATAGCTCGCCGCCGTTGTGTCATTTCGGATTTGGGACGCTACATCATTGAGTTTGTCGGTAGATCGAGCACTGAGTAGAAGTTGGGTTGAAGGTTCATGCTGTGCAATCGTGTGCGCTAAGTCGGCACCGATGCCGGTACTCGCACCAATGATCCAAGACAGACCACTGGACGAGTGTCTGGGCTGTGGGTCCTTCACGGTGTCATCCTCTTCTTGAGCCTAGTTATTACGCTCCCGAGAAGCGGAAGGTGCTGATACAACGCCTGCCCTCCGTCGAAATAATCGCGCTGTAACACAATCGCGTCATGTCTAAACTGCAAGACGCTTGTTCCATCAACCGCGACCGCCTTGCCTCTATTTATATGTCTGTGTTTAAACTGCATAGTCCATGAAAGACAAGCCGCGTCCTCGCGCGTCCACTCATCGTGGAAGTCAAACTCGATTGACGAAACGTTTTGGTACATGCTGACACAGTAGTCATAATATGCGGTGAGGCCGCTGATATTGTGAAAGGGGTCTGTAAATATGAAGTCGGCGCCGTAAACGTCTGCCAGCATTTCAAAAGTAATTGAGTCTCTGTTCATCCTTTTGTACAAATTTTTGAATGCTACGACGTCCGCAACGACAGGATAATCGAGCGCCGAGCCACGTTCCGTATGTATGCTGCTGATTCTGCTCAAAACATCTCCTAGCCTTGGGGCTGTGTAGTGGGGGGGTTACCTTTACCTTCCTCCAATATACGCCTAGGCACCGGATTTAGATCACGCACGATACCGACGAAAGCTAAGCCTTTTAACACCAAATAGGTGATATCCAACTCCCACCAATAAAAGCCTTGACGCGCTGAAACAGCAAACCGATGGTGATTATTATGCCAGCCTTCCCCGAGGGTGATAACCGCAAGCCAAGGGTTGTTGCGGCTTTGGTCTTTCGTAGCGAAGCGTCGAGAGCCCCAAACATGACCCAGAGAGTTAATACTGAATGTCGCGTGAAATAAAACGACCGTTGAGATACAGAATCCCCATAATACCATTTGCCAACCGCTTGTGCCGCTTTCCGGATAGGCCGACGCCATCCAGTCGCCGAGCAAATACATACCGACAGCCATTAACGCCGGCATTAACGAGTCAAAGCGATTCAAAAATCTAAGCTCTGGGAATTTGGCTAGATCGGGAATAACTGAATAGTCCGTTGCGTACGCTTTGTTGGACAAAAACCAGCCCAAATGACTCCATAGAAAGTTATGTTGAATGGGCGAATGTAGATCATCTTCGCGATCTGAATATTTATGGTGATTGCGATGATGCGACGCCCACCATAACGGCCCACGCTGCGCTGAGGCGCTACCAATAGCCGCGAAAAAGAATTGACAAAAGCGAGAAGTCTTGAAGGATCGATGCGAGAAATATCGGTGATAAAATCCAGTAATCGCAAACATGCGGACAAAAAAGGCCAGTGCGGCAACACTCACTGCCGCAGGACTCCATCCAAGCCAAATCACCATCAAGCAAGATACATGCACCAGAAGAAAGGGAAAACAACGCAACCAATCTATTTTCAGCTCTGTGGTTTGATTAGAGGCGGTTGCCTTGGCAGCAGCTTCTGCATCAAACCAAGCGAATACGGTCTTAATCATTTGCCGCATTCCAGAACCAGCTTGCTCTTGCATAAAAATAATTCCTTACACATTAATAACGGTTTGTTAAAGGCTGTGTTTGAACGCCTCAAACATTGCCAGCGTTTTCTCTCTTGCTTCGCGGTGATCAACAATCGGCAAAGGATAGCCTCTTGCCAACGCCTGCTCCGCGTTAGGTTGATGGATACTGTCTCGATCTAAATCCGCTAATTCGGGGACGTACTTGCGGATGAACTCACCTTCCCTATCAAAACGCGTTGATTGGCGTATTGGATTAAAAATTCGAAAATAAGGCGCGGCATCGACGCCGGTTGACGCGCTCCACTGCCAGCCACCGTTATTCGATGCAAGATCTATGTCAATTAAGTGCCTTGAAAAATAACACTCACCTTTACGCCAATCAATTCGCAAATGCTTACACAAAAACATAGCAACAACCATCCTAACGCGATTATGCATCCATGCTTCAGTGTTTAACTGCCGCATTGCCGCATCCACCAGGGGGTAGCCTGTTTTGCCCTGCGCCCATGCATCAAACAAATGGGGCGAATCTTCCCAAGGCAGTCCTGTAAATTCCTGCTTATAGGGCTGATGCCGGCACAGATCAGGGCGCTCAACGAGCAAATGACGGAAATAATCTCGCCAAACCAATTGACGACGCCACGCCAATAAGCCCTCATTTTCACCACCCGTTAAGACCTCTCCTGCCTGCCAGCACTGACGAGCGGACAAGACACCGACAGCTAAATAGGCGGAAACTTGGCTAGTTGCATCCAACCCCGGAAAATCACGATTTTCTGGGTAGTCCGTTACGCGCTCGGTTATGAACTCATCTAAACTGACATGCGCTGCATCCTCCCCAGCAGGCCAGCGAATAGTATCATAGTCATGCGTATCACTGAATTGCTCAAATGAATCAATGTTGACCGCATAATCGACGCGTTTTAGTGCGATCGCATTGACTGACGGCGCGACTGGAAGAGGATATAGCTGCCGCATACGAGTCCTTAAAAGCGCCTTGCCATTGCGGTCGAATGCAGTAAAACTTTTTGGAAACGTGCCTGCTTTTGTATGAACGATGCCCGGCGTGAGCAAACATTGGTCATGGAACCGGCTAATGGCAAGGCCAGCACCACAAAACTGAGCTTCCACTGAATCACTTAACCGCGCCTCATTTAACTCATACTCTTCGTTAAAAAATAGACCGTCTACTTCAAGATCTGCCGCTAATTTAAGCAACAGGGCGGGTACGTGTGAAAAGGTGGTCGCCTCGACTATCAACAAGGGGATTTGTAAACCACTAAGCCGCTCGTGCAATGCTTTGACGTTGTTTTGTATAAAAGTCCGCTGGGCATGGGAGACGTCATGACGATCCCATTGCATCTCTGAGCGCACATAAACGGCGCAGAGCTCGTCATGCTGCGCTGCATGCCAAAAAGCAGGATTATCTAGGGTGCGCAAATCTTTGCGAAACCACATCATGGCGCGGCTCATAATGATGCCTCGGTTTCAAGCGCATTTTCAGCGATGACCTGCTGCGATGCTTCGCAGCCACTAATGATTGCACTCTCAATACCCGATATTGCTCCACAAAAGTAATCCCCTGCTAGCATTAATCCTGCGCCCAAATTTGCATAAGCGTTAGGTAAGCAAGTGCTCCCCATCGGCCGAGAATAGAGCCAACGGTGGCAATGTTTAAACGTTATCTGTTCGACTAGCTGGTCAACTGAGACGCCTAGCAGTTCTGCAAGAAGCGTAACAAAATTTGCCATGATGGTTTGCTTATCAGCGTCCGCATTCTCTTTACTCCAACCTTCATCTGCGAACAATTTAAGCCCCATCAGAGCACGCGCTTTTTCAGCTCCTACATGTGGCGTATCTAGCTCCGCGAACACCTGACAATGCACCAGGCCCATCGAGTTCGGGCTAAGCTGCGCATTAAACGTTTCAATCGCTTTTCGGTACGCAGGTAAATCTTCTAGAATAAGCACCGAAAGCCAGCAAGCGCTGTGCTCGACCCCTTTTAACAGCGGCATCGCATCGCGCTGCGCCGTCACTAGTTCGATGGTTTGCTTCGGCGGCGTTGTTAAAATTACGTGGGACGCCGAGTAAGTTTTCGAGATGTTTTGCTCAGACAAACACTCGGTTGTGACAGTCCAGATCCCGTCATGCATCACGACTGATTGAACACGCTCGTGGAACGCTAAACTACTTTCCTTAATTAACGCGCGTGTCCACGCTGAACTGCGCCCTTTTACTGCGCATTTGTACCCGTCATCAAGCTCGGTCATGGCAAGTGCGTCGGTACATAACCTTGACAGGTAGGTATGAACTGTTTGCGTGCTGAGGCTAAATTCATCGCATCCAAGTGAGGCACTCGAAAACTGTGGGGCATTTTCATAGCCTTGTGGGAGTCCCGATACGCGTTTTGAGGACAACCGTCCGCCCGAGCCCCTGGCTTTCTCGATGACCAGCACAGACTTGCTTGCGCTCAGTTGATGGGCAACGATCGCACCAGTAAGACCTGCACCGATCACAATCACATCGTAATGGTTTGAATTGTTGGGTGAAGTGAGATCTATATTTTTTTGGGGAACGAGTGAATTAGGGTGATCCATTTGGTGTATTCGCCGTATATAAGGAGTATTGGTGCAGTGTGAATTTTTTACGCTACATTAAAAAGACTGGATCACTCGTGATTAAGGCAAACTCCTTAGTTAATAAAAGCCATAATAGAATAATCGAGAGAATCAAATGAATTCTTTACCTCTTACGAAGAGTCGGGTAGCGTTGCAAAATTGTGACCCGAAACCGTGCGTGGATAGAAGTTTGACAACAAATGTGACCGATTACAGCAGTAGTAGCTTAGAAGATTTGATTGCGGCTATATCGGAAAAACGAGACAAGCGTGCATTTGTAGAGTTGTTCAAGCAAACATCACCGCGACTAAAAGCCTTTGCGATGCAGTGCGGTGCAAACGTTAGTGACGCGGAAGAGATTGTGCAAGAGTGCATGCTAAATGTTTGGCGAAAAGCGCACACGTTCAAGCCAAAGTCAGGCACGGCGATAACTTGGTTGTACACAATCATTAGGAATCGACGAATTGACTTCGCCCGGAAGAATCGGCACGAAACCGTGTCTTCGGACGACATGTGGCTGGAAGAATCAGGTGACGAGCTGGAGTCGCAAGTGCATCATGATCTGAGTGGCGAAAAGGCGCGTAGCTTGTTAGACGCGTTACCGAATGAGCAAAAGCAAGTGGTATACAAAGTTTATTTCGAAGGCAAGCCTCATAGCGAAATAAGTAAAGACTTGGAATTACCGCTTGGAACGATTAAGTCGCGACTACGGTTAGCGATGAATAAATTGGAAATACTAGCAAAAGAGCAGATGTCATGGCTAATTATCATCCTACTGATGAACTTTTAATGGCGTTTTCGGCAGGTCAGCTGCCGAACGCGCTAGGGCTCATGCTTGCATGTCACATCGAGCACTGCCCCGACTGTCAGCGTAAAATGCACCAATTCAATGAGTTGGGCGGAAACATCCTTGATTCGCTAGAGCCTTTAGCGCTCGATGAGGGTGCAATCGGCAAGTTACTCGAGCGGCTAGACGAGCCAGAGCCAGTGGTCGAAAAAGTAGAGATGCTACCGGGGATCCCAAGGCCTCTACAAAGATTCATGCCAGCCCACTACGACAACTTAGCGTGGCAGGGCATGTCGAGTAGCTTGAAAGAGTTTACCCTTGACATAGACGACGATCGGTACACAACTAAATTGTTCCGTATTGCAGCTGGGAAGCAGCTTCCAGAGCATACACACAAGGGCAATGAGTTTACACTTGTGATGAAAGGAAGTTTTTCCGACAAAACGTGTAATTATCATGCGGGCGATTTCGTTTTAGCGGACACGTCCACGCGGCATCAGCCGCAAGCAGCAAATGATAGCGATTGTATATGTCTGGCGGTTATGGATGCACCATTGAAATTGACTGGAACATTCGGCAGGATGCTCAATCCCTTCATGCGGTGAGATAATCTAGCCTCAGTGATGAAAAGCCCAGCTCAACGTTGGGCTTTTTTGTAAGCTAAGTTGCTAGATCATGGCCGCCGCGTACGGCTTAAAACTTCATACCCAGCCATGCCCACATCACGGTTTTGTCTACCCCACCACTCGCGGCTGAATAATCCGCGTACTTGAGACCCCCGCTGTAAGTTTCACTAAATTTCTTCGCAACTAACAGGTCAATTTCACTTCCCAAATCCTTGCTTAGCTCATCTGATTCAAAATCATG
>CAJWAD010000103.1 GCA_913020245.1 uncultured Oleiphilus sp.
GGTTTTGAGTCTTTAACGACATTGGATAAGCAGTTAATTCAAATATTCGGGCAGAATATTGGGGTCGCTTTTGACAACCAGTCTATGTACAACGAGGTTGAATTAACACAGCGTGAAATGGTTTATCGCTTGAGCGAAGCGGTCGAGAGCCGCTCGAAAGAAACCAGTAATCATGTTAAGCGCATGGCCCTCAGCAGCCGAGCGCTAGGGCAGGCTTATGGGTTAAATGAGCGGGAGGTTGACGTGCTATACAAAGCGGCGCCTTTACATGACATTGGTAAAATAGCGATCCCAGATCACATTCTCAATAAGCCGGGTAAATTGACACCAGAAGAATGGGTGATCATGCAGTCGCATGCGCAAATTGGTTATGATATTTTGGCGACCTCGGAGTTGGAAATCCTGCGCATGGGGGCAGTGATAGCGGGTGGGCACCACGAGAACTGGGACGGTTCAGGCTACCCTAATGCTGTATCCGGTGAATCTATCCATATTTTTGCACGCATCGCTGCATTGGCTGATGTGTTCGATGCGCTGGTGAACAAGCGCAGCTATAAAGAGTCGTGGTCATTGGACAAGGCGCTCGACTTTATAGACGAAATGCGAGGCATCAAGTTTCAACCAGAGTTAGTAGATTTATTGTTTGATAATCAAGAAAAACTCATGGCGATTCAGCGCGAATATGCAGATTGACATACAGTTTTATCCTGCTTAATTTTTTCTTACCTTGATATTAATTGGAACACCTGAGTTTTCCGCTCTAAATGTCCAGCATTTTGCTGACGGTTAGATGTTAAAGGCTAGATGCTTTATACTAAAGTGGTAGACGCAGTACCAAATTCATAATAATGATTATTAAAATCAAGGAATTCACATGAAGCTTAAGTTAGTAAGCTTCGCCTGCAGCCTCGCACTTATTTCTGCTTGCGGCGAAAACACTTCAACTGAAACAACGACGACAACTGACACAATCTCAACAGAAGCAACTGCAACAACCAACGCTACCCCTCCTGTCACCTGCGGTACCGTCACTATCGCTGAAATGAATTGGAATTCAGCCGCGCTTATGGCGAATGTTGACCGTTTTATACTTGAGCATGGCTATGGCTGTGACGCGAAGTTAGTCACCGGTGATACGATGCCAACCGGCACCTCAATGGTCGAAAAAGGTGAGCCAGATGTGGCGCCTGAAATGTGGAGTAACTCTCTGCGCGAGGCGCTTGATAAAGGCGTAGCTGAAGGTAGGCTTCGTTACGCAGGCGATTCGTTGTCTGATGGTGGTGAGGAAGCATTCTGGGTGCCTAAATACATGACGGATAAAGACCCGTCTTTAGGTACAATTGCCGGGATTAAGGCGAATGCTAAGTTATTTGAGCATCCCGAAGATCCTGAAAAATCTATGTTTATGGGCTGCCCTGCTGGTTGGAATTGTCAGATTTCTGGAGGCAACCTGTTTAAAGCAAACGGGCTCGAAGAAGCTGGCTTTACCCTCGTTGATCCGGGTTCAGGTGCGGCGTTATCAGGTGCCATTGCTAAAGCATATGAGCGTCAAGAGCCATGGTTTGGTTACTATTGGGCGCCCACTGCTGTGCTAGGTAAATACAAAATGACCAAAGTAGACTTTGGTACCGGAGTTGACCTAGAGCATTTCAAAGCGTGCATCACGAAAGAAGATTGCGCAGATCCTAAACCAACCATGTACCCGCCTTCATCTGTTCAAACGGTCACAACAGAGTCGTTTGCCAGCAAATCGCCTGCAGCGTACGACTATTTCACCAAGCGAGCTTACAAAAACGCACAGATGAATGATTTGTTAGCGTGGATGGAAGATAACCAAGCGGATGGTAAAATAGCAGCTGAAAACTTCCTTAAGACTCAGCGCGAAACATGGAGTCAGTGGGTGAGTGCCGATGCAGCGGCAAATATTGAGGCGGCAATTGCCCAATTATAAAACGCTAAAAAGGCCATCTTAGATGGCCTTTTTCTTAGCCGAGGTTCGTTACCAAAGCATGGTAATTAGTCCCGGTGCTTACTTGCCTTACTTAAAATAGTTATTGATGTACTCGTTAACTGTTTGCACCAAACAATGAGCATAAAAATGTCTTGGATAACTGAATTTCCAGAGCTGAGTCGTGAAACCTTAGTGACGGTACGCAAAACTTTAGATAGTTCGTATCGTGAGTTTTCGCGAGAATATGGTGAGAATATTGAAGCCTTTTTCGACCCGCTTTTATATTTCCTAGTCTGGTTTGAAAAACTGCTGCTTGCCACACCCTGGTGGCTGATGATTGCTATTATTGCATTGATTACGCATCTTGCTGCGCGCTCATGGCGGCTGACGATTGGCGTGATTATTTCGCTATTTTTAATTGGGCTATTTGGTATGTGGGAAGATACCATGAGCACCCTCAGTATTATTACGGTAAGCACGCTGCTCTCAATTGCATTAGGTATCCCGATTGGTATTTTGATGGCACGTTCTGACCGCACACAGGCCTTTGTCACGCCGATACTTGATGTCATGCAAACCATGCCGGCGTTTGTGTATTTAATCCCGGTAGTAATGCTGTTAGGGATTGGCAAAATTCCAGGCCTCATCGCGGTTATTATTTATGCGATTCCGCCCGTGATCAGATTGACAAATTTGGGTATTCGTTTGGTAAATAAAGAGGTGCTTGAGGCGGCCATGTCGTATGGCGTGACACCCTGGCAGAAGTTGTGGAATGTTCAGTTGCCGCTGGCAATGCCCAACATTATGGCCGGTATTAATCAAACCATTATGATGGCGCTCGCGATGGTGGTGATAGCGTCGATGATTGGTGTCGCGGGCCTGGGGCAGCCAGTACTTCGCTCCATCACTAACCAATATTTTGCGTTGGGCTTATTGAATGGTCTCGCCATTGTGGTCTTAGCGATAATTTTTGATCGAGTTTCCCAGGCTTATGCCAAACGCTCGCAGCAGTATTTAGGAGGGCGAGAATGAGCCAAGATGTATTGATTCAAATAAAAGGGCTCTTTAAGATTTTTGGCGCCAAACCTCGCACCATCATGCCGATGATAGAGCAAGGAAAAACCAAACAAGAAATTCTTGATAACACTGGGCATACCCTGGGGCTTAAAGATATTAACCTTGATATAAAGCGCGGTGAGATCTTTGTCATTATGGGCTTGTCGGGTTCTGGTAAATCTACGCTTATTCGCCACTTTAATCGGCTGATTGAACCGACGGCGGGTCAGGTATTGGTCGAAGGCAACGATGTGCTTAAGTTAGATGAAGGTGCTCTGCGCATGTTTCGTCGTCAAAAAATGTCAATGGTGTTTCAGCACTTTGGCTTGTTACCGCATCAAACGGTTGTCAATAATGTTGCGTTTGGCTTAAAAACCCAAGGGGTGGAAAAGAAAGAGCGCTTAGCGAAAGCAAAAACATGGCTTGCAGATGTTGGCTTAGAGGGCTACGAAGACCAATATCCCGCGCAGCTTTCGGGAGGTCAGCAGCAACGGGTCGGCTTAGCCCGCGCTCTGTGCACGGATGCAGAGATTCTTTTGATGGATGAGGCCTTTTCGGCGCTTGACCCGCTCATACGCAGCGAAATGCAAGATCAATTGATTCAACTGCAGGAAACACTTCATAAAACGATTGTGTTTATTACGCATGATCTGGATGAAGCTCTCCGGTTAGGTGATCGCATCGCGATCTTGCGCGACGGTGAATTAGTGCAAGTAGGTGAGCCCAAAGAGATTTTGCTTAAGCCTGCTGATGACTATGTTGAAGCCTTTGTTAAGGACGTCAATCGTGCTCGAGCACTCACCGTAGAAAACGTAATGAAGGCGCCGGTGAATCGCATTACAGCGCAAACCATAGGCGAAGCTTTAGAACAAATGCGCGCCTCGACAAAAGACTACGGTTATGTTGTGTCGGATGACGGTTTTAAGGGCGCGGTGACGCAAGAAACCCTGGAGGAAGCCATTGAAGAAAGTGATGCGTCAGGGTCTGATCTTTTGAGTGATGAGCTATACGAGGACATGGCAGAGATCTCACCTTCAAATTTATTGGAAGAGGTAATTCCTGAAACGCTCGATAACGAATGTCCGCTGCCGGTTGTCGATGAAGAGGGCAAATTAAAAGGCGTATTATCACGCTCGCGTCTCGCTGAGGCCTTGGGCAGTAGCTAGCCCCATCCTATATGCTGGGGCCTGTTCTGTGCGCCCAGCGACCGCATAGATAAGAGGCGTTGCTAGCCGGTCAATAGGAAGTAGCCAAGCATGGCTAAATGACCGGCTAAGACTATAAAATTGATCTGGCTTCTCAATTTTTTATAAGCAGTAGGGAAGGGCAACGCTGCAAATCGCTCTGCCAAAGGCAACAATAAATAGCAGCCAGTTAATACTATTAAGCCCAGCAGTATATGCAGTAAACAGCCTAATATAAAACCAAGTAGCGCCGCTAGAAACAAAACAATTGCACTGAGTAGGGTTTTATTCGTTGCGGCATAATTTGGACTTGTCAGTGCCGCGCCCCAGAGTGTACCGGTCATAAATGTAAATATGGTCGCACTGTAGCCAAGGAACAATAAACTCACAAACTCCGTATATACCGCAGGCGTAAACCAAATCCCCGCGGCGATCGTTATAAAGGGGAGCGCGCCGCCAAGCATCATTCTAAACAGAGTTGCGGTAGTGGTTTCGGCTGAGGCGGGCATGGTAGGTCTCCAAAAAATCATTAGGCTTGGTTGGGCCCAAGACTGATCTCTATCCTAGCGAATTAAGGCCTGTTGACCTAGTAAATGCGTTAAGTTTTAGAATTGAAGGGCCTTAGCAGGGTGCGTGATTACTAGCGCGATGTTGTTAACGTTAACATAACACGTTTGTCAGGCTATGGCGTATTACTGAGGCGCCTCTTGGTGATTGGTGGTCGTCCAGCCTTGACTAATCGCTCGGGCGATTAATTTTTCATAGGTCCACTGCCCAGACGCGTTTTGAAACGGTGGGTTGTCTGCGCGCGTATAGCAATGGAATACTTGCCGCTCATTGATCCACTTAACCGTTAATAAAGGACTCGACCGAAAAAATGTCTCGTTGGGGTAGTCAAAGTCCTGTATTTCTAGCCCCGGGAAAGGCGCAAAGGGAAGGGTTAGCTCGTACTCTAAACACACCCCATCAGGGTGTTGTTGAAGGATCTGTTCGACTGCTTCGCTATCGCTACCATGGCCGCCCTCAATAGGCGAATCGCAAGCAAATATTTCTTTGTAGATTCGCACCGTATACAGGGTTGTTTGTTCCATCTGTCGTCCTTTTCGTGATGGTATGAGCAGGCTTTGTGAGGTTCGGGGCTGGGCCGCCTTACTTACTGGGCGCGCAAATGCAGCTGTGCATCACGATTAGCTCGCGTAGGCCGTTGCTTTATTGCGGTAGTTCTTAATCAGTAAGTCTTGAGATAATTCGCGATTTTTAAGACGCACGGGTTGCCAATGCACGCGGTTTGTCCGTGATTTCAGGCGCACATACGCAACGTCTGATACCTCGCCGTAATCATTCGCTTCCAGTAAGATTCGTTGTACCGACATTTTTTCTATGTCTTCCGGTTTCACGCTTTTGCAGGTGCCGGTATTGGCAATAATAATCTGGTCATCAAAGGCCCAGACCTGATCAAGTTTGCTTTGCGTGTTAATGGGCTCATTGATACGTAATGTCTTTTTCGCCATCACTAATTCTGCACCACGCAAGGATTCAGGCACTTGGTCACCCTCTAACACCTGCCGTTTCGGCGCAGCGCTCATCAGGCACTTTGCTCGATAGATAAGCCGCGTCTTTTTCTCAAGCATGGCCAGCACGATAGCGCCGATCATTAAACCGCCTAGTAACAGGCCAATGTTGCTCACAACAAACTCCAATAAAATACTTTATTTACCTAAAGCTTAGCCTATTTTTTAAACAGTGTGGCTAATTTGGCGTTGTGCTGGGTAGCTGGGGTCTTCATCGCGATAGTAAACGATGATTTTTAAGGTTTTTCTAAGCAATGCGGTGCTTTATTTCTAGATCGAAACTTGTGAGTTAACGAAAGGTAGACTGACGTTAGGGTATGCAGCTTTTAGGGAGGGAAACAAACAAAGTAATGGTACCAGTGGGCGGACTCGAACCGCCACGCTCTTGCGAGCAAGGGATTTTGAATCCCTCATGTCTACCAATTTC
>CAJWAD010000104.1 GCA_913020245.1 uncultured Oleiphilus sp.
TACGAGAGCGATAATCTCATCGAAGAAAATGAGGTGCAGAGAATTGTGTTGTTTGAGACATCATTGGACGAACTTGACACCACTAATACCGCTGGTTTGCCGCCAGCAGATATACTAAGTAATCTCATTGATGATGATGTATTGATTATTACAGCATCACTCCCTTAGTGCTTTCAGTATAAAGAGGCGTGCATGCTTTGCCATGGTTTTAGATGGTTAGGCATGCTCGCTATCCGGTAATCCTCCTGGTGCAGTGCGCGCAGTTTTTGCTTTACCGCGTCCTATCCAAAGTTTGTAAACAGAGGGCGTGAACCATAGCGATAAGATAATCGATAAGCCGACACCACCTGCAATGACAACGGCGAGTGGTGGCCAAAATTGCCCCCCTACTAGGAGTATTAAGGGGATAAAGCCCGCGATCGTGGTCAGTGTCGTGCTCAAAATATGACGGGAACAGGCGATCGTTTCTTCGGTAATTGCATCAATATCGCCGGCGCGCGCGCGTGCATTGTCGTTTAAGGCTGCCAGTACCACGATTGATCCGTTGATCGCAATGCCAATTAAGCCGGTGACGCCTAGAATAGGGATAAAGCCAATAGGAAAGCCGCTTATCCAAAGTGAGAGAAGGCCAAAGCCCGCGGATAAAATCGCGACGATACCAATAATTGCCGCCATCCGAAAACTTCTGAATGCCAAGACAAGTGAAGTAATCATGAGCAGCATTAATACCGGTAAGTTCTCTTTTAACGACGCATTCGCTTTATTGCTCTCTTCTGCATCGCCGCCGATACTCCAGCGATAGCCCTCGGGTAACTGCCAATTTTTGTCAGTCAACTCTGCGACAATCGCATTTGTGACATCGATAGGCTTTACGCCCTGCGTCAAATAACCATGAATAATATTTATGCGTTCGCCATTTCGTCGGCCAATAGCGGCGGCTTCTGGGGTGATTGAGAAGGTGCCAAATGCGGCGGCTGGCCCCCATTCTCCATTCGGAAGCATAATCGGAAAACTTCTTAGTTGCTCGATAGATGCACGCTCCTGATTACTCACGCTAATGCGCACGGGTAGTTCAACGACATCCTCTAAAATGCTTCCGGCATGGATACCTTCAAACGCACTGCGTAGTTGGCGTGCCACATCGTCTAATCGTAAACCCTCATCGGCAAGCGCTTGCTCATCGGCATTAAACCAGATTTTCGGACGGCCACCGCTCACACTGGCTTGTGTATGCAGTACACCGTCTTGTTTGGCAATCACGCCTCGCAACTCTTCACCTAATATGCGTAAGGTATCGGTTTGGGGGCCAAAAATTCTAAGTTCTAATGGCGCTTCAACCGGTGGTCCTTGAGAAAACGCTTTGGTTACAATCTGTAGATCAGGATATTGGTCATTAAGAATGGTTTGCAAGTCGTCAATTAAGTTCTTTGACTGTTCAACATTCTCCGTCGTAATGACAACTTCAGAGTAATAATTCTGCTGCTTGTTGTTCATTAGTTGGTTGTAATAAAAAACGGGGATGCTGTCGCCAATAGACCAGACAGTTTGACGTACGCCTTTTTGATTGCGAATAATTTCGTCTATTTGCAGAACCTTTTCTTGTGCGCCCGACACACTAATATCTTTCTCAAACCAAACACGCATTTCAAACATGTCTCGCTCTGCTGCCGGGAAGAACACTTTTGGTAAGGTGCCCGCAAGCATAAAGCCGGCGGCGCACAAAGCAATAGACAGGATGATGGAAAGCCAAGGCTTACCCAATGTCCCTTTTAAAAATGTGGCGAAGGCATCGCGATGCTTCGTTGACTGAATGCCATTTACCCACCAACGTGGCGATGTATTTTGTTCATTTGGTTTTTCTAACCGGCTACATACCGATGGTATAACGGTCATCGATAAGGCATACGAGAAGATGATCGCGAAGATTACACTGACTGAAATAGTACCAATAAAATCACCCGAGCTACCTTTAATCAATAAGATCGGCATGAAGGCGAGAATGGTTGTTAAGGAAGAGGCCAGTAGCGGCGTAAATAGATGATCAACGGCCTCTTTTAATGCCGTAATTCGATCCATGCCTGCTTGAATTCGGGAGCGCACTTCTTCGGTCATCACAATAGCATTATCAATCAACAGGCCAATTGCCATGATCATCCCAAACATCGACATTTGCTGAATCTTGACATCAAAAACGCTCAGAGAAAATAACACGCAGCCCGCCGTTAGCGGCAGGGAAAGTGCGACAATCAAACCGGATTTCCATCCCATGAAAATCAAGACCACACCCATCACGGCCAGCATCCCTAGAAGAAGATTCTGACCCAACACTGATAATCGATCATTGGTATATTTGGATTGTTTGAAGACGGGAACAATGTCAACTAAGTCACCAACCTCATCGGTGACCGAGTCAATAATGCGATGCACCTTTTTCGTCCAATCATCTGTTTGTTCGGTGGGTTTGATGCGGGAGGCGACGAGCACCGTCCGTTGACCATTAAAAAGCGTTATATTGTCTTCCGGTTGCTTATGCGTTCTCTCGACTGCTGCAATCTCGCCGAGCAAAACGTTATTGTCGCCGCTTTTGATTGGTAACTGTTCGATACGGGCAACTGAGTCAAACTCGCCTTTCACTTCAATATTGGTAAGTTTGTTGTTCTGAAACAGGCGACCCGCCGCACTTTTACTGTCTGAGCCTTGCACCACTTGGCCTAATTGCATCATGGAAAGCCCAAGCTCTGCGATTTCAGAGGCATTCACGGTGACGTGAATCTCTTCCTCAGGTTCACCATGTAAGCTGACATACTCAGTGCCGGAGAGCGTCTCAATTCTTTCTTTGAGAATCCGCGCGATGCGATTCAAGATGTCAAGCTGTGGCGGTCCATCTCCCTTCCATTCCAGCGCGGAGATAAAGGTAAAGGCACTGGCGACGCTTTCCTCTTCAACGATACGTGGGGGAAGGGCTTGGCTAGGTAAGTCGCGTGCAGCCGCAGCAACCCGGTCGCTGATCCTTGAAATAAACTGTTGGTTATTACTGTCATCCACCGTTTCGTCAAGTTCAATGGTGATGACTGAGCTGTTAGTGCTTGAGGTTGAATTCACTACCTTTATTTCAGCCGTGCTGGCCAACGCCGACTCTAGTGGTACCGTGATTGATGACTCGACCAGTCGCGCGGAGGCGCCTGGATATTCAGTAATAATTAGAAAAAAACGTTGTGGGATTCTTGGGTCCTCAAGTTTCGGTAACGAAAACCAAGACGAGATGCCGCCAGCAAAAATAAGAATAATCGTCATCACGAGCAGGTAAGGATTTCGATAGTAAGCGGTCTGCCAACCACTGCTGGCATTGGTCTCCTCCAGCTTAGCGTCGCTCATTGTGTCATGCCCGTTTTATCTGCAACGAGCGCGACCCGCACTTGTTGCCCTTCAACAATTCGATGGGTTCCTTGGTTCACAACATACGGTCTATTGTCAGGCGTGACACCACCCGAGATACGCGCATAATTACCGCGCAGATTCGTAACGGTTACGACCGATCGCTTCAAGATAAATTCGGTTCCGTCTCCGTTTGTTGTGGGTGTGGCGATAAACACTGACCATAAGCCTTGTCGATACTCAGCCAGTGCTGTGAGTGGCACCCAAACATCTGTTGAGTCTGATTCTGATTGCAGTTCAACTTTTATAATTTCACCAGGAATCAAAGCAATGTTGCGTTTTTCGGCCGATAAATACACCTCCGCTGAGCGGCTCGATGAGAGGCTAAGATTAATACGATCGATTTTAGCTTCGCTAACTTGCGCCTGATGACGTACCTGCATAGTTTGGCCTAATGCTAATTTGCGTGCCGCCGCCAGCGGCATATTAACCTTGATTTCGGGGTTGCCGGATTGTTCAACTAACAAGATAGGTAAACCGAGTGTAACGGTGCGCCCTGCATCGGTTAAGCGATCTACGACAATGCCATCAAACGGCGCGAAAAGCTTAGATTTAGTAATCTCGAGTTGCACGGACGATAGCTGTGCTTTGACGACATCTAGGTCACCTTTAGCGGCGTCACGTTGCTGGGCCGCTTCATCGAGCCTTTGCTTGGATACGTTATTAGATGTTTCCAAACCCCTCAGTCGAGTGAGTGAGTTCTCTGCTAATTCTAGTAGCGCTTGAGCGCGTTGAGAGCGTGCAGTTAACTCGTTTTTTTCTGCCTCAAGCCTTCTTATGTCTAGCTTTGCAAGCAGCTCGCCTCTTTTAAAGCTTTGACCCTCCTTTTTATAGATGGATGTCAGTACGCTAGAAATATCGAACCCTAACTCAACACGTTGTGCGGCTTCTACCCGTGCAATATATTCATCTGAGGGCGGCTGGTTTTGGTTGATATCGTTTCCAAGTAATTCGACCAATAAGGTATCGGCGATTGGTTCTGATGCTGAGACGGATGAGAAGCTCGTACGGCTTGTGCCGACGACAAAAACCAGTAGCGCAAGCGCACAAACAACGGCGGTAATGGGCGAAAACAGAAAAGCATTTAGGTGTTTCATTTATATTTCCAGCGGTCGTATCGGATGAAATAGACTAGAAGCTAATCACGCACTTTAACCTTTGTGCGTTCATCTGGCTATGTGAGCGCAGTATTTCACCCTGCAAGTGATGAAATAGTGCGTTTTGTTATTGAAACTAAAGTATCGTATCGAAAAGGCTTACGGTCTCTGCGTGATAACATTAACCGTAATAACAGGAACTCCTTAAATGAGTTCGGTATATTAAGGACCTGTCAGCCCCATCTCTTTGCAAGGCATGCACTATGATCGAATCTTCTATTAATCTTTTGTCTGGCGTAATTGTCGGGTTTATCCTTTTTCAATCGGTAATTAATGCGCCGTTACTTTTTAAAACCTTAGAAATTAGCATGGCCAGACCCTTGTTACGTGCGATTTTTCCGATACTGTTCAAAATCAATACATTGCTTTCGGCGGGTCTCATCGCGCTTGCATTCGCGGGGGCGCACAATTTGAAGATACTAATTGGGGCAGCTGCGTCGTTTATTTTATCGCTGCTTTGCGCCCTGGCTGTGCCGTATACCAATCGCGCGGCAGATGCTGGAAACCAGCGCGCGTTTAAAGTTTGGCATACGTTTAGTGTAGTCGTCACCATGATTGTCTTGGTGGTAAATATTGCGATTATCTATTGGTTGTGACGCGTGGGGCAGCGGCCACATAAACCCAAAAAAATGATCTGATGGTTTTAACGCCAATCCGAAGAGGCTTGGTCTTTAAATAATCGGTTTACTATTTCGCTTTTCCATAACCAATTTGCGAAAAAAAGGCATTTTTTAAATAATTTTTTACGGAAAAAAACTAACTAAGCCACTAAATATTATAGACTTTTATTTTCAGGGTCTTTTTTCTGCAGCACCTGAGTACAAACAGTTGTGCTTCACGAACAAAAAAAGGTGCCTATATGTCTATACGCCAGATCGTCTCATTGTGCCTCGCCCTATTGTACCTTTCTCTCACCCCTTATGCTTCGGCATCAACGCCTTTCGCTGCCTGTCCGACCGAGGCATTTATCATTCAAACCCCCGCCGGCACACCCATTACTTATGGGGTTGATTTGTCGATAGGTAGCTACAGTGTTCTTTCGGCTGATATGGGAACCACCAAAGTGAATGGTGCGGGCTTCAATTATCATGATAGTTATTTATACGGTTGGGATTATGGTGCGGGCACTTTGTCGCGATTCGATAGTGACTACACGCCGCAACCGTTAACTATTACCAGTGGGAAAATCGGTAATAGCTTTTACGTAGGTGATGTGTCGGTTGATGA
>CAJWAD010000105.1 GCA_913020245.1 uncultured Oleiphilus sp.
GACGCCTTAGAATCGTTAATTGGCGCGATTTATTTGGACAGTGATCATGCAACCGTACAAAAGGTTGTGCTTGATTGGTATCAGTCGCGTTTGACTCACTTGACACTTGAACACACAGAAAAAGATCCAAAAACTCGTTTGCAGGAATATCTGCAATCACTGCGCAAAACCTTGCCTTTGTATGAGGTTGTATCAACAGTAGGCGAAGCTCATGACCAAACGTTTCATGTGATTTGCCGATTGCCAGATATGGCGATGCATACAGAAGGGGTAGGGTTAAGTCGCCGTTACGCAGAACAAGAGGCTGCACGTCAGGCCTTAGTAATTTTAGAGGCAAGTAAATGAGTGCAAAGGATAAAAAGGTGAATAGTTCTGACGCGGCTGAACCAGCAAATGGACAAAGCGAGCAAGAGCTTGATCGTATGTTGGGCGCGGCATTAAGTGGTACGAAACAGACTGACCATACACATTGTGGTTTTGTGGCGATCGTGGGTCGGCCGAATGTTGGAAAGTCGACGTTGATGAATTATATTCTTGGTCAGAAGCTAAGTATCACCTCGCGCCGTCCCCAAACGACCCGACACCAGATTTTAGGTATAAAAACGCAAGGCGCAGATCAAACAGTCTATGTCGATACACCCGGGCTGCATCTCATCGAACATAAGGCGATTAACCGCTATATGAACAAGGCAGCGTCAAGCTCATTGCAAGATGTGGATGTTGTTGTATTTGTTGTCGATCGAACGTATTGGACAGAAGAAGATGACCTTGTTTTAAAGAAAGTGAGTGCAGCGAAAGCGCCGGTTATTCTCGCTTTAAACAAGGTGGATCGAGCAAAAGATAAAAGCGGTCTGCTGCCGCATCTGGAAAAAATCTCTGAAAAATTCGCGTTTGACGAAATCGTCCCTATTTCTGCTACAAAGGGCCACAATATCGACACGCTAGAGGAGCTGATTGCGCGCCATTTGCCTGAAAGTGTTCACTTTTATCCCGAAGATCAAGTGACGGATCGTAGTCAACGTTTCCTGGCTGCCGAATTGGTTCGCGAAAAAATTATGCGACAGTTGGGCGAAGAGCTCCCTTACTCTGTCACAGTTGAAATTGAAGAGTTTAAAAAAGAAGGGAAGATACTCCATATCAGTGCGCTTATTCTAGTTGAGCGAAGTGGCCAAAAGAAAATTGTCATTGGTGATAAGGGCGAGCAAATCAAAATTATTGGTCGAGATGCGCGCAAAGACATGGAAAAGTTGTTCGATTCAAAAGTAATGTTGAATTTGTGGGTAAAAGTGAAAAGTGGTTGGTCTGACGATGAGCGTGCGCTGCGTAGCCTCGGTTATCGAGACGAGTAACGCCTCGCTATTATGGCCGGACAAGCGTTGCAACCCTGTTATGTGCTTCACCGCCGACACTACAAAGAAAGCTCCCTAATTCTTGATGTCTTTACCTTAGAGCAGGGTAAGGTTTCAGTTATCGCGAAGGGTGGGCGTAAATCAAAAAGCCAAAGCATCGCATGGTTGCAGGTGTTTCAGCCTTTGCTTTTGTCTTGGACGGGTCGAAGTGATTTGAAAACCTTGGTGTCGGTTGAGGCGCCAAATAAGGCATTTCGCTTGCGCGGTCAGGCAACCTATTGTGCCTATTATGCGAATGAACTCGTTCTAAAACTGCTCCCGGCAATGGCGCCAAATCAAGAAGCGTTTCTTGCTTATTCATGGTGTTTGGAGAGCCTGAATCATGCAAATAAAGATCTCCAAGCGCAGGCGTTTAGTTTGCGGACGTTTGAACTGCAGCTACTGTCCTCATTAGGCTTGTTACCAGACTTTAGCGAAGATTTTCTTGGTGAACCGATCGAAGAGGGAAATTCGTATTACTTAAGTAGCGAAATGAATTTTGTGCCGGTGGCTAATAACTCGCAATCCTCAATCATCTTTCAAGGGTCAGACGTACTAGCCGTCGAGCAGGCTTTGGGACATATTTCAAGCCAAGGTATTGAGGGTATAGAGCGTTTCTCAGAGCAATTAAACCGACGCAACATGCGTCTGTTATTTATGCACTTGGTGGATATTGCATTAGACGGTCGAACGCTATCAAGCAGAGAGTTGCTAAAGCAGTTTGTGCAAGAGCGAGCCAGTATTGTGAAAAAGAACAGCAAAGATGCGTTGTAAAGGTTAATAGTGACTAATGGTTAGCGAGTTATATTGGGACTGGTTAGCAAAAAATTGGAAGAGGGTAAGTAAAAATGACACCAAATAGCCGTGTTCTCTTGGGTGTAAATGTTGACCATATCGCCACACTGAGGCAAGCCCGGGGTACTAACTACCCCGATCCGGTCCAAGCGGCGTTTTTGGCAGAAGAGGCGGGTGCCGATGGAATCACAATTCATCCGCGGGAAGACCGACGCCACATTCAAGACAGAGATGTGCGCACGTTAAAAGAAACGTTGAAGACGCGTATGAATCTCGAAATGGCGGTCACCGATGCGATGGTTGCATTCGCCTTAGAAATTCAGCCCGAGCATGTTTGCTTAGTCCCTGAGAAGCGAGAAGAACTGACGACTGAGGGCGGGCTTGATGTGGTTGGTCATGAATCTAAAATCGCACGTGCCTGCAACAAATTGGTGAACTCGGGTATTGAGGTGTCTTTGTTCATTGATCCAGTTAGCGAGCAAATTGCAGCATCGAAGCGATGCGGGGCTCAAGCCATTGAACTACATACCGGGCATTATGCTGACGCACAGGGTGCTGTGAGTCAGAAAAATGCGTTATGTCAGATAGCCGATGGTGTTGCGTTTGGTTTGGATCAAGGTTTAATTGTCAATGCAGGCCATGGTCTCCATTACCACAATACGCAGGCGATCGCTGCAATTAGTGGTATTAACGAGTTAAACATCGGTCATAGCATTATCGCGCGTGCCTTAATGGTTGGACTCAAGCAAGCGGTGATCGATATGCGTAAACTGATTGATGACACGACAATCCGATACACTAATCGCTAAACGATAAAGGCGACTGCATGAGCATTCTCGGTGTAGGGACAGACTTAGTCGAGGTTGCGCGTATTGAACGCGCATTTAAAGACCATGGGCAACGTTTTGCTGAGCGTATTCTTCATGCGACGGAGCTGGAAAATTATCATAAAACGGATGATAAAGTTGCTTGGTTAGCGACGTGTTTTGCTGTCAAGGAGGCGGTGTCTAAGGCGCTTGGGACCGGAATCGCACAAGGCGTTTCTTGGCGGCACATTGCCTATATTAGGGTTGAAAAGGAGGCGCCAACGGCTATTTTGCACGAGGCAGCCCTATCGCGGTTTCAATGTCTGGGCGCAAGCGCCCTGCACGTCAGCCTTTCACATGATGCGGGGCTCGTACAAAGCTTTGCGGTGTTGTCAAAATAGACGGCCGCGCGCACTAGAAATTCATACGTAGACCAATATACACGCCTGATTCAAACGTACGATGTCCGGCATCTTTTATACCCGTTCGCAGGTATCGGTAACCCCCTATTAAGTCCGCATTTTCAATGACTCGATAGTTGAGTTGAGCTCTTGCGCGCGCGTAACTATCGGAGTCGCCATAAGAGAGGATATCGGGCGCATAGTAAACGGTGCCTTCTAACGATAAACCCGGGGTGTCGGGTAAGTTGCTGCGCACGGTGCCGCCGATTGCGGTGGCAGACCCCTTAAACTTGTCTTCAGACATATATACGGCTTGCATGCCAAGAAGAACGGTCGTGGGCAGATTGCCGATCGCTGTCTGTCCGACCGTGTGTATATCTAAGTTTGTGATATTAATCGCATCGCCCTCATCACGATAGAAATGGCCTAGGCCAATGCTCAGAGGCGAACTATCGGATGACGAAGCGAAGTTAACATTTACCGCATCGTTAGAGAGTCGAAAATCAAGCTCGCTGGCTAGCGTAAAACAGCTCATACTCGCGCTGAAAAATAATAGGGTGGCTTTTGAGAAAGAGCGAAGCGATGGATGGCGAAACATAGTGCTATGCATTGTGTGTAAAGAGTCCTTGTAAGGTGAATGTGAAACCTAAACTGCTACGTTTTTACTATTTAATTATCTCTGTGGATAACGATAATCTGAATTTGCTTCAAAATCCATGAACAAATTGAATCGCTAAACTTACATCAGGGGTAACGCGAGGACGAAGGTCTTCACTGATACGTGCGTTGAAGCGCTGGGCTTTGTTTACATGGTATTCATACGCAAACGAGGCGATTAATGGCGCCCATCCTAATTCTCGAACATCTGACTCATAGAGTGGGCTATGCCCATCAAGTTGTAATTTTAATTGATGATGCCTGTTAAGCTGCCATGCGCTGCCTAATTGCCCAGAAATGACCAGGGGATTTCGCTCAAGCGAGGTCAACAATTCATGTTCGCCCAATAAGCTAAGTGCTGCGTTATACCAAAGAGTTAGTGGCACGTCTTTTAGCCAAGTTCGCTCACTGAACCACGAGGGGTTTGCGGAAAGATAGCTCATTGCAATGTCGCTAGAGCCGGTGCCCGTTAATTCATCCGCATCGCCTGTTGGCAGTTTAATCGATAGCCGCAGTGTTTCATTGGCGTCACCTGCATGCTCTAGATGAAGTCGTATATCGCCAATTCCTGAGCTCGTTTGCTTTAAATTTACGAGTAGCTGATTTTCATAACGGTATTGGATGTCTAGGCGGTCATTTACGTTCTCTATGCGTCCGTTTTGCGGCAAACTTAACATGTCATGGTAGTTGTAAATCGCTCGGTCAAGCACACCGCCGCCATGATGTATCCAAGGCAGTTCTGCGCTGAGTTGCAGCGTGTTTTTTAAAGTGTAAGACAAGGTGCTTGTTACAAACAGGGTTTCGCCATCGGTATAATACGTTTCTTTTCCGGTGTCGTAATAACTCAAATAGTTACTTAGGTCCGCTTCAACGCTCAATGCCCAAGTGTCTGGTTCGGCGTTTTGACGCTGCGGGTTTGGCATAATTAGGAAGCTGCTTAGCAACGGGCTTCTGTTGTATGCCGTGATTGGCTGCGTGAGTGAGACATCGCTATCAGCAAAGGCATTGGGGGTACACAGCACAAGCGCCATTAACAAAAAGCGTAAGCGTACATACCGTTTACTGAAAAAGACCCTGTTGGGCGTACACGAATTTAAATAAGTCATAGATAATAAACAATAGCGTTGCATGGTTATATTTTTAGTGTCCCATTAATAAAACGCTGTCAGAATGCGTAACGAATGCTGAGCAATGTCTTGGCTTGATTCAACAATAATAAACGACAGTATTTTCGATTAGAGGTTACAGGTGGTAAGCGCATTAATAAAGGATTTATCTCGATCACCCTTACTGAGAAAAGTGATCGGCTTTACCTTGCTGTTTTCGATTTTTTTGGCATGCCTTGTTACTTTCATATTAGGCTTAAGCCGCTATCTAGACTATCGAGATCAAGTTTTAACCTGTGTTGAGGATAAAATTGGGAATCAACAGCATTACCTTGCAAACTCTGTATCTTCAAAGAATGAAGAGTTTTTGTTAGTTGTGTTGAAACGTGTAGAAGAGCGTTGCGGCCTCACACAGCATGATTACCTGGGCTTAGTGCTGCATCATGAAGATGACGAGCGTGTTGATTTTTTCTGGGTGGTAAGCGACCGAGAAGAAGAGTGGCTCAGAGTAGGTAAAAATCTGTTAGTGGGTCCAGAAATATCGCGTCTTTACCCTCTGAGTTCATGGCCGGAATATGGTAAGGGTGAATATTGGCTTGGCGATATTCGCGGCAC
>CAJWAD010000106.1 GCA_913020245.1 uncultured Oleiphilus sp.
CTGTTTAATATGGATGGCGAAGTGGTCGGTATTAATTCGCAAATCTACACACGCTCAGGCGGGTTTATGGGCGTATCCTTTGCAATTCCTATGGATGTGGCAATGGAGGTTGTCGATCAGTTGCGTGGTCAAGGCTATGTATCTCGAGGCTGGTTAGGTGTTCTAATTCAGGAGGTTAGCAAAGAATTAGCAGAGTCTTTTGGTCTAGACAAACCTTACGGGGCACTCGTTGCGCAGGTTGTCGAAAAGTCACCCGCGGATGACGCAGGCTTACAACCCGGTGATGTGATTATTGAATATGAAGGCGATGAGATCCGTTTGTCGTCACAACTACCGCATATGGTTGGGCGAACCAAAGTAGGCGATACAGCCGAGTTAACGGTTATACGTCAGGGCGATGAGAAAACGATCGAGGTTAAAATTGGTGAACTGCCGACGTCGAGTGATGTGCCGGTTAAGGCAATGAAAAAAGCGCCAGCGAAGGCGAATCGTCTTGGTTTAATTGTGAAAGAGTTAGATGAGTCTGCATTACAAGACTTCGGTCTAAGTGGCGGTGTTCAAGTGATGAAGATTCAAGAGGGCGCTGCTTATCGAGCAGGCATTCGTCAGGGAGATGTGATCGCTAAGTTGAATAATAACAGCTTTGCATCGCTTGAAGAGTTTAATGAATTGGTCGAGGATCTACCTGAAGGTAAGGCGATACCCGCCCTGATTATACGCCAAGGAAAGCCTTCTTTTATGGTGCTTAAGATTGATGATTAAGACTGTAAAGCGTTAAATACTAGGAGAAAAGATGCTGCCGCAAGACCTCGACAATTGGTTGTCTGCGGCCGCGTTTTACCCACTGCATGATACGGTCGTGGATGGTGGCAGTATTTGTAGAAATGTGGTCTGTGAAAATACGACAGGGGACCGCCTGTTCGTTAAATATCTTGATAAGGCCCCGACTAACTTCTTCCAGTGCGAAGCAGAGGGGCTTTCTTACCTGCAGTCAGCTAGCAACGTTAATACGCCTAAAGTACATGCCTGCGGGGCTAATTTTTTGGCATTATCATATATTCCGCCGCAACACCACAGTGCTGATTACTGGGAAACCTTGGGACGACAACTTGCGTTGATTCACAGCTTAACGCGAGATCTGCACGGTTTTGCTAACGATAACTACTGCGGTAATCGTGTCCAACTTAATAGACAGCACAAAGATGGCTACGAGTTCTTTATCAGTAACCGTTTGTTACCCCTTGCTGAGTCGGCTTTAGACCGGCGTTTAATAGATGTCGGTGATTTGCAGGCGATCGAATCCCTATGCCTTAGATTAGATGCCTTGGTGCCTGAGCAGCCTGCGTCATTACTGCATGGTGATTTATGGTCAGGCAATGTGCATGTCTCAGAGAGGGGACAGCCGGTCTTTATTGATCCAGCGGTTTATTTTTCTTGGGCGGAAATTGATCTGGCGATGACACGATTATTTGGCGGGTTTGATCAACGTTTTTATGACGCGTATGAGGAAGTGCGACCCTTAGAGCGTGGATGGCGACAGCGCATCCACTTATATAACTTGTACCCCGTACTGAATCATTTACTCATGTTTGGAGCGGTTTATTTAGGGCAGGTTCGTGGTATTCTATCGCGCTATAGTTAATGCGAAGGAAGATGTTTTAAGGAGTGTATATGCTGTTTCCTGATTTGGATGACGAAACGATTTTCATCCATCGCAGTGATCCAAATGAGCTGTTGGGTACCTTTTCGCCGCATGCGTTTAAACTAGACGAGCGTGAATGGCTGAGCGTCGAGCATTATTTTCAAGCGATGAAGTTCGAGGCGTTAAACACCGAGTATCAAGAAAAAATTCGTCAAGCTTCGCATCCAAAACTGGCACGTAAACTGGGCCGAAACCGATTGAAAAAGCTCCGTGCAGATTGGAAAAAAGTGCGTCGCGTGATGATGACGCGAGCAGTCTATACCAAATGTTGTGCGCATGAGGAGGTTGCCAGTGCGCTATTGAACACTAACAACTCTAAGCTAATGGAAGGTAGTCAATACGACTATTACTGGGGTTGTGGCCGTGATCGTCGCGCCGAGAACACTTACGGCAAAGTGTTGATGGACGTGCGTAATAAGCTGCAATCAGAGCGAAAAAATACTGAATAGAATCTCTATCAACTAGCGAAGCGCTCAATGCATTTTCTTTTAGCAGGCGTGAGCGCGTATCTGGGGCGTTTATCGCTTCATTTATCGCATCGATAATTGCTAAACACCGGTCCGTATTACGCAAAAAATTGCGTATTTTTCAGGGCGTTAATCTTTAAAAACATGCTCTTTTATTTCTTTGACTACTTTTACGTCCGCACAGTATTCTGCTGTGGGTCTAGCCAGTAAGCGAGGAATGCCGATCGGTTCCCCAGATTCTTTGCAATAGCCAAACTCACCTAATCGAATGCGCTCAAGTGCCTTTATAATTTTTGGCAGAAGTTTTTGTTCTCTGTCCACAATACGCATAGAGATATTAAGCTGCTCTTCCCAGGAGGCGCGATCATTCTCATCGCTAAGATCCATCGGGCTAGACA
Organism: uncultured Oleiphilus sp.; assembly: GCA_913020245.1. GTDB lineage: Bacteria > Pseudomonadota > Gammaproteobacteria > Pseudomonadales > Oleiphilaceae > PZPK01. The sequence goes on from CAJWAD010000106.1 coordinate 2,568, forward strand.
TTTGGTCTTTAGCTTGTTGTATATGCTCGCGGGTCGTATCATGTTCTTCGATGAGAAGGGCTCTGAAAAACTCATGTTGCGCCGCATTCATGTAGTCCTTCTCAGGTGCTTTTAAGATTTGTTCTTTCGTCAATTGTTTAGGTTTTTTAGTCGTCTTAGCCACAGCATTTCCTCGACGTTAGCTACTTAAATCGTCAGAACAACATAATTTAATATGTTATAACATAACATTTATTATTCATGAAAAGCAGTCATTTTGCTAGACTCGTCTCACTAAATAACTGCCCAATAAAGGTTGCTCTTTTATGCACAATCGACCCGATAACGCTAAATCTACGAGTGTCGAGAGCCTTGATGATTTTGCGAATTATGCCGACTATTCGTTCATAAATAAGCTAAAGCGTGATCCGCATTCGATCGACAGCGGTGAGGATTATGACCCGCGTCAGGTGTTTTCGGGGCATTATGTGCCAGTTAAACCAAGCTTTATTGCGGCACCCGAGTACGTGATTCATAGCACTTCTTTATTTCGAGAATTAGGCTTCACTGAAAGCCTTGCACGTACCGACGCGTTCCGACAATTTTTCTCTGGTGACCTCTCCGTCGCGCCCGCACCGATGACGAAAATTGGTTGGGCAACAGGGTATGCTTTGTCTATTTATGGTCAAGAATACACTCAGCAATGTCCGTTTGGCACGGGCAATGCCTATGGTGACGGCAGGGCAGTTTCGGTTTTCGAGGGGGTTTTAAATGGCCAGCGCTGGGAAATGCAATTAAAAGGTGGTGGACGCACTCCTTATTGTCGTGGTGCGGACGGTCGCGCCGTGTTGCGCTCTAGTGTTAGAGAGTTTTTGGCACAAGAACATATGCATGCATTAGGTATTGCGACGACGCGCTCGCTCTGCCTATTCGCCTCAACATCGGAAACGGTGCAGCGGCCTTGGTATTCAGAGGGATCATATTCGAGTGATCCAGATGTGATGCAGCCTAACCCTGTGGCAATCACCACGCGGGTTGCGCCCTCTTTTTTACGAGTTGGACAGTTAGAGCTGTTCGGGCGTAGAGCGAGAGTTAACGCACACCCTGACGCGCTTAAAGAGCTGGAACAAATCGTATTGCACTTAATTGAGCGTGAATACCAAGCTGAGATAAATGATTCGTTATCGACTGAGGATAAGCTGATTGCGATGGCCGTTTTGTTCCGTGACCGACTAACGAATCTAATTGCTAATTGGTTGCGAGTAGGGTATTGCCAAGGAAATTTTAACAGCGATAACTGTGGCGCTGGGGGGCTTACTCTCGACTATGGCCCTTTTGGATTTTGTGAACGGTTCGAGCCTTATTTTCAACCTTGGACAGGAGGCGGGAAGCACTTTTCGTTTTTGAATCAACCGGCAGCAGCGCGTGCTAATTTCGACAGTTTTTGCTCGGCAATAAAACCTTTGTTGGCTGCGCATGGCGATGCATTGACACGGCTACAGGCGATACAAACCGAGTTCAGTGACTCAATACAAGCGCAAGTCGACCAAATGTGGGCGTCTAAGCTTGGACTCATGGAATTTAACAAAAGCCTCGTCACGCAACTCTTTGGTCTGATGATAGACACCTCAGTCGACTATACGATCTTTTTCAGAGAGCTCTCAAAGTTACCCGATGCGCTTTCAGCGCTGCAGATTAGTTTTTATGAAACGCCCGATGAAGCCTTAATGCAACAGTGGCTAGTTTGGTTAGGGGCTTGGAAAGCGTGCCTAGACACCCGTTTAAGCCGAGCCGAGTTATCGGAACAGATGAAGCAAATTAATCCAAAATACACATGGCGCGAATGGATGGTGGTGCCCGCTTATGAACAAGCAATGCAAGGCGATTATCGCCTGATACGTGAGCTACAAGCGGTACTGACGCACCCTTATGATGAACAATCTACTGACGTTGAACTTAAATATTATCAGCTCAGGCCTAAAGCAATGTTCGGTGCGGGTGGTGTTGCGCATTACAGCTGTTCGTCTTGAAAATATCGTGCTGCTTAACCGCCATGACTAAGTACTCGCTGTTACGCTTGTCACAACCCCAACGATTCTGGCACGTTAGCGCTTCAGGTTGAAAAGAATCGCTGTCTATTACCTAACCCGGCTCTAGAATCTAAAAATGTTATGTTATATCATAACTATCATAATTCGATGTGCGAGTGAACGCACACAGCCATAACGATAATATATTTGATTGATGAGCAGACGTCCTGATTGGTTAACCGGTCCGCCGCTGCGTGTTTAATAGGAACCCCCTGTGATGAGTCGACTACCTGTAACCGTGCTTTCGGGATTTTTGGGCGCTGGAAAAACGACCGTGCTGAGCCATATATTGAATAACCGCGAGGGCAAAAAAGTAGCTGTCATCGTGAATGATATGAGTGAAATTAACATTGATGCGGCAACCGTAAAAAACGAAGTGTCGCTGAGTCATCAAGAAGAAAAACTCGTTGAGATGAGCAATGGTTGCATTTGTTGCACCTTGCGGGAAGATCTCCTTCTTGAAGTGAACAAGCTCGCCAAAGACGGCAAGTTTGATTATTTGGTCATTGAGTCCACTGGGATATCGGAGCCTCTACCTATCGCGGAGACCTTTACCTTTGCGGATGAAGAGGGCGTTTCACTTTCGGATATTGCCAAGCTTGATACGCTTGTTACCGTGGTGGATGCCTATAATTTTTTAAAAGACTATGACGAGGCAAAGTCATTGCAAGAGACGGGTGAATCCTTGGGTGAGGAGGATGAGCGCAGTGTTGCCGACTTGTTGGTAGATCAAGTCGAGTTTGCCGATGTTATTTTGATCAGTAAAACTGATTTAGTGGCGGCTTCTGAAGTCGAACGGTTAAAAGCGGTTATCAAAAGCTTGAACACCGAGGCAAAGATTATCGCAATAGAAAAAGGTCAAGTGGCGACTGATGAAGTGCTCAATACAGGGCTGTTTGATTTTGAGAAAGCACAGCT
>CAJWAD010000107.1 GCA_913020245.1 uncultured Oleiphilus sp.
ATCAAGTGATGGTCGTGGCAACATAGGTTGGCCCTTTTTTTTAAAAAGGATCTCAAGCGGATATCAGCTCATAATTCTTTTTAAGCACGACCCTCAAAAAGCCCTTCTACTATTCTCAGGTTCAGCGAACTTAACTATTCAGCTTTTTGAAGCGGTAGAATGAGCTGGCGTCGTTAAATCCAAGGGCATCAGCGATACTCTCGCGATTAGGCAACGTCCTTTCCAGTTCGACTATTCGCTCCAATCGAATGTCTTTCACCAACTCTGTGAAACTAACGCCTTCAGATTTTAGCTTTCGATAGAGTGTCGAGCGACTTACATGAAGCGTTAAACATATCTCCGGAAGTTGGCAGTATCGAGTAAGACTTTTCCTCAATAATGATTTGACCTGCATCGAAAAGGGGAGTGCTGGGGCATTGGATTGTTTTTGATTTATTCCTTCAACCTGATTGGCTAGCAGTGTTTTTAGATAGGCGTTTCCGTTTGGTATGGATAGATTAAATTGCTCGTTCGTTAACCAAATAGCATTTTCTGGTTGGTTGAAAGACAAATTTTTCCCAAGAAGTGAAAAATAGGTTGCGGGATTTGAGGGTTTATTACTCATTAGTGATATTTTAAGCGGTGTAAGCTTTGTTCCAGAAAGTTCTTCACTCCATGACACTAATGCGGCCATGCTCCGATCTATAGCCATAGATGGATAGCTGCCAGATAGAAATTTTACTGTCAGTTTGACTGTCTTATCTTCTTCGGTTTTCGTCCAGCATTCAGATGGGTTAAGTAATGAAATGTTTGCACTAAAAATATTGAATGCTTCAGAAAGTGTTTCGCATTGAGCCAGCCAGTTTGCCAATAGCCCCCGAGCGCTTAAGTTTACTTTGGCTCCAATTTTTAGGCCGATATCTTGTCCACTTCTTCCGGTCGCGGCTTTCTGCCATAGTGATATCAATAGTTCCTCGGGTAGTCTCGATTCTTGAACTTGATGGCCACTCTTCCATGCTCTAAGTGTGCATAAGAAGCTTTCCCCCATACTGTTGAGATCAGACGGTTCTATAACTCTTCGTTCAACAAGTTCATTTGCTAAATCTACAATTGCTACTGCAGATATCGAGCCTTTCAATAAGGACGGCTTAGCACTCATTATGAAAATCCTTTTTTTGAAACAAAATACCGAAAAGATGAAACCAAACGCTTCAGTCGTTTAATTGTTGGGCTTGTATAGTTTATCCATGTATCTGTTTTAGACTAGGGTGGAAGCTTTATGGCGACAAGAAGAATCACGACCAATATAAAGACTGAGAATCAACTTAGACAAGTTATTGCAGCGTATCCTAAGGTATTGGACAAACGAATTAAATCTCAATTAGATGCCTATAGCATTGAGCTGATTAATGCGTCTAAATTATCGATTGTAGGGTTCAGTTCTGACGATCTTCCTATGCGTGTTCTGCTAAGCAACGATCTAGTTATTAAAGCGGACGATACAATCGAACTGCACGCTCATGAAGGCAAGATAGATGTTCTAAATGATACATACGCTAGCTTATATTTTTTAATTCCAGGTGTTGATCATGGACTGCGTGTAAATGGAATTGTTCGCAAGTCTGAGTTTCAAATCGTGATAAAAATTACGAGTGTATATCTCCATTGTGCTCGCGCTGCTGCGAGAGCAGGGCTATGGTCTAGCCTTGATCAATCATATGCGGTTCGTCCGTTTACATCGAATGAAATGTTATCAGTGAGTCCATTTTTGTTACTAAAAACGATGGATGCAAACGGATCGACAGAGATTTCACCCAGGGGCGACGAAAAAGGTTTTGTGCACCAACTAGCTGCAAACCAACTATTTATTCCGGAGCGCCCTGGAAATAAAGTCGCTATTAGTTTGAGGAATATTCTCCAGAATCGGAATGTTGAACTGTTGTTTATTTTGCCATCAAGTAATTATGTTTTGGGGGTTCGAGGCTTAGGAAGCGTCACGACAGAAGATAGGGTATTAGATTTGGCGATAGTAAATAATAAAAGGCCTAAGTTGGGGATAATTATGGATAAATGTGAGTTTGAATTAAAAAAAAGCTCTTCGCTAACCAACGGTTCTATCTGGTCGAGTAGTAATTACGTCTCACCTGATCGACTAACCCGTTTTTCACGAGCACTGTCGATACACATGAACGGGGAAGGTATCGCAGGAAAAGCTACTACGCCAATAGTTGAGGCGATTGTTAAACATGATATGAAAAACTTATATTAGAATCGGCGAGCGCTCTAACGGTCAAAGATTAACGAGTAACAGTCAAAAATGTGTTGATTCTCTGCCCTCTCAAAGACTGATTTCTCTAATAACGCCAAGGTAGATACCTTTCAGTTTCATCAATCATCGACGTACATTGAATGGACGCCGCATGCGGCTTCGCATTAAAAATAACAGTTATTTACCCTTTTATCATGGGTGTTGCGGAGGAATTCCTCCGTTTTGCTCGGCGCCGAAGGTATGTATAGCCCACCAATACAATCATCAATCCGCCAATAATATAGGGCAGGTTGCGCAACAAGATTAGTTTTGCTGAATAAAAGGTGGCTTGTTTTATATAGTTATAGCCCTCCGGCATCTCTAGCACACCATGTGCTTCAGCATAGCGGTTGTAATGTGCAATCATTTGTTCGGTGAGCATAGGAAATACATCGCGTAAGTCCTGATGTTCGCCGGGATCTGCAGTGATGTTGTAGAGATGCCATTCACCATCTCCTAGCGGCGGCAGGTTCTTCACGAGTTTGTAATCGCCTTTATACAGCGCCGCATTGCCGGCTAGCTCGTATCCAATATACTTTTCCTTACCATGTGTGACGGATTTCTTCCCTTGTAGTACGGGGTATAAACTGGCCCCCGTAATTGGCATGACGGTTTTACCGTGAAAATTTCCCTGATGATCTGGCGTGCCCGAGAGTTGAAGAATGGTCGGTACAATATCTTTAATATGCGCAAAGCTTTTAGCTATGTTGTTCTCTATTATACCTGGTCCCGTCACAATTAATGGTACCCGCACACCTCCCTCGCCTGCATAAAATTTGTAAAAGTTACCGGGGCTCGCGGCGGCGCTTGCCCAGCTTGGGCCGATCGCAGTATAAGTGCCTTTGGCGCCAAGCTCTTCGATATCCACTGAGTAATTAAACTTTACCCAAGGCGAAATAGAGATTATTTGCAAGGGATCAGAAGGTTCAGGGCCGTTATCAGATAAAAAGATAAAGACCGTATTTTCATATTCACCGATTGTTTTTAAATGGGCTACCAAGCGGCCGATATGGAAATCCATCGCGTCTAGCATGCCGGCGTATACAGCCATGCGTCTCGCGCTATAGGCTTTCTCTTCCTCAGAAAGGGCTGCCCAATCATCGGTACTCGACAGGCTCGATAGTTGAGTTGAGGAGGGAATCAGACCGAGTTGAATGGCCTGTTCAAGGCGCTTTTGCCTGAGCGGCTCCCAACCTGATGCATACCTGCCATGATATTTCTCAACGAAGGCCTTCGGTGCTTGAAGAGGAATATGCACGGCTTGAAAGCCGATATAAGCGAAAAAGGGCTTGTGATCTGCTTGGTTTGAATCAATAAATTCGATGGCTTTATCAACGAAATATTTTGATGAATAAAAATCATCGGGTAGCGTATGCGCCTCCCCGTCTGCATACCAATGCGCCTTGTCATAGGTGGGTAAGTAGCTGCGCTGTTGCCAGTTATCTGCGCCGGTATCACCTAATGCAATAGTGCGGTCAAAACCACGATTATACGGCCGCTTTTCGGGAGCGTTACCAAGATGCCATTTCCCAATTTGATAGGTGTGATATCCGTTATCTTTTAGCATTTCGGCGATCGTCACCACCTGATCATTTAATACACCCTCATAGCCTGGCTTGCCTTGGTGTTCAAACGGCATCGTGATCGCCATGTTTCCCAGTCCACTTAAATGGTTATCCACGCCTGTCATGAGCATTGCGCGTGTTGGTGAGCACGATGCCGTCACATGAAAGTTAGCGAATCGGGTGCCAGCCGCGGCAAGCGCATCAAGATTGGGAGTGTTTATCTCGCCGCCATATGCGCCAAGGTCGCTATAGCCCACATCATCGCCCACGATCAGTACAATATTGGGTGGTTTTGCTACAGTTTCGAAAGCGATAAACAAACAAAGCAATGCCATCCAAGGGTGGTTTTTTATTTTCACTTTTGTCACGCCAAGTGTTTACGATGCCTAAATATTAACGGCGCAGGGCCGCGAGGTATATGCGTAAATTTAATATGCCGTCGATTGCGCGTTTTAGTGTTTCGTGTAGTTTTGCACAGGTTTATGCCTGAGGCCCTGTTCGCTTTGCTCGCGCACCGAAGGCGTTCTTAGCAACGAAGCATCATAGGCAATGGCTGACGCGCCTTGATTCGATGTCAGTTTTCTTTACATATTTCTATCAAGGAACGGATCATTAAAATTAAAAAGCTATTAAAGTCAGTTGCTTATGATTTGTGGCGCAATTCTTGTTTCTCAACGCATACAGTGAATTAAACTTAAAATTTCATAAGGATGTTAAATATGAATTTTAGAAAATATCTCGTAATTTTTACTTTCTTGGTCACGTCTGCTTCAGCCTCTGCAGCGCCTATTACATTTATGTCTGGTCTGGATGATGCTTGTAATTACTCATCTGGTTGTTTCTTAGATGATACAACTGGGAATAACTATATTAACCCTGACGATTACCCAGAATTGCTGGGGGCGAGTTGGATTCAGCCGACGGGCACTTGGCGGGTAGCTGGCGTAGAATATCGCGTCTGGGAGCTAGACCTAAACCAACCCGCTGAAGACATGAGAATTGATTCTCTTTTCATTGCCTTTGATGATGATTTACAAATTCGATCAGCGGGCGAGTTGCTTGCGAACATTGGTCGTTACGATGTCCCAAACGGTAACCCATGGACGCAAATGATAAATGTTTATGATTACGTTACAGAAGATCTTATTGTTGAAGCCGGTACTCGATTGAATTTCTGGGTGACTAATTCTGGTAACGGACCAACTGGCCTCGTTTATAAGGGTACGGCATCGGCGGTCTCTGAACCTGGTACCTTAGCGTTATTAGGCATAGGTCTCGCTGGCCTTGGCTGGGCACGTCGCCGAGCGGCATAAGTATACAGAACGCGTCTAACGAGCCTTTTAGACGTGTCGATAAATCCTCATGGGTGCGCATGCAGGCGGTGCCTGCAAACAAAACCGCCTTATTCTGTGTACGCATTTATCTCGGTGACAGCCTCGACTTCTGTCGAGGCATGGCTCATTTATAAAGCTATACCGTTTTCCCCCTTCTTAGCCATCCTAGACCTATCAGTCCGAGTGAAAGCAGAGCGATTGATGCGGGTTCTGACACATTGGTGACACCTCCAACTCCATCCGCACCATAGGCTTGAATACCATTCGTGGGCAGAGAAGACCCCGCGCCGGTTAGCGTGTCTAGTGCAAGGGTAGTGCCTGAACTCGTGAAGCCATATAACGTGTCATTCGCATAATTTAATCC
>CAJWAD010000108.1 GCA_913020245.1 uncultured Oleiphilus sp.
CACGGCTAACTTAAGTTCTCCGGCACTCTTTGGAAAAAATTCATGCAAGACCTGTTCGCAACGCTAAGCGCTAACGCTGCGCTATTTTATGGATCAACACTTGTTTTAGGTTTACTGGTCGGTAGTTTTTTAAATGTCGTGATTCATCGACTACCAAAGATGCTGCAAGCCGATTGGCAGCAGCAATGTGCGGTCCTGTTAGAGCAAGAGCCTCCCAAACAGGCAATCTTAACGCTCTCTAAGCCTAACTCTACTTGCCCAAGCTGTGGCCATGCGATCAAGCCATGGGAAAATATACCGATTATTAGTTATCTGTGCTTACGCGGAAAATGTAGCCAATGCAAAACGCCTATTTCCATACGTTACCCCCTTATAGAAGCCGTTTCGGGCCTACTTTGTTTACTGGTCGCCTATAAATTTGGCGCGAATTACACAACACTCGCCTGCCTAGGATTTACTTGGGCGCTGATCGCCTTAACGATGATTGACGCAGATACGCAGCTACTGCCTGACAATATTACCCTACCACTGCTTTGGGCCGGGTTAATAGCCAACTACTTTGGCCTACTGACAACGCTTGAATCGGCGCTTTGGGGTGCCGTCGCCGGCTACTTAAGCTTGTGGTCGGTGTATTGGCTATTCAAGCTCATTACAGGCAAAGAGGGGATGGGCTACGGTGATTTCAAGTTATTAGCCGCGCTAGGCGCCTGGTTGGGCTGGCAAATGCTACCGATCGTTATTTTATTATCGTCAGTCGTTGGCGCAATTATTGGTATAATTATGATGCTCATTAAAGGCCGAGATCGCAATATCCCAATTCCGTTTGGGCCTTACTTAGCTATCGCCGGCTGGGTCGCGCTAATTTGGGGGCATACTATTAGCCAAGCTTGGCTAATGCCGTAGGCGGGGCAAATAACACAGACGCAATAACAAATAAGCGATAATAGAGTAACGTATGTTAATAGTTGGCCTTACCGGCGGTATTGGATCTGGCAAAAGTGCGGCGAGCGCATATTTTGGGACGCTTGGCATCACAGTGGTGGATGCAGATATCGTGGCAAGACAGGTGGTTGAGCCAGGCAAACCGGCATTATCGACTATTAGCAAGCAGTTTGGTGCCGATATTTTGCTTGAAGATGGCAGCCTGAACCGTCCACGGTTACGCGAAATTATTTTTTCGGACAGCAATGCAAAAAAATGGCTTGAAGCGCTGCTGCATCCGCTGATACGTTCAGAAATTATATTACAGTTAAGCGAAGCATCGTCGCCTTATGCAATGCTTGTTTCGCCCCTGCTATTCGAAACAAAGCAAAGCCAGCTGTGCTCTCGGTCCTTGCTAATTGACGTACCTGAAGCCCTACAAACCGCGCGCGCTAGCCAGCGAGATGGGGTAAGCCCTGACGCTATTCAAGCAATTATTGAGGCACAAATGCCGCGCGACGAGAAGCGTAAACGGGCCACCGATATTATTTTGAATGACAAAGACCTTACCGAGCTACATGCACAAATCGAGCATCAACACGCGGTATACTTAGAGTTAACCGCAACAAACGAGTGAGCATTAGGAGAATATCACCATGAAAAAACCTCTCACCGTAAACTGCCCAACCTGCCAAACTGGTGTGATTTGGGCGGCCACCTCTGAACATCGCCCTTTTTGCAGCGAGCGATGCCAAAAAATTGATTTAGGCGCGTGGGCCAACGAATCGTATAGCATTGCAGCGGTGCAACAGGATGAGTGGGAACTGAGTGATGCAACGCAAAACAAAGCGACCGCTGAAATGAACAATGCGTCGGAAACCGACACGAATACAGACTTGCACCTACATTAGCGCTCTTTTTTGACTGTTTTCTTTTTGTTTTTATTGGGCAAGCCTTCCTATGAGTGACACCACCCAGTGTATTTTCTGCAAAATTATTGATGGAAAAGAAGAGGCGAGTATCGTTTATGAAGACGAGGTGTTTATCGTGCTAATGGATGCGTATCCGCTTACAGAGGGACATGTCTTGATTATTCCGAAAACACACTGCGTACGGTTACATGAAATGCAGGCAACGCAACAAGCGGCCCTATTTGAATTGGCCGACCGAGTTATGAAGGCGCAAAGGGCCTGCGGACTAGGTACTGAAGGCTGCAACCTGCTTCTTAACGACGGCAAAGCCGCCAATCAAACCATTGCACATTTGCATTTGCACTTAATACCGCGGGTGCCGCATGACTTCTTGAAAGCACTGCCCAAGCTTGTTTTGCATTTAACAGGTAACTTTGGCTTTCAGCGTAATCGCAAAAAGCTTGATGACTTGGCTAAGCGTATTGAGAACGAGCTGTAGCGTCACCGTGCGTGTAACCGCGCTTCTCACAACCCTACTCATACTTGCAGGGCCTGGTATCGCCGCGGAGCAGCAAGCCGAAAAAGCAAACGCCAACACAGGTTTCTCTGAACAAAGCTGGACGTGGATTGTCGATAATCGTGATTACTGGGGCCAAGTTATCCATGATACCGCCATGCGCCTTGACAATTTTTTTGCGGATGACGACGCTATCTCTCGAACAAACAATAGCTTTTTACGCATTCGACTAAAGGGCTATCAGTCGGTTGATAACTTTACGCTAATTCCTGACGCTAAATTCCGGATTGACTTACCCACATTGAAAGAGCGCGTGAATTTGGTTTTTGAAAATGAAACCGAAGAAGATGAATCGCTAACCGAGCAAACGTTATCTAGCCTCGAGGCGACGGACCGCGCCACCGATACCGCGGTGGGTGCTATTAAAATAAAAGGCGCTACACATCGTAACTGGGATACCTCTACTTCAGCCGGTGTGCGTTTAAAACTGCCTGCTGATGCGTTTTGGCGAGGCAAATTTAATTACAAACTACCGTTTTCAAACTACTGGCAGTTTTACAATAAAGAAAGTATCTATTACTTTCATCAAAGCGGCTGGGGTGTATCGAGTGAACTTAATATTGAACGAGCGGGCGAGGTGTATTTATTGAGACAATCATCAAAGGCCCGTTATGTGTACGATGATAGAACGCTAGAATTTTCGCATGTGTATAGCGTTGCGCGTAAAATAGGGGCAGTACGTGCGCTTAAGCATGAAATCGGCCTGATCGGCAAAAACCAACCGGATACGCGCATTACTAATTATTTTGTCAGATCTACCTATCGAAAGCGCCTCTATTCTGATTGGTTGTTTTACGAACTCAGCCCGGAGCTGCGCTTTCCAAGAGAAGAAGAATATGAGCTAACGCCTTACTTCGCTGCGACCATTGAAGTCATCTTTTCTACTAAGGGCCCCTAATGCAACCTATCGCCACCCTACATAGCCCCTTCGTGGATAAATTTGGTTTACCGCGGCAGCCTGGCCTCATCAGTGCATGCGAGGCATATATCGAACTACTGCCCCCTTTTAATTCAATGGACTATGTGAGAGGCCTTGAGGCCTTCTCACATATATGGCTAATTTTTCAATTCCATCAGCATAAAGATAAACCTCATAAAGCATTGGTACGCCCACCGCGTTTAGGGGGCAACGACAAGGTTGGCGTATTCTCAACGCGGGCGTCCTACAGACCCAATAATTTGGGCATGTCGGTCGTGAAACTCCATAGAATTGAGGTACAGGGCTCTCGGATTTTGTTATTTATTGCTTGCCCAGATTTAATTCATGGCACGCCTATCGTAGATATCAAACCTTATATTGCCTACAGCGATTGCGTAACAATCAGTGTGGATAGCTTTGCTGATAAAGCACCCAAGGAAACTCTATCAATTCGCTTTTCCGATCGTGCCACCTCGCAACTAGCGCTCTTAGCAGATCAGCCTTATGGTGATCACATAGAGATGCTGATCCGTGAGACCTTACGCTTTGATCCGCGGCCAGCTTATAAGCCTGACAAGGATGACAAAGAATATGCGATACGCTTGTACGATTTAGATATTAAGTGGCGAGTAATTCAGGGCGAAGCGTTGGTAGAGGCTTTGGTAAAATTACCGCACGGTGACTAACGCAAGCGATGTAAGAGGTGCAATGCGTGCGAGTTTGTATTGCACGGTCCGCCCTACTCACTTATTCGCCTATTCCAATTCAGCCTTAAATTTCTCTCGTTTGGCACATAAGCCAAGATAAAGCGGAGCAAGTTAGATGATAAAGTTAAGCCATCACATTAGGCCAGACTAGGAAAGTCTTTGGCATATTTGCCAATCCATTCTTGCGCCGCAACTTCGGTATCAAGCTCTCGACCCTCTATTTGCTGTATCCATTTACGGTAATGCTCAATATGGCAGATTTGTTCAACCATTCGCGCTTGATAGGCATCTTCAGTATTACAAAACTGTATACCTGCCTCATGACCTTCACTGCTTTCCATGCACCATACAACGCGCGCTTTCACCTCGTAGGGAGGCGTTACGATAGGAATTCGAATCGTGACATACGTGTCAACCGTGAGTGCTTGTGCGCAACTAAAACTCAAACCACCTAAACTGACATCATAGGTTTGCGCAAGGCATGGATCGTTACTTGCGCCCTCTACGCCATGAATTAAAGCAAGCTCGATTGGCATATCTGCCGGATGTCTAATATAAGCACGCACTGTCATAGGAGAATACCATTTAACGCGGCTAAATAATTACCGCCTAAAATTAGCTTAGTTGAGGAACTCCTTGAACACCAAGCTAAGTTGCGAAAGCGTAATAGGCTTGGTAAGGCATTCGTTAATTCCATGTTCATAGCGATATTCAAGCTCTTTTTTAAGACAGCTCTCGTCCAACGTAACAATTGGCGTTGCGAGCGCCGAGACCCGCCCCTGTTCAATCTGTCGCAACAACCCAGCAACAGAGACCGTATCAATATCTGTGAGGCTGTCATCAATCATTACCAAGTCAAATAACTCTTTCTTAAACAACTCGATCGCCTCAAATCCATTCAAACAATGCATGACGTCAATGCGCTCAGGTATGCAGAGCTGTTTAACAACCTCGATGGTCACTAGATCAGGCGTAATCAACAGTAAGCGTCCCTTACCGCGCCGCTGAAAACGAGATGGCAGTTTACATTCGCTGTCCACTTCGCTGTCGAGAAGCGAAAAACGGGTCAGCATCGGTGGCGTTTCGATATCAGTCTGAGCGAGCCGATAACTCATCGCAATTAATTCAATTAAATAGTCATTAAAATCACTGATCGCTAAATAAACACTTGCGCCATAAACCCGGTAAAGGTCGGCATCGCCCAGTTCCGGTGCATGCGTGAGCATCACAATTGGAACCTTCGCACCAACAATTACACGTAACTGGTTGACCGTTTCTTCACAGGCCACGCCCCGCAAACAGTCCGTCATTACAATCACATCAAGCTCAGCAAGTGCCTCTGGCGCCTGTAATACTTGGAACAATAGTTCGGCGCTATCATGGCTGCCGGACACCATAAAGGGCCCATTTAAAAACTGACTAAGTCTATCCAAGGCGGCACTGCCGGCACTTAACAACATGATGCGAAGCTTAGACAAGCCCTTAACATCGCCCGATACCTCAAGCAC
>CAJWAD010000109.1 GCA_913020245.1 uncultured Oleiphilus sp.
AAGTTCCACCTGTAGTGATTGAGGATATCTATTTCTTAGTTTGATAACTTATATACTGCGGGCTTTACACGTATAGTAAAGCGCGCAGTTTTTTTAAGCCAGTGACAGCAATTTGTGAAGGTTATGAGTAAAGAGAACGCCCCAAGAGAGGGTAAGATTCGCCAACAGAATCGAAAGGTTATATTAGAGGCGGCGGAGCAGTCCTTTGTGCTGAATGGCTTCAAAGGCACTAGTATGCAAGCGATTGCCGATGCTGCGAAGTTGCCAAAAGCCAATGTGCTGTATTATTTTCGTAGTAAGAAAGATTTATATACCGCTGTGCTTGAAGAGATCATTACGCGTTGGGATGAAATTCTTGATGACATGAGTGAAGGCGACGACCCCGCAGTCGTGCTGGGCATGTATATCAAAGCGAAAGTCGATCTCGCAATACAGTTTCCTGATGCTTCAAAGATTTTTGCCTTAGAAATTATTCAGGGCGCGCCCAATCTGCAAGATCATTTGCGCAATAACTTGCGACAGTGGGTGAAGGATAAAACCAAGATAATTCAAACGTGGATTGATCAAGGCAAAATGAGCCCGGTTGACCCCGAGCACTTAATTTTTATGATTTGGTCGACAACGCAACATTATGCGGATTTTGACACGCAGATCTTAACGGTGACGAACAAACAAGAATATGACGCCGAAGACGTCGCACGCATCAAAACATTTTTGTGCCAAGTAATCTTAGGTGGCTGCGGTCTAAGCTACCCGTAATTAACCATTCAATTCGTTTCAATACACTATTATTAATTGGCAGATTAACACCTCGGTCACTGCCTTAAACTTGTTATTAACGCGTTACTTGATGCGACAAGTAAGCGCTTTAATTTTGCTTACCGTGGCGACAGTAACAAGCTTTAAGGAAAACGTAAATGACCACACAGTGGATCAAACAGCCCCGCGCAATTTTTACGGCGAATCAGCAAAATGCAGACAATGGTTTGCTGGTGCAAGACGGGATAATTATTGAGCTCGTGCCCGCCGGTAAAATGCCCGCTTTTCCCTACGACACGGTAAGCGATGCCTCCGAACATATTGTTTTACCGGGGCTTATTAATACCCATCATCATTTATATCAGACCTTAACACGCGCCTTTCCTGCTGCGTTGAATAAGCGCCTGTTCCCTTGGTTGCAAAGTTTATATCCTATTTGGGCACGACTCCAACCAGATATGCTCAGTGTGGCGACCGAACTTGGCTTATCTGAACTACTCTTGTCAGGTTGCACAACCGTCGCCGACCACCACTATTTATTTCCCGATACATTGCATGAAGCCATTGATATACAAGTGAACGCTGCGCAAAAAGTGGGGGGCAGGGTTGTGTTGACCCGAGGCTCAATGAGTTTAGGGCAAAATGAGGGGGGGTTGCCTCCGCAATCAACGGTTCAACAGGACGAACAAATACTCATCGATTCAGAGCGATTGATTCAGGCATATCATGACCCAAATGCAGGCAGTTTAAGGCAGATTGCCCTTGCGCCGTGTTCGCCGTTTTCAGTGACTACCGCACTAATGCATGAAACAGCCCTTTTGGCTCGCCAACATGGTGTTCGGCTGCATACGCACCTTGCTGAGACCGAAGATGAAAATGCATTTTGTCTCAAAAAGTTTGGGCTTCGGCCAGTCGATTATCTTGAGTCGGTTGGTTGGTTGGCAAACGATGTGTGGTTGGCACATGGCATTCATTTTAGCGATTCAGAATTAAAGCGGTTGGGCGAAGCAGGTGTCGGTGTCGCGCATTGCCCCACCTCAAATATGGTGCTGGCATCAGGTATTTGCCGTACAAAAGAACTAGAGCATGCTGGCGTGCCGGTTGGGCTTGCGGTCGATGGGTCCGCATCAAACGACGGTTCAAATATGATGCAAGAAGTACGGCAAGCGCTCTTGATCAATAGGTTGCGCTATCAAGCCGATGAAGTCAGCCATTTAGATGCATTATATTGGGCGACCAAAGGCTCTGCACAGGTGTTAGGCCGAGATGACATCGGTGAAATCGCGATTGGTAAGCAAGCGGATTTAGCGTTGTTTAAATTAGATGAACCACGCTTTTCCGGCGCCCATGACCCGCTTGCCGCACTCGTGCTATGTGGTGCGCATCGCGCAGACAAAGTTATGGTGGCGGGGAACTGGTTAATCGAGGGAGGACAATTAAAGTCCGGCGATTTGACTACGCTCATGGCGCGGCATCAAGTTTTGGCCAAAGCGCTTGTCGGTTAAGCGTTGGCAAGCCTTTTAATACAAATGTTATCGGCACTTGCCGTCTGAGGCCTGAGCTTAAATAGTTGTTGCTCTAGTTTTAAAGGCTGTTTAAAGACGTTTAAGCATGTTAGCTACAGGCTCGCGAGAAGGGAGTCGGTTTTTTGCGTTATTAGCCGAAGGGCAGACAAGCGGCCCATATTTAATGTACAGTTAATGCACAAAGCGTATAGGGCAATTAAATAACGTATTAACGACAATAATAACCGGCATGGAGTTTAAACATGAAAGCAGCGAATGGTTTCAATGAAAACTCAGTGAGCACAACACCGCTAGAGGTGCGCCCACGTCGCATGCGTTTCCCATATGAGGAGATGACCTCGCGGTTTTTTTATGATGACAACCCGCTAAAGTCTGCATTGATTGCCTCATTATCTTCCACATTTCCTGCTGGGGAAGGCGAGTTCATCGAGTCGGTGCGCTTATTTCAAGACAAGGTTGACGACCCTGAGTTGTCAACACAAATACGCGGGTTTATTGGCCAAGAAGCGCATCATAGTCAACAGCACAAAGATTTTAACCGCGCGCTGCAAAAAATGGGGTTTGATGCCGTTAGGGTCGAAGCGATTTTTGAGAAAGACTTGGCTTGGTCAATTCGAAAAGCCAACCCAGGCCAACGGCTAGCCTTTACCGTGGCGATCGAACATTTAACGGCTATTTTAGCCGAAGAATTTTTAACGAACCCAGCCCGTTTAG
The DNA here is from genome assembly GCA_913020245.1 of uncultured Oleiphilus sp. GTDB lineage: Bacteria > Pseudomonadota > Gammaproteobacteria > Pseudomonadales > Oleiphilaceae > PZPK01. The sequence goes on from CAJWAD010000109.1 coordinate 3,000, forward strand.
AGGGCATGGAACCGGCTATTTGTCAGCTCTTGCAGTGGCATGCCGTTGAAGAGATTGAACATAAGGCGGTGGCGTTTGATTTATATATGAGCCAAGTGGGTAATCGTAAGCTGTTACGCTTAGCGATGCGTGTCGGTTTGTTTATGCTTATTTATCGCACGAGTAAATATATGTGCTTTATGTTGGCGTGGTCGCGCACCATGCCAACTTGGAAGCAGTTTATGGCGTTTGGTCGTTTTATGTTTGGTAAAAATGGCTTATTTAGGGCGTTACGTGCCAACTATCGCGCTTATTTTCGGGCTGACTTTCACCCATGGGACCATGATAACCGAGCTTTGATCGAGACATGGAAACAAAAAATTTATCAGCAAAAATACGATTTAGCCAAAGAAAAAGCAGCTTAACCACCTCCCGCTACGAGTGTTGGCTGTAACCCTACTAAGAAAGGGCCTTTAATGTGACCAATTTATCAATGATATCGGTCATTTCAGGGCGGTGCTCACGCAGTTCTTCAGCACTCAAACCTTCAATCTCATGCGGAAACACTAACCATTCATCGGTTTCATACAAAAAGTAATCAGGAATACGGTCAGTTTGATTATTTGTTGGCTTGTAGTAGGGGGTGGCAACCCGAATTTCCGGGGTGTTTTTCTTACAGCGTGCTTTCAGATCGATGATGGTTTGATGAATGCTCAAACCACTGTCATGTACGTCATCAACAATGAGTAAACTGTCTTCACTTTCAACGCGATTGACCAGGTAAGTAAGCCCGTGCACCTTCACACTTTTGGCCCGCTCGCCGATGCCAACATAGCTTGATGTACGAATAGCGATATGATCTGACTTAACGCCGAGAACTTCAAATAACTCTTGAACTGCAATACCAACCGGTGCGCCGCCACGCCAGACACCAACGATATAATCAGGCCGAAACCCACTATCATAAATCTGTAGCGCAAGCTTGAATGAATCTTCTAACAATTGTTGTGCACTGATATAGCTTTTTTTCATGCGTTTACCCGGCGATACGCGTACTGTTTCTGATCAAAAAATTTGCGCAACTATAACGGAAGCAGACAGAGATTTACATAAACAAAATGTAAAAAAAAGCCTGCGCGGAAGAGGGTGGGTGGCGCAGGCTGTAGGGTGGCAATCATTACAACTTACTTTACGTCGTATATGACAGAATCGATCACATGAATCACGCCGTTTGATGTAAAAATATCGGTATCAATAACGTTAGCGCCTTCGATAGACAATGCATTTTGCTCAATGGCTACACTCAGCTTGGTATTACTGCGTGCGCTCTCTAGTTCGTTTCCATTTTGTGTGTAGGCGGTGAGCGAATCGGCTCGAAATAAAAGCGTATGTTGTAATAATAGGTCTGAAACCTTCCCCGCATTCGAGAGTAAGTCGGTCGCTGTTAGATTTTGTTCGGTCAATAGCTTGGCAAACGCGGCATCGGTTGGTGCAAACACGGTGAAGTCGCCCGGTGATGAAAGGATTGCAGCGATATCCTTACCGGCGCCAAGCCCTGAGGTTGCAAGCACCGCGTCAAGTAAAATAGTAAACTCGCCGGGTGAATCGCTGGCCGCCGTGATGACGACATCGACAATGGTATCGCTAGGATCGTCCGGAACGGTTGGTTGGAAAGGCGCAATCACCTGATCTATCTCATGAATAATGCCATTAGTTGCCAGCACGTCAGGAGTAATGACCACTGATGTATTCGCATTTAGCAGGGTTTCATCCATGATTGTGGAGGTGGTTAACACAAGGGGAGAGCTAGCGTTTACGGTGGGTACAAACTTGACATCAGATTGCGCGATACCAATAGCTGCTTCGGCATTTACGGCGCCGTCAACCACGTGGGCGGTGAGTACCTGCGTTAATAATTCCGTGTTGGCAAATAATTCCGCTTTCGTTAGGCCGAGTTCCGCTAATAAAATGGAGAATGCATTGTTGTTCGGCGCGAATACGGTGAAGGGGCCATCACCGCCCAAGGCCTCGGTACCGGCAAGATCAGCGGCGACTACCGCTTCCGCGAGAATTGAAAAGCGCTGCGTACCCACGGCAATCTCAATAATAGATTGGGTAGGCTCGGTATTGCTTTGGCCGCTGTCATCACTATCGCTGCAGGCGGTTACGAGTGTGAGGAAAAGGAGTAAAAAAAAGCGGTAAGTCATAGAGTCGCGATCCTTGGATCGGATGAGTGCTGATTAAGGCTAAGTTCTATCAGATCGACGTTATTTACTCAAGGTTTTCGCTTAGCTAAAACAAAAAACCCGATCACCTCGGTTACTACCGAAGTGATCGGGTTCTAATCGTTTGACGACTTATGGAACCGCCACTACCTCGGTAATCACCGCATCTACAACGTGAATCACGCCGTTACTTGCGATAATGTCGGTCGTTGTAACATTAGCATTACCTGCTTTCAAAGCGCCGCCTTCGATACGAATCGGTAGAAGTGCAGCC
>CAJWAD010000110.1 GCA_913020245.1 uncultured Oleiphilus sp.
TGGATTTAAGCCCGTTGCCAGAGCAAAAAGATGATTATTCAGGTTTTGAAGAAACAGAAGTGCTGTGGGGACGTATTCTTGGGCTAGCGGGCGGCAGCTTATTGGTATGCTCGGCGGCTATTTATGCTTTTTTTTCGTGGCAAGCGCCAACCGACACCCACTTACAAAATTCATTAAATGCACTTGCTGAAAGCGCCGAAAGTGTGCCGATTGTTGCGTCGGTGCAAGTACAAAAATCTACGAATATTGAAAGGGATCAATTAGCGCCGCGAACTGAAAAACCGTATCGTCACGACGAGTCAGCTGAAACATTAGACCTTGTTACCAATGCCAATACGGCAACTGCAGTCGATGAACTCGCATCACCTATCTCTTTTCGGCACCCCGGTTTAGTGGTTGCAGAGTTAAGTTCTGCGTTAGGGCGCAATGGACAACCGACCGATCGCCTCAGCGCTCGGGTGTTGATGCATAACGAGTCGTTAATCAAGGTTGTGTTCTATACGCAAATGCAAGATTTGAAAGGCGAGACGCTTTACCATGAATGGTATCGCGGTGAAAAACGCTATGCACGGGTACGCATTCCTGTTCAAAGCGCCCAGCAAAGTTCTTATTCTAGCAAGTACATCGATCAGTACATGACGGGCGATTGGCAGGTGAAAATTTTAAATGAGCAGGGCGAGCTATTTGCTGATGCGCGCTTTGCCGTGGTGAATGCGACACCGAATGAGCTTGTAACAGCGCCGAAAGGCTAGCGCATTCGTCGCTATGTTTCTTTGTTACGTTTTTTGGGGAATTGTTGAAGTTACACCATGTTGTTTGCCATAAAAAAATTACTTGCCGGCCTGCTAATGCCGTTATCGCTGCTATTAATTGCCCTGCTTCTCGCGTTATTACTGTATGCAAGAGGCAAAAAAATCGCCGCGTTTCTTATGACTGTATTCGCAGTGTTAAGTATCTACGTGTTGTCTCTCCCGATGACCGCGAGATACTTGGCTTCTCCATTAGAGTTCACTTATCAGGCATACCAAGGCGAGCCGGTGCAAGCAGTGGTGGTATTGGGTGGCGGGCATGATAGTGATCCACGCGTGCCACAGACCAGTATACTCAACCACATTTCCTATGTACGGCTGAGTGAGGGCGTTGTGGTTTACCAACAAAACCCGGGCGCCGCACTTTTGCTGTCTGGTTATGGGGGCAGGGATGCATTGTCGCATGCGGACGCCGCCGCACAGTTGGCGATTCGCTTAGGGGTGAATCCCGAGGATATAAAACGTAACCCGAGCGCGCGTGATACACGTGAGGAGGCCCAGGGCTGGCGTAGTGAACTAGCCGATAAGCGTTTTGCACTCGTTACCTCGGCAATACATATGCCTCGAGCGGTGCGCTTATTCGAACAAGCCGGCTTGGGTGAGCAACTGGTTCCTGCGCCAACAAACTATTTGTCATCCGGTAAGCGACCCATTCATTGGCGTGATTTTTTGCCGACGGCCTACGCTTTGCGCATAACTGAAGCTGCTTGGCATGAATACCTAGGTACGATGTGGGCATCCTTATCGGCCTTCCTAAAGCAAAATGGAGAGCAAAATGGCCTATAAAGGCATCGACAATTTCTCGCATGGGCAGGCTGACAAAGTGGGTGTGCTGCTCGTCAATTTAGGGACGCCAGCCGCCCCAACGACCAAAGCCCTGCGCACTTATTTACGGCAGTTTTTGTCAGATAGAAGGGTCGTGGAGATTCCACGTTTACTATGGATGCTCATTTTGCACGGCATCATTCTCCGCGTACGACCCAAAAAATCGGCCGAGGCCTATCAAGAAGTATGGACCGAGCAAGGTTCTCCGCTGATGAGTTATGCCCGAGCGCAGCAGCAGGCCTTGCAGCAGCGATTCGGTGCAGCAGTTCAGGTTGAATTAGCCATGCGTTACGGCCAGCCAAGTGTAGATTCTGTGACCGACAAAATGCTCAGCGATGGCGTACGTAACCTACTGGTATTGCCGCTTTATCCACAATACTCTGGACCCACAACGGCATCGACGTTTGATGCCCTCGCAACAGAATTTATGCAGCGCCGTTGGTTGCCGAATTTACGTTTTGTGGCCAGTTATCATAACTATGCACCCTATATTGAGGCGCTGGCGAAGAGTGTTGAGACATTTTGGTCGACGCACGGCCGTGCGGACAAACTGATTTTATCGTTTCATGGTGTGCCTAAACAATTTCTGACCAAAGGCGACCCTTATCATTGCCAATGCCATGTGACGACGCGCTTGCTTGTGACGCGTTTAGGGTTAAATGAAGGCGAATACCTCACTACATTCCAATCGCGATTTGGTAAGGCAGAATGGCTTAAACCCTACACAGATGCGACACTTAAGGCCTTACCCAGTGAAGGCATTAAGCATGTGCAGATGATATGCCCCGGGTTTTCATCTGATTGCCTAGAAACCATTGAAGAGATTGAGGTCGAGAATCGCGATTACTTTATGGAGGCCGGGGGCGAAACGTATCAATATATTCCTGCCTTGAATGATCAGCCGATGCATATTGACGCGCTGCAAGCCTTAATCGAAGAAAACTTGCATGGCTGGCAGTTACCGAAGGACAATGACCAGGTGAGCGCAGAGCGGCAAACCCGTTTTGATCAACACCAATTTAACACCTAATAAAAATGGAAACTTCTTGTATGAATATCACAGCGATGGGAACACGGCTTGTTGCCCTCTTTCTTTTCAGTTTAATGAGTCAATGGGCGTTGGCGCATGTGTCAGCAGAAAACGCTTGGGTACGACTATTGCCGCCTAATATGATGACTACGGCGGCCTATGTGACGCTTACACCAAGCCATGATGACCGTTTAGTGGGCGCACGTTCAGACATTGCGACTCGAGTGGAGATACATGAAAGCACTATGGCTGATGGTGTGATGAGTATGCGGCCTCTCGAGGGTGTCGACATGAAAGACAGTGTTGCCGTGCAGCTTAAGCCACAAGGCGTACACTTAATGCTAATTGGCTTAAAACGCCCGCTTAAAGAGGGTGAGATGATCGGTATTGAGTTAGAGTTAGAGCAAACAGGCGTGCAGAAAATCCCCTTTACGGTTCGCAAGCCTTAAACGTGTTGAAGTGAAGCAAGGTCTGGGAGAACACGCCCATAAAGCAGGGCAAAGCTTGCCCGATGCCCTAGCCTATGGAAAATTAGCGGAAAACCCGCAGGCGGTGCTAATTTTTGGCCCAGCCATGGGCATTGGAGCGGCCTATTATGAAGCCCTGTGCGCAGACTTAGCTGAGCACCGCTTGCATGTATTTGTTATTGAGCAAAGAGGACTTGGTCATCGCACTGAAAAGCCCTCACATCAATATGACTTTGGTTATGACGACCTTGTTCAAGAGGATCTTAATACTGCCGTCGCTTATGTAGAGGCGAACTTCCCTCAGTTATCAATTGTCATTGGTGGGCACAGCTTGGGCGCGCAAATGGGTATGCTCTATAAGGCGCGTTATCCAGATCGCGTAAAAGGAGTGTTAATGCTCGCCAGTGGCACCCCCCATTTTTGGGCACATCCGCATTGGCGCAAAGCACAGTTATTCACCGCTTCAATGTTGTTTGACTTGAGCGTTGCCATGCTCGGGTATCTGCCGGGTAAGCGATTAGGCTTCGCGGGGCATGAAGCAAAGACCCTAATGCGTAACTGGAGTTACTTATGCCGTCGCGGCCAATTTGCGAAAGGCAGGGATGGTTTTAACTACGAGGTCGCGATTGGCGAGATAAACGATCGCGTGGCGGTGGTATCCTTTGATACGGACGCGTATGCACCGCTTAGTGCCGTGCAAGCATATAATCGAAAATTACGGCAGGCCAAGCTTTCGCATGAGCTGATTAAGTCATCAGACTGGGGCAAACGCTTCGATCATTTTAACTGGGTTAAAGAAGGCGATCGCATTGCTGCAACCGTTGCAGAAAAAGCCCTTTCAGCAGCCAAGTAATGGCGCGCGGTCTGTTTCTACATGCCGAAATTATTCTCGGTCTTTAGACGTACACTCGGCTAAGCTTGAATCAATTTTACAGCGTATTTTGCGGAACAGGGTAAGCGCTTTGGCGTTGTAAACATTCTTCTCACGCAGTGCGATCCGACTCTCGCGAAATGTTTCGTTCCAATTGTCTTTGGTCGCGTCGTTGATGTTAATCCAATATTTTTCTGGAATAGTATTTTCGCTGTCTTCAATGACGCGAATTTGGTTTGGATATTTGCTGGCAATAAGTTTGCGCGACTTTGCACCAAAGCCTTCAGGCACTTTGTCCCAGCGCACAAGCAACTGCATGGTGATCTGAAGGGTTGGCCACTTAATGATGCCGCCACCGGGTTCTAAGCCCTTATACATTTCCATTGGCTCATAGGCGAGCCCTGGTGCGCCGGTAATATCGACTGCTTTGTTATTAAATTTCTGCAAGGCATTGGTGATACTAGATGAAACCGGCGTCATACCGATGCGTTGTGCCAAGTATTCAGTTTCTGGGGCGTTGTCCAGTACCGTGACACGTTTACCCGCCATCTCTTCTGGTGTGGTAATTTGCTTGTCATTAACGAACAGAAAGATCGCGCCAATTGGGGCAATACCGATAATTTCATACTCGCCTTTTCGCATCAATTTGGCCGCTTTGGCGCCGCTCAATGTTTTGATGACGATGCCTAAGTGTTCATACGTCGGTAAGGCACCCACAGCATTAATAGAGCCGGTGAAATCGTTGTATTCCCGCGCACGAATGCCGGGTAAGTTGAGCATGTCGCATACGCCGTTTTTGAATTCTTCTGAGGCAACCCGATCATCGGTATACACTTTGAATGATAAATCTACGCCCCAACGTACGGCATCTATCTTATATTCCTTCATCTCTTTGTGTATTGGACCATCGTTGCCCACAAAGTCAAACACGCACATAGTCAAGGGTTGAAGGGTTTTTCCGTAGCTCAATGATGACGCAAGCAGGGTAAACAAAGCGGCGGTTAACATAACGACACGACGCATAATTGTTCTCTCAATTTACCGTAAAGAGAACCATCCTAACCTATTCCCAAAGACGGTTGAATTAGGTGGCGTAAAAAATGCGAAATGAATGCCAAGATCGTAATTTTTTAGAGCTGTTTCACGTGCCCTAAATAGCGCCTGTGTCACGTCATTTCGATACATGGATAATATTAATACGGCACGTTTTCGAACAGTTCGT
>CAJWAD010000111.1 GCA_913020245.1 uncultured Oleiphilus sp.
AATATCTCTAGTCTGTTGGAGTGGGACATGGATTTGTGCGCTGAAACAACGACCTTGCCAACTACGTTGTCTTTCTTTTTTGCTGAAATTGGTGAGCTCACTTTCTAATTTTCCACGCTGTAATCAGATTTTATTGAAATAATCTCGGCTAAAAAGAACGAGAAAGCGATTTGTATGGCGGCAGTAATGGAGGTACCAGAGAGAGCCATAGTTTTTGTTAGACTTCCAACCTCAAGCGGACCAAGGCCCACGGAGAACCAAGTCATCAGCGAGTTTACAACACCAATAGTGCCAGTAATAAATAAGACAGCGCAAAAAATAAGAACTTTTTCTAATGATAGTTTTTCAATAAAAGATGAGCGATCATCAAGCTCTGGCAGTAAGCCTCGCATTGCAGCATATCTTCTGGAAATTATCGCAAAAGAGAGTCCCTGCAGTCCCATTAGGATAAGGAAGCAGGCTGCGACCAAGCTATTCATTCCAAGCGTTACATTGCTCGAAACAGAGAAAGTTCCCGGTAAAAGAAGTGCTGTTAGCCCGAGTCCAGCAAATAGAGCAAAAAGTGCAGGGTACATAAATAGCCACTTTGGGCTATACATTAGTAAAAATCTGAGGTGTCGCCAGCCATCGCTCCATGTGTTTAAGTGGGGTGGGCGAGTTCGCCCGTCAGGCGAGAGGGTAGTTGGCGTTTCACTAATAGAATAATCGCTTAGAGCAGATTTAACGACCATCTCCGACGCAAATTCCATCCCTGGTGTTCGTAGCTTGAGTGCTTTGATCTTTTCGCGGTTAAAACCTCTCAGGCCGCAGTGAAAGTCCTTTACTGGGATTTTGAAAAATAGGCGGCCAATAAAGCTCAAGACAGGGTTGCCCAAGTATTTATGTAGTATCGGCATTGCGCCAGCGCTTATGCCGCCTTTAAACCGATTGCCCATTACTAAATCGTGGCCATTTCTGAGCTCTGCCATGTAGTTATTAAGGTCACTGAAATCGTAGCTGTCGTCACAGTCGCCCATAATGACGTATGTTCCATGCGCATCATTAATGCCATTAATAAGGGCAGCTCCGTAGCCTTTTTGTGTTGCATGGGTCACGCGAGCGCCAAGCGACTCAGCAATCTGAATTGATCCGTCGGTGCTTCCATTATCAGATATCAATACTTCACCGCGAATTGAATTGTCTGTAATGTATTTTTGTGCTTTTTTGACGCAAATTTCCAATGTTTCTGCTTCATCTAAGCAGGGCATTAAAATCGTCAGTTCGATGTTTTTGTCGCTACTCATTGACTCTAGGCTCTTTTTAAACTTGTTTTTTCTTTATTTGCAACTGTTCAAAGTTTACTAGATTGTATTTTGGCGAAAAGGGCATTAAGTCACTAATTTCTGATACTTCTGATTTGTTAATGCTCAAAAGCCCGCTTGTTTAAAAAAGTTTGGTCAGCTATTGACCTCATTTTATGGTGTGCGTACAATGCGGCTCCTTTTTTATACAGGTGCCATGTGCCATTTCGGCTATATATGGCGATAACTGGAGTTTTGGTAAAAATGCAAGGCCAAAAAATCAGAATCAGACTTAAGGCTTTTGACTACCGTCTGATCGACCAATCTACGCAAGAGATCGTAGACACGGCAAAGAGAACAGGCGCGCAAGTGCGCGGTCCTATCCCTCTGCCTACGAAGAAAGAAAGGTTTACAATATTGGTTTCGCCGCATGTAAACAAAGATGCGCGTGATCAATATGAAATCCGCACTCATAAACGAATGATGGATATTGTAGAGCCTACAGAAAAAACTGTAGACGCACTAATGAAGCTTGATCTAGCTGCTGGTGTTGATGTTCAAATCAGCCTAGGTTAAGGCCGAATCTTTGATTCGGCGCTAGATTGATTTCGATCAGTCTGGCTAAGTGTAACTACCTAATTTTTAGGGCCATAGAGGGTGAGAGCCCCGTACACTTAAGAGGTGAAAAATGGCAATTGGTTTAGTCGGCCGTAAGGCTGGTATGACTCGTATCTTCACAGAAGAGGGTCAATCTGTTCCGGTAACCGTCATAGAAGTTGATGGTAATCGTATCACTCAAGTGAGAACTGACGATGTAGACGGCTATCGTGCCGTTCAGATCACAACTGGTGATCGTCGCGCTTCTCGCGTATCCAAATCGGCAGCGGGCCACTTTGCGAAAGCAGGTGTCGAAGCTGGTCGAGGTCTTTGGGAATTCCGTCTTGCAGATGGTGAAGGTGAAGAGCTGAAAGCAGGCGACACGTTAAGTGTGTCTGTATTTGAAGCGGGCCAGACGATTGACGTAACGGGTCAATCAAAAGGTAAAGGGTTTCAGGGCGGCGTTAAGCGCTGGAACTTCAGTATGCAAGACGCTACACACGGTAACTCTTTGTCGCATCGGGCGCCCGGCTCTATCGGGCAGTGCCAAACGCCTGGTCGCGTTTTTAAAGGCAAAAAGATGGCGGGTCACATGGGTGCTGAGCAGGTGACTGTTCAGGGTCTTGAAGTGGTTCGGATCGATGAAGAGCGCAACCTGTTGTTGGTCAAAGGCGCAGTTCCTGGTGCTACAGGATCTGACGTTGTTGTTAAACCAACAGTCAAAGCGTAAGGGGTGTAGAGATGGAATTAGCAATTACAGGTTCTAAGGCAAGTGTTGCAGTATCTGATGCAACCTTTTCTCGCGAATTCAATGAAGCGTTAGTGCACCAAGTTGTGACAGCCTTTATGGCTGGGGCGCGACAAGGTACACGCGCTCAAAAAACGCGCTCCGAAGTAAGAGGCGGCGGTAAAAAGCCTTGGGCTCAAAAAGGCTCTGGTCGTGCAAGAGCGGGCACTATTCGCAGCCCAATCTGGACCGGCGGTGGTGTTACTTTTGCCGCTAAGCCGCAAAACTTTGAGCAAAAAGTTAATAGGAAAATGTATCGTGCAGCGATGCAAGCGATTCTGTCTGAGCTTGTCAGGCAAGAGCGTTTGGTTGTTGTGGAAGAGATGAAAGTGGAAACGCCGAAAACTAAGGCGTTCGCTGCGCAATTAGCGAAGCAAGATTTACTAGGCAGTTCACTCATTATTTCTGATGAGGTTGAGCAAAACTTGTACCTTGCGGCTCGGAACCTTCCCGGAATTGACGTTCGTGATGTAGCGGCGATGGACCCGGTAAGTTTGGTCGGTTACGACAAAATCGTTATCACAGTTTCTGCGCTGAAAAAAGTTGAGGAGATGTTGGGATGAACGAAGAGCGTATATACAAAGTTCTATTGGGTCCTCATGTTTCTGAGAAAGCTTCAATGGCGGCAGAAAATAACCAGGTTTGTTTCAAGGTTGCATCAGACGCAAGCAAGCCTGAGATTAAGAAAGCTGTTGAGAAGTTGTTCAATGTGACGGTTGAAGGGGTTCAGACAGTAAATATTAAAGGCAAGACCAAGCTAACGCGTAATGGTCTTGGTAAGCGTAAGGATATTCGTAAAGCGTATGTGACATTGGCTGAAGGCCAAGACATCGACTTTATGGATGTTGAATAAGGTAGGGGATAGTTATGCCAGTCGTAAAAGCCAAACCAACTTCTGCCGGTCGTCGCCACGTAGTCAAGGTTGTAAACCTTGATCTGCATAAGGGTCGTCCTTACGCGCCGCTCGTAGAAAAGAAATCAAAGAATGGTGGTCGTAATAATAATGGCCGTATTACAACGCGTCATAAAGGTGGTGGTCATAAGCAGCACTACCGAATTATTGACTTTAAACGCGGGAAGGACGGTATTCCTGCGGTAGTTGAGCGTTTGGAGTATGACCCAAACCGTTCTGCACATATTGCACTTCTTAAGTATGCTGATGGGGAGCGACGTTACATTATCGCACCCAAAGGACTTAAGGCGGGTAATGAAGTTCGCTCTGGTGAAGATGCGCCTATTAAAGTAGGTAGCACGTTGCCAATGCGTAACATTCCTGTAGGTAGTGTCATTCACTGTATCGAAATGAAGCCTGGTAAAGGTGCACAGATTGCCCGAAGTGCGGGTACATCAGCGCAGTTGGTAGCGCGAGAGGGTGCTTATGCAACTCTTCGTCTGCGCTCAGGTGAGATGCGTAAAGTACTTGCGGAATGCCGCGCTACTTTGGGCGAAGTTTCTAACAGCGAGCACAGCTTACGTCAATTAGGTAAAGCGGGTGCATCACGTTGGCGCGGTGTTCGACCAACGGTGCGTGGTGTTGTTATGAACCCAGTTGACCACCCACATGGTGGTGGTGAAGGGCGAACCTCTGGTGGTCGTCACCCTGTTACTCCTTGGGGTGTCCCTACTAAAGGTCATAAGACTCGCAAGAACAAACGCACTGACAAGATGATCGTTCGTCGTCGGTCGGCTAAGTAATTAAAAAGAGGATTACGCTGTGCCACGTTCTTTGAAAAAAGGTCCTTTTATAGACCTTCATTTATTAAAGAAAGTTGAAACGGCTCTGGAGAAGGGTGACAAGAAACCAATTAAAACTTGGTCTCGACGGTCAACAATTTTCCCAGAGATGGTGGGCCTAACAATTGCGGTTCATAACGGGCGTCAACACGTTCCGGTTTATGTGACTGAAGATATGGTGGGTCATAAATTAGGTGAATTTGCTGCTACACGCACTTATCGCGGTCATTCTGCTGATAAGAAAGCGAAGCGTTAATTCTGAGAGGTTAAAGAGATGGAAGTAGCTGCAAAGCATAGAGGTGCTCGACTATCTGCTCAGAAAGCGCGTTTGGTAGCAGATCAGATTCGAGGCAAGAGTGTAGAAGACGCGATGCAAATTCTAGAATTTAGCACGAAGAAAGCTGCACACTTGATGAAGAAGGTATTGGATTCTGCCGTTGCGAATGCTGAGCATAACGACGGGCTTGATGTAGACGATCTTCATGTATCTACGGTTTATGTAGATGAAGGTCCGACCATGAAACGAATCCGTCCGCGTGCGAAAGGTCGTGCTGATAGAATAATGAAGCGCACCTGTCATATCACGGTCAAAGTGGCCGATAACTAGGAGATACTAAGATGGGTCAGAAAGTACATCCT
>CAJWAD010000112.1 GCA_913020245.1 uncultured Oleiphilus sp.
TTAGTTGACATGTTTTGTTGTTTGTTTGATTTAGATCGAACAGGTCTGCGACTTGCCACCTTAGAGCATGCCATGTGTCCAAGATTCCATACCGATAAGGTGCCATGTCGCTTGGTCACGACATTTAGAGGCTCCGCGACGCAATGGTTGCCTCACCATACGGTAGATCGGTCAAAGCTTGGACATGGGAATAAGGGGCTCCCGGACCATGAATCGGGTATTTATCAAAACGCGGCGGAGATCTGTCAGATGAGCGAGGGTGACGTCGCTTTGTTGAAAGGAGAGTCATGGGAAGGAAACGAGCATGCTGGGCTGGTGCATCGCTCGCCCGAATTACAGGCGAGTGAGAAGCGCTTATTGCTGTCTTTAGATTTTATTGGTTAGCTCTCTGAGGACGCCATGATGAGAAAGGCTACTGAGTTAATCGCTCAAGCAGAACGCCAATGCCAAGACCGGCATGTAAAGCTGACGACGAAACGCAAGTTAGTGCTGAAGGCACTGTTGTCTTCAGATAGGGCACTCTCTGCTTATGAGCTGGTTAGCCTATGTAAAGTTGAGTTTGATCAAATTATCCCGGCGATGTCAGTGTATCGGATTCTTGATTTCCTGGTTGGACAAAACCTTGCTCACAAGTTGGATTTAGCAAACAAATATGTTGCTTGCGGTCATATTGATTGCCATGTTGAGCATGAACTGTCTCAGTTTCTTATCTGTTCTGTCTGTCAAAAAGTAAGTGAGGTGACCTTAAATGAAAGAACTCGGGAGGGCTTGATCGATCAAGTGCAGGACGCAGGTTTTACATTGATTGACCCGCAACTTGAAATAAGCTGTGTCTGTAATGAGTGTGGAGAGAAAGGCGAATGAGTACGCTTAAATTGTTTAGTTCTTTAAGTATCTCTCGTTCTAGCTTGTTTAAGCACCCTTACCAGATCGCATCAGCGAATTGTATTTTGGAACATTATGCAAGTTAAGCCTTTATTAAATGATAAGCATAATCTCTATTTCAGAGGGTTTGTTAAGCTCGCGTGTTTGCTTGTAATCCTATCACTTGGCGCCGCAGCCTATATGCAGTGGAATGCCTTTGTTTTAACAACCGTCGAGTGGCAGCGAACACTTCACTCTATGCTGGCAACTCATATTCAGGCGGTCTCCAATGACGCTTATAAGTATGGGGGCGCCTTGGTAATTTTAAGTTTTGCGTACGGTGTCTTTCATGCGATTGGACCTGGGCATGGAAAAGCCGTGATTGTCACGTATTTGGGAAGCAATAAACAAAGCGTTTGGAAAGGTATTTTTATTTCGTTTACGGCGGCAATTCTTCAGTCAATCATTGCGGTTTTACTGGTAAGCACCTTAGCAAGGTTTCTCAAATTTAAGCTGGCTGACGTGCAAAGTTATGGGGCTGATATTGCTTCGGTGAGCTATTTATTAGTTATTGTCTTGGGGTGTATGGTTCTTTTTGGCTTCGTCAAGCGCTGGATTGCGCTGCGACGGGCTATGCCTCAAACCGGGCATAGCGATGCTAATTCGCTTTCACATGAAGAATCCCATCCACTTATGCAGAGCCAGGATCATGACCATGCACATGATCATAGCCAAGCGCATACGCATGAACATGACGCCAGCTGCGGCTGTTCGCATTCTCACCTACCCCGTCAAGACGAATCGGTATGGCAAACGCTAATGGTCATTTTATCTATGGGATGTCGACCTTGTTCTGGGGCTATTGTTGTCTTGATATACGCGCATCTTGTTGGTGTGTACTCTTTCGGCATGTTGGCGACGCTGATGATGGGGGTCGGAACGGGGTTGTCTATCAGTTTAATTGCGGTGGGCACCTTATATGCGCGCACGTTGCTTGAGCGATTTATTCAGGTTTCGGACAACGAGATTGTGCATGCGGCTAACGCTTATGATGTGTACCTTCGAGGTATTGGCGGCGTGGTGCTTGTGGGGTTAGGGTGGAGCTTATATTCCGCTGCATCGCTTTCAGATGCGACGCGCCCTTTATTTTGATATCACCGGAAAACCCATAACGAGCAGGGCTTTATAGCTAACGCGACTTGCATTTGGTTTAATCTTTTAAGAGTTTAATAATATGTTATAACATATCATTAAACTCAATATAGGATATTCAAGAATGTGTTTCCCGAATATGAGGCACGTCTTGATCCTCTCAACACTTTAGGACCCTCAAACCATGCCAAGTACTTTGTTCAAAGACGCCTTAGTTGTAAATGAAGGCAAGCTACGTGAATGCGATGTGCGTGTGCGTGAGCAGCGTATTGAACTAATCGCTGATGCGATTCCAGCGCGCGCTGATGATCATATTGTCGAGGCAAGTGGCCGTTGGTTATTACCCGGTATGGTTGACGATCAAGTGCACTTCCGTGAACCTGGCTTGACCCACAAAGCCTGTATCGCAACCGAATCTCGGGCAGCGGTGGCAGGTGGCATTACGAGTTATATGGAAATGCCAAATGTGAATCCAGCAACGACAAGCATTGAGGCGCTGGAGCATAAATATTCGATTGCAGCGCGAGATTCGGCTGCTAATTATGCCTTTTACTTAGGGGCGACTGAACATAATTTAGACCAAATCAAGGCGCTGAACCCAACTGAGGCCTGCGGGGTAAAAGTGTTTATGGGGGCGTCTACGGGCAACCTCCTAGTGGAAAATCCAAAGGCGCTTGAAGCTATTTTTCGTGAGAGCCCCGTTTTAATTGCGACGCATTGTGAAAGTGGCCCGGTTATGGCTCAAAATCTAGCTAAGCTTGGCCGGAGCGGCGAGGCGATTAGGATTGAAGATCACCCAGTTATTCGCAATGAGGAAGCATGCTATGCCTCGTCCTCCTATGCCGTAAGTTTGGCTAAAAAGTATGGTAGCCACCTAAATGTTTTGCACATTACGACGGCAAAAGAGTTAAGCCTATTTGAGCCGGGTCCTATGCTAGGAAAAAAAATTACCGCAGAAGCCTGTGTGCATCATTTGTGGTTTTGTGATGAAGACTATCAGACCCATGGCAATTTAATTAAATGCAACCCCGCGATAAAAAAGAAAAGTGATAGAGACGCAATTGTTCGCGCGTTGAAAACAGGCCAGATAGACATTATCGCAACCGATCATGCGCCGCATACACTCGCTGAGAAACAGCTTCCCTATCATGAGGCACCGGCCGGGTTACCGTTGGTTCAAGATGCGCTGTTGAGCGTGATTGAGCATGCTCAACAAAAGCGCATGACTATCGAGCAAGTGGTTGAAAAAGTCTCTCATAATCCTGCAACCCGTTATCGCGTCGCGGAGCGTGGGTTTATCAGGGAGGGTTATTTTGCCGATTTAGTATTGGTAGACCCTAACGCAACAACCACTGTCTCGAATGAGAACGCTCTATACCTGTGCGGTTGGACGCCATTTGATAGCGTTACGTTTTCATCAAGAATAGGCGGGACCTGGGTCAATGGTGAACAGGTATTTGATGGCCTGGAAGTGCTCGATAAGCCCAATGTTGCCAAGCGTTTAGCCTTTAATTCCATCGTTTAACAGTAACGATCTATAAGTAAATTTCATATCAGGACCCCTATGTTTAACCCCTCTTTATTACCCGATGTTACCAATCAACAAAATATTGAGCTTCCGGGGCCCTTGCAATGGGTTGGTATGGAGAAAATTGCCATTCCAATGCTGGTGCCAATGCGCAGTAGTCTTCATCAAGAAGACGCTAACCTTAGCCCAAGTCGGGTCATGCAGCAGGTGAATGTGCAAGCCTCTTTATTTGTAGATATTGATAAAGCAGACGCAAAAGGTATTCATATGTCGAGGTTGCACTTAGGGCTGAATGCGCAACTTGCCGGGCAAACCTTAACCAAGGAGAAAATCACGACCTTACTGAGAAGTATGGTGCACTCTCAGGAGGGTATCAGTCGCAGTGCGCGTTTGGTGCTTGCATTCGATTTAGTCATACAGAAGCCTGCGTTATTAAGTGGCAAGTATGGGTTTCAATCTTATTCTGTTGAAATTGATGCTCAGTTACTTAAGTCGGCGGTGAGCATGTCATTAAATTTTACCATTCCATATTCGAGTACCTGCCCATGCTCGGCCTCGCTTGCTCGCCAACTTTATGCCCAGGCAATTAATGAGCAGTTTTCTCAGGACACGATAGATAAATCGACCTTAATGGATTGGGTCGTTTCTGAAGCAGGCTCAATTGCTACGCCACATAGCCAGCGGTCTTATGCTTACTTGAAGTTACAGCTGATAAACGATTATCTTCCCGATTTAGATAGCTTGGTGTTCGAATTTGAGAACATCATTGGAACGCCTGTTCAAACCGCGGTAAAGCGGCAAGATGAACAAGCATTTGCTCAATTAAATGCAGAGAATTTAATGTTCTGTGAAGATGCCGCACGGCGCATTAAAGGCGGTTTAGAGAGAATGCATTTCGTCGAAGATTATTGGTTCAAAGTTGAACATCAGGAAAGTTTACATGCGCATAATGCCGTGGTGATTGACGCGAAGCGCGCCTCAAAAAATCAGTAGGTAGGCCACTTAGCATAGATCAACTTTACCATTAATTTCTGACTTGTTAACCTGATAGCCTGTTGATGCGGGTAGCGTGCGATCGCATCTAAACGGCATGCGGTAAAAACAAGTGAATATATGGATGTTTAAAAAATGACAGAAAACGAAATACACCCTTTATTCGAGGAGTGGAATGCCAGCCTGCAAACAGGTTTACCTGAGAGGGTCGCGGATCTGTACGAAAGCAACGCCATTTTGCTTCCGACTGTTTCCAACCAAGTGCGCCACAACCGAGAAGAGATTATCGACTATTTCGTACATTTCTTGGCGAAGGGCCCCAAAGGCAAAATAGACGAGGCAAATGTTAGGGTCTACGGACCGTTAGCCATTAATTCTGGCGTTTACACGTTTGCGTTCAAAGACGGCACAAGCGTGCAGGCGCGCTATACTTTTGTCTACCGCTGGAATGGTACTCGATGGATGATCATCGAGCATCATTCCTCGCAAATGCC
>CAJWAD010000113.1 GCA_913020245.1 uncultured Oleiphilus sp.
GCAACACTTGCTTTGTTTGGCCTATCGCTACTTAGCCTTGGTGCACTGCGTCGTAGAAACAAAGCCTAACAAATAGGTTTTTCATTATACGAAGAAAAAAGCGCATACATTGCGCTTTTTTTATTTTCGCAGTAATTAAAGTTTAGTTTACAGAAATGGTGCCGAGCTTAGGGCGAGCCAAGTAACACACGTTCTGCCTTTGTAAAGTTTGGCACATGTTTACCAATCGGGTACAACTGAAACAAATCACCATTTAATCCTTGCAAACAGCGTTTTATTCCCCATTGACTAGCAAGCTCTGCATGCTTTTCAAGGTGTGCCAATGCGCCATGTGTGGGGATCATGATACGCGGCTTAACATATTGATAAAGCGCTTGTAACTCGTCTTGACAGGGATGGCCCGACGCATGCACTGCACAGTTGAGTGTTTTATTCTCGAGGACTTTTACGCCTTTTGCCGTCAAATTAGCTATTAATCTCGAGATTTCTATTTCGTTACCTGGAATGCGCATAGCGCTGAAGATCACGGTATCGTCTGCATCCATGTCGACACCTTGATGACTGCCACGGCTGAGTCGACCGAGCGCCGCACGCGATTCACCTTGGCTTCCCGTCACCAGAAAAAGCACCTCCCGCTCAGGTAGATACGCCACCTCAGCGGCAGAATAAAGTTTAAGATTATTTGGCCAATAACCTAACGCTTTTGCGATGCTTATCATATTTTCGAATGCACGCCCCATTACGGCTAGATAACGTCCAGTATCCTTTGCGACCTGAGCAATACTTACGAGCCGCGAAACGTTGCTCGCAAAACACGTTACAAACACACGCCCTGAAGCTTTTGCAACGGTTTGTCTGAGCCCCTCGAATACCTCATATTCGGACACTGACGCGCCGGGTTTTAGCGCATTGGTGGAATCACAAATCACACTGTCAATTGAGTGAGCGTGTAAGCCCAATGCCGCAGGGGTTGAAATCGGCGGACCCAAAACAGGCTTTGCATCCAGTTTCCAGTCGCCAGTATGCAGTACCGTATGCGATTTGGTTTCAATTAATAGAGCGTTCGATTCAAGCGTCGAATGCGTAACAGGCACCCAACTGATCACAAACGGACCAATTTGATACGGCACGTTCGTTTCTACGATCACTATCTGGCTAAGAATATCTTGAAATTTTGGCTCGGCAGTGCGCATTATTTTCCGCCTTAACACCTCGGCGGTAAAAGTAGTCGCATAGAGACGCACTGGAAAACGATGCCACAGCGCAAGAATTGCGCCGATATGATCCTCATGCGCATGCGTCAGCACAATCGCCTCTAACGCACCTCGATGCTCTTCAACAAACGCTGTATCAGGAACGATAAACTCATTGGGGCGCGGTTTTAACACGCCATCTGGGTCTTGGAACATCGATCCGCAGTCAACCATAACCATTTTGTTTTGATGAAGATAGACGTTGAGATTCATCCCAATTTCACCGGTCCCCCCGAGTGGGAGGAAGTAAACACCTTCGTGCACGACCGGCCGATCAAACATATGTATCGTTCATTGAGTCACTCGCAAGTTAGACATAAAGATGCCGAGGTTTCGCCGCACCCTTCACTCTTAATTGAGATTAAGAGTGAAGGGTGCTGCAAATGCAATAAAGCGCCTCAAATATAAAGGGTGAAATAGAGGCTCACTCAACTAGGGCAAGGTAGGATAAGCATCAATTTTAAATGCTTACTCTACGCTTTACACTCTGGCTGACAGACAAACAGAACCGAATGCCCATTATATATTGCCGCAGGAGACCTTACTTATCGTTCAAGCTCCACATACCCGGACCCTTTGCTGCGATATAAAGAAAGGCGAAACAGTATAATGCCGATAGCTCACCGCCGTTGGCAATTGGGAACAGATCGTTTAGCCCGTGCACCATCCAATATGCAACGGCCATGGTGCCGCTCGCCACGAATGCTGCAAAACGGGTATAAAAACCTACAATAATCATCGCCCCGGCGACCAATTCGATAACGGCCGCACTGGTACTCATCACATTTAGCGAATAGGGAAAATCAACCGGAAAGTTAAAGAGCTTCTGTGTGCCATGACACAAAAACAAAAAACCCGCTACAGCTCTAAATGCTGCATAACTTTGCTCTGAAATATTTTCTAAAAACTTCATTACCTTCCCCTGTTTATCTTTAAATTTATCGTTAAATTTTTATGATCAGAATGTTGAGAACATACGTTAAAACGCTTACCGTTACACCCCTTATTTATTGTCTACAAACCCTGTAAAGAAGAGCGAGTATAAAGCAGACGCAATTGAGTTTAATATCAAAAAGAACATCGAAGCTTTTTACAATGCAAATACTGGTTGCGGCACAATGTCAGCTTGCCTGCTCGCACAAAAGGGTATGAGCCACCTCAACGACAATCGCATGGCGGCGCGCTAATGCTTCTTGATTACGGTCATAACCGCCACCAATAACCGTCGCAACCGGAATCTTTTTTCTCATACAATGACTAATCACAAAACGATCTCGCTCACGAATAGCCTGCATAGAAATATTCAATAAACCGAGGGGATCATCCCGAAAAACGTCAACACCCGCGTCATATAAAACGATATCCGGCTTGCTCAATAGAATTGCTTTCTCAAGAGCATTCTCTACTGCGGTCAGGTAATCGATATCTCCGCATGCTGGTGGGATATTCACATCCATATCACTGGTTGCCTTGCGCACCGGAAAATTCTTCTCACAATGAACCGAACAAGTGAAAGCCGCCGGCGTATTTTCTAGAATTCGTGCGGTGCCATCGCCTTGATGTACATCACAATCAAAAATTAATACCCGCCTAGCTTTGCCGCTGCTAATAAGCGCTTTAGCCGCAATTGCTAGGTCGTTGAAAATACAAAAACCTGAGGCAAAGTTAAAATTTGCATGGTGCGTTCCACCGGCTAAATGACACGCAACACCATGTGCTAGGGCGTAATGCGCGGTCAGCAAGGTGCCCATCGGCGAAATTACCGTACGCTTTACCAGCCCCTCACTCCAGGGCAGTCCCATACGTCGTTGCTCTTTTGCATCCATTTTATTGGCAGTAAAACGCTTAATATACTCTTTGCAATGCGCCAGCTCTAATAGTTCGGATTTCGCCGGCCCCGGTCGAAACGTATTTTGCTTACTCGCAATGCCTCGTTCTTTGAGATACCTATGCAAAAGCGAAAACTTTTGCATAGGAAAACGGTGCTTCGCCGGAAATTCATAACTATATTCTGGATGCGTTATCAAAGGCAGAAACATGTAGCGTACGACCTAATATAGAAACCTAAAGAAAAAAATTTAAAGCACGTACCCCAAAGCCAAATATCCAACAGAATGTAAGCACTATTGGCAACGCTCGACAGACTGACAGGCCGAGCGATTATGCCTTTAAATTTTTGTCTGCAGAATTAAAGCAAACAGCCGACTAAACAGACCTTAATGCAATTTTATTTTCGGGTGTACGACTTTTAAGATACGGTCATTTAACCAAATCAGTCCAGTACGAAACAGGCCATGAATGGCCATTTGATGCATGCGGTACAAGGAAATATAAACAAGACGCGCAATACGCCCTTCTATAAACCTACTTTTGCCAAAAAGATTACCCATCAGAGTGCCGATAGCTGCATCTTGGCTAAAAGAAATAAGTGAACCATGATCCTTATAGACGAATGCCACCGGCGCATGTCCCTTTAGTAACCCTGTGAGCGTTTTAAATAATACAGCTGCTTGCTGATGCGCAGCTTGTGCTCTCGGCGGCACAGCCGATTTACCATCCTGTTGCAGGCACTCAGCGCAGTCACCCAAGGCAAAAATTGAATCATCTATTGTCGTTTGCAATGTTGATGTCACTTTCAGCTGATTAATATGGTTTGTAGGCAAACCATTCAAATTATTTAAAAATGCGGGCGCTTTAACACCGGCCGCCCATACTTTTAAATCAGCTTGAAAAAACTCATCCCCGACGAGGACGAAACCCTCTTCTTTTACTTCTTTCACGCTGCTACTCACCCGAACCTTTATATTCATCGCATCTAGCTGCTGAATTGCCGCCGCAGAAATGCGTTCAGGTAGCGCAGGCAACGCCCTATCTGCCGCTTCAATTAATGAAATCTTGACCTGAGACTCATTTATTTTATGCAGTCCATAGACCGCCATTTGCTGAGAGGCATGACGCAGTTCCGCCGCCAGCTCAACCCCTGTCGCGCCCGCTCCAACGATCGCAATATGAACCGTTTTAACCGCCTCATCTTTTTGAAACTGTTTCCTAAGTAATGTATTCAACATTTGACTTTGGAAGCTCTTAGCCTGCTCGAGACTATCCAGAAATAGGCAATGCGCTTGCGCGCCCGGTGTATCGAAATCATTTACCGAACTACCGACCGCAAGCACCAGAGAGTCATATGAAACTGTTCTCTCTGGCAATAAAAGCTCACCTTTTTCATCATAAGACGGCGCAAGGATAATATCTTTTTTATCACGCCGAAGCTTGCACAACTTACCCCATTGAAATTCGTAATGGTGTCTTTGTGCATGAGCGCGATAATTCACCTGACTCGACTCATAGTTAAGAGACCCTGCGGCGACTTCATGCAGAAGTGGTTTCCAGACATGCGTAAGTGACGCATCCACAAGGGTGATGCGCGCCTTATTCTTTTTACCTAATTTGTTACCAAGTTTAGCCGCGAGCTCTAAGCCCCCGGCCCC
>CAJWAD010000114.1 GCA_913020245.1 uncultured Oleiphilus sp.
TTATCGCGTTGAATAGTGGGCATTTTTTAAAACCAAGCGACTGTTTTTGTGGTGCTGGCGCTTAATTCTACAAAGTCAGGATAATCAATAACCGTGACTGCTGGGTTTGGCGTGAGCCCGCGTGCTTCTATCTCTGTACGTAAAACGCTTATTTGAGTAAAAGCAGTTAATAGTCTGGCTAACAGTAACGCATGTTGTTCGTTATGCTGCACGAGATAGCTCGCATCTTCTATTAAAAGAAGTGCATCGGTGTTGGTGCTGACCGAAGCAAGCATTTCCTCATATAAAGCGCAATGAGAGGGGGCTTTATTGATGGTATGTAAATTATTTGGCATCGCTAGAACCTGACCACTTGTGCGGCATTCGTATACAAATGCCGTATTTTATCTTGTGATACAAACTGACGGCCATCGCTATGCGAGATATCTAGGCCCCGCGCAAGGGCATCATATTCGTCAATATAAAGCGTATCGATACCATAAATTGCGAAGGCGCTTAGCATCTTCTCAGAAGATTTTCGCCCCGCTAATATCGCCGATGGGTTCGGCAGTAAGTAATAGCAGGCATCGCCTTTAAATAACACGTTTACGTTTATGTCAAAGCTGGCACAGGCGAGCGCTATATCAATGGCCTCTTGGCTATGTGCAGACCCATAGGGGCTATGGGTGAGAACAATTAAAAATGTATTGGTTGCAGGTGTATTCATGTTAAGCGCCAAAACTAATTAAGCGATCAGAGTTCAAGTGCGCATCGGCAAGTTGACCTAGTCCAGAGAGTGCAAAGCCCTCGAATAAATTATGGGCATCTTTTTCATGACGTTTCGCCTCGGCTTGATCAAGTAAGCCGCGGCGTGCAGCGGCCGCAATACAGGTCACTACGTCGATTTTGTAGTCTGCTTGCAGGGTTTGCCATGCGCTAAACACATTAAACTCATCTTGTGGAGGCGTGGCTAAACGCGTGCCGATGTTGATCGCGTCTTGGTAGAGAAAGACACGGTATACCTGATGACCATTTTCAAGTGCTGCTTTAGTGAAATGATAGGCACTGTACGCTGCTTGTGAGCTGTAGGGTGCGCCTTGGATGAGAATACTAAATTTCATATCGGAATGATAAAACAAAAAAGCCCTGCATGTGCAGGGCTTTTTTATCAAACTAGCTTTTTAGTCGTCGCCACTAAATGCCATTAACAGCTGCAATAGGCTCAAGAACAGATTGTAGATAGACACAAACAGCGTGACCGTTGCCATGATGTAGTTAGTTTCACCACCATGGATGATTTCACTTGTTTGGTACAAAATAACCATCGATGAAAACAGCACAAAACCAGCTGAAATCATGAGCTGTAAGCCTGCAATGTTCGTGAAAAAGCCTAAAATCATTGCGCCAATCAACACGAAGCAACCCGCTGTAATTGTTCCGGCTAGGAAACTGAAGTCTTTGCGGGTGATCAAGGCGTATGCTGAAAGACCAAAAAACACAAAGGCGGTTAGGCCGAGTGCGTTTGCTACGACATGGCCAGCGCCTGCGCCAATGAACATGCTTAATAGTGGCCCGATCGTATAGCCCATAAAGCCTGTTAGCGCGAACGTGAGTACTAAGCCCATGCCGCTGTTTTGTGTTTTGTGAATGCCGAATAAGAGGCCGTAGAACCCCACTAATGTAATAATGAGGCCCGGATGCGGTGCATTGATGGCCATCGCAACGTATGCAATAAACGCTGAGAAGGCCAGCGTTAGGCCCAGAAGCATGTAGGTATTTTTCAGAACAGACGCAGCATTGTCGGCTAGAGCCGTTTGTGCATTGGCGCCCATAACTTGGCTCAGCTGATCTTTCTCAGCTGTGGTCGCTTTCGCGTGGGGAAATTGTCTGTCTTGCATTTCGGTACTCCAAATAAGCGATTGAAATTAATCACGAATGACTACCCACTATAATAGGGTTGTTATATAAAAATTCAATGACAAATCTTTCAGAATTAAGCGTTGACACCTATAAATTTTCGAGTATTATTCTGTCCCGTTGCTGCAGTCGCGGCAACTTGAAGTTGCGGTGAGCTGGCTGAGCGGCTTAAAGCACTGGTCTTGAAAACCAGCGAGGGTTAATAGCCCTCCAGGGGTTCGAATCCATGGCTCACCGCCATTTTTTCTTCGAAGATCAATCGTTTTTCTACGATGTTCACGACATTTACCGACATATACCAGTTTTTATGCCACTCGGTGCCAGAATGGTGGCAGACTCAGTAAGTGAGATCGTGGTGTGGTTATTTGGTATATGGAATCTCGAGTATCTCTGATATTTTCTGTGCTAGGTTCGGACGATCTTCCGGTATCACTCGTGCGTAGTGTTTTCGTGTGGTTTCTTTATCAATATGACCCATAAGCGTCGAGACCAGTTCTAGGGGCACATAATTTGTTAAAAGCATTGATGCATATGTATGCCGGCATTGATTGGCACCTCGGTGATCTACTTTTGCGGCGACTAAAATAGCAGCGTAGGCACTTTGAACAGCTTTTTTTTTCCAAATCCCATCAACGCATTCCTTGGCATCATTTCTGAAAATAAACCGAAGTCGTTCTGTACGCATTATTGCGTTACTGCGTCTTCGCACATTGAACTCTTGCTCCGGGTAGTGAGCCGTCAACCCGTATTGTTCCTTAATTATATCGATTGCCGGTTGAAGGAGGTCGATAGTGCGATAGCGAGAGGGCTCTTTAGGAACTTTGAGTTCTCCAGCCACGCGCGCCCTACGCACCGTCAATGTCCAGTTTTGCATGTCGATGTCTTCCCAACATACGGCCATTTGCTCTGAAAAAGATAGTCCTGTCCAAATCTGAAAAAGCATCATGTTAATAGCTTGAAGGCGCGGATATCCCGCGTTCTTAAGGTTTGTAATTTGATCAATTTCGAATTTATTAAAAGGGTTAGCTTGGGTCTCTCTCTGCTCATCTTGTTTAAGGTTTTTGACACGCGACATGACGTTATGTCTTAAGATTCCATCGTCGAAGGCAAGTTCAAAAGCGCCCCTTAGTACAGTCAAAACGTCTGTTGTGGTTTTGATCTCAAATTCCAGGCAATTGATCATATGCTTTCGAAATTTAATAATATCGATCTTTTTTATGTGGCGTAATTTTTTACTCTTGAAATAATTTTTGACATGTTTTGCTTTGCTTTTATATCCGCTATATGTCGCGGGAGAGACAGACTCGCTTTTGATTTCGAGCCATAAATCGACCCCCGCAGAAATTGAACGATTTATATCAGTGCTTGTCGCGCCCTCAAGTTCAAGGGCGCGGGGCGAGTCAGGAAAATGCTCTGCGTAATTTAAACGCTTTTCTGCTATTTCAAGCCTGATCGCTCGAAGCTTATTTTCCGCATAATTTATACTACTTTGATTAAGTGGTAGCCCCGCAGGAAGAAGCTCTCTGCATCGGGTACCCTCAACCATGAAATCGAGCTGGATACGCTTATTACGTATTGTCACGCCCTTTGGAAGAATCAGCGCTGTCATTTAAAGCCTCCGGACATCCAACATTCAATTGCTGGAACGCAATACGAAATACGATTAGCTGGGTTTCGAGCATAATGAATACCCTCAACGAATTTTTTGCTTGTACGGTAGTGGTAGAGCTGAGCTTTTGAGAAACCAAAAATGTGGCAGCAAAGAGCTTCTAATACCCAATCGGCAGATTTAATTTCAGTTTGATTTTTCATTTGTTGTTAGCCTCTTTTGTTTCGATCAGTAAGTGCGATGTTTTGAGGTGTTATTATTTCTTGAAAGCATGTTAGCTGCTGACGCCTCAACGTCAGAAAATCACTCTTGAGGTGACAATCGTTCAGGAATCGATCTAATGAGGTGCGGTTTATGACTTTTTTTAAGCGCTTGTAATTTCAAGGCGTACCGATATTTGATGCGCTCTTGAAGAGACTTCACTTGAGAATCAATTTGTGCCAAGTCGTTACAGAAATTGTATTCGTAGAAGATAGCTTTTACCGGTTGTTTCCTATGTTTCGGCTGCGGATAGAATGTGATCAACAAGACGGTGCAAAACTTTGGTTGTGAGAGTAACTGTTTCACAGAAAGCCCCAACCTGTGCTCAGCAATAAGTGTGCTCTTCAAACACAGATCTTGAGCGGAGCCGCTCCGTAGCGCTTCTTTCGTCAATAATCGCAAGTCGTTTCGCGCATGTATTAACTTGCGTAGGTTATGAAGTTCCTTCTCCCAATAGCGGGTTGTGGCAGTCGTGTGACTAATAACTTGATTACGGTTCGATATCCAAATAGATAAGTAATTCGGCTCATGAAGAAAGCTCACATTATTCATAAAAAGTCCTCGAATGTTTTTTTGTTTCTCATTAAAAGTAACACCAACTTTTTGTATGCAAGCCTTATGTGTATTTTGCTGTTGCAATTAACTAACTAGACATTGGCATTAAAAAAACGTTGTGAGTGCATGGGTCTCGCATCGTTGATATTTCGGCTTTTTTGAAAGGCGGTAAATAGAGCATTAGGTGGACAGAAGGAGATTTTCATGCCTTGA
>CAJWAD010000115.1 GCA_913020245.1 uncultured Oleiphilus sp.
ATAAGCTTCGCCGTTTGGCGATAGACGTTCGACAAACTTAAAGCTGTCAAACTGAGAGAAATCGATTTCTTGCTTGTAAATTGCATGTACATTTGGCCCCGATGCACAGGATGTGAGTAACAAGATACCCAAAAAACATGCGGCTATTACAATATTTTTATAAACACCATTGATCATTACTTATTCCTTCGACTTATAGTGAATACTTACTTTTAAATTTTTATGATTACTATCGGCACTAGTGCACTACTCGGGAGCGTAAACGTGCTGCGTGACAAACTAAATCTGATGCGTTGTTAGTCTATCAGCTTGCGCAGTGATTATTCTAAATCGCACTCAAATCCGCAATATAAATGATTACTATTCATTCAACGTAAAAGTAGAATAAAGCGGAAAACAAAGTAATTTTTACGCTTTTCTTCAAAATTTTCATTTACATGGTTCGACAGTAAACAATTTGGCTTCTAAACTTTAATTCATTAACACATAAACGGACTCATGCATTAAATGCCTAACCATGATGCAGTGCTATTTGCCCAAGAAGATAGCACTGCGGAAACCTCTCGATTACGATCAGCGAAAAAATGGAATGTACTCATCGTCGATGACGAGGCTGATGTGCATGAGTCGACCATGCTTGCAATTAGTCGAGAAGAAATTTGCGGCAGGCAATTGGCGTTTCATCACGCATACAGCGCGGAAGAGGCTCAAGCACTATTAGCGACCTCAGAGTACCATTTTGCAGCAATCCTACTCGATGTCGTGATGGAATCTGAGCATGCAGGGTTAAACCTGGTGCGCATAATCCGGGAAGACCTAAATATCTTAGATGCAAGGATTATACTTCGCACGGGCCAACCTGGGTATGCCCCTGAACTCAAAACAATTTCTCGTTATCAAATAAACGACTATAGAGCCAAATCAGAGCTTACCCGTAACAAACTCTTTACGACGCTTACTGCCGCCATTCGCTCCTACTCGCAAATACGGAGCCTAGAAAAAAATAGGCGTGGCTTAGAAACAATTGTCAGAGCCTCAAAAGAGCTACTTTATCTGCGAAGCTACCATGCATTCTCATATGGAATTCTTGCTCAGATATCCTCGCTCTTTAAATTGTCTGAGAACGGTTTTGTTGTCATTAAAAAAGCAGATGAACACGTAAATGATGCAAAAATCATTGCCGCGATAGGCTGCCTAAGTCACTACGAGTTAAAGTCGCTAGTCAATTTGGACGACAGTAAAGTTATCGAGGCGGTTCTCAACACTGCTGAAAAAAAAGAGAGTAGTTTTTTCCAAGACAAAACATGCCTGTTTTTTGTGGCGCCAAACGACATTGAGATGTGCGTATATCTTCCCGTGTTCATTGACTGCAAAGAAGAAGAGCTTCAATGGTTAGAACTACTTTCAAACACTATTGCGGCGAGTATCGACAACTTAGAGTTGCTTGAACAACGTCATAAAGATGCTTACCTGGATCAATTAGTAGGCATTCCAAACCGTTTGTCTTTGCTACACAAAATCGAACAAGCACTGGCTAAAAAAACGTCAAATCTGCACGTAATCCTATTAGACATTGACAACTTCGGGCCACTCAATGACACCATTGGTACTGAAACCGGTGACCAGTTATTAAAATTAGTAAGCTCGCGCATAACCGTTGCCCATAAACGGATTTTAATCGCACGTATTGCTGGCGATACCTTCGCATTATTTGGCGATATTGATCAATTCTCCAGCGAATCCATCAAGCAATGCTTTAATCAGCCGTTTACGTCCTCGGGAGTCGCTCATTCACTCACGGTTACCCAAGGGCGCGTAACCATCGAGCATCAGACTGATGCAGAGGGTGTGCTGGCGCAAGCAAATGTTGCATTGAAACATGCAAAGCAAACCTTGCGTGGAGGGGCACGAGACTTTCATTCCGATATGTTTGTAGAAACTCAGCGGCGCGTCAATCTACAGCAAAACCTTCGCAAAGCGTTTGATGAAAATCAATTATTCATGGCCTATCAGCCCCAGATAAATTTACAGACTGGGGAGATTAAAGGTTTTGAGGCCCTGATGCGCTGGAAAACCAAAACAGGTGAATTAATACCACCCGATCAATTTATACCCGTGGCCGAATCCTCTGGCCTTATTGTATGCCTTGGTGAGTGGGCACTTCGCGAATCACTTAGTAAAATTGGAAAACTGCGTGAAAAGTCTGGTCTAAACCTGAGTATCGCAGTGAATGTATCCGCTGTGCAGTTTGCTCAACCTGGTTTCATTGATAGTCTCCAGAACGCGCTGGATTTCACGCACGCACAACCCGAATGGCTTGAACTAGAAATCACCGAATCTTTCGCGATGCATGACTTTGAGACCGTCAAAAGCCTAATTGTTGAAATAAATCGTTTGGGTATTCAAATCAGTCTAGATGACTTCGGCACCGGTTTTTGTTCACTCACCTACCTAGAGGCATTGAATGTAAATAGCCTGAAAATTGATAAGTCTTTTGTTCATCGCATGAGTGAAGAAAACTTTGACTCACGCCTGCCTGAAACCATTTTACGGTTAGGTCAGAACCTGAATTTAGAGGTGATTGCCGAGGGCGTTGAGACAGCAGCCCAAGCAAAGTGGTTTACAGACAAGGGCTGTCAGTATGGCCAAGGCTATCTTTTCGCTAAACCAATCGACTCCGATGATTTGTTTACTTGGATCGAGACTTATCAAAAAAAACTGTGAACTCTAAAAATGAACACAAATAACCACGCAAGGTAAGTTTTATATTAAGACTTTGCTCCAATTTTCAAGCTTTAATGGGTTCAATTCGCCTTAAAACATCGCCTCGAAATTAGCAGAAGGTATTTATCAACCGAACACTCAACATTGTGCCTTAATTCACCTAAGCGCTTTGTCAGTTATTAAAAACGCCTCGTCGCGTGTATTCGTTTTGTCATGTTTATGTATTAATCTATCGTTTTCCTATGAGGCGAGTGGCTCTGTTGTGCCTCTTTTCCGCGTTCTAAAATTAAGTCCGCATCGCATGCTGTTCATTATGTGAAACAGGGTCTTGAAATTCGGCTAGCTAAGAGAATGTCTTTGAGGTTAAGCAGTGAAAATATTATACATTTGTACACATAATCGGTGTCGGAGCATTCTCAGCGAGGCGATTACTAATAACCTTGCGAACGGCCGTATCGAGGCCTTTAGCGCAGGAAGCCAACCGGCCCCAGCGGTACACCCACTCTCTTTGAAATACCTCGCAGAACAAGGAATCAACACGTCTTCTTTGCGCAGCCAATCTTGGGATGAATTTTCTGATGAACATCCTGATATCGTGATAACTGTATGCGACTCCGCCGCGAACGAAGCTTGCCCTGTATGGTTTGGGAATACCGTTAAGTTACATTGGCCATTGGCTGATCCATCTAAATTAGAGGGTTCAGAGGAAACACTTCGTCAAGCATTTTTTACCACTATGGGCATTATCGAAACTAGAATAAATGCGCTACTCGCGCTAAATTTTGAGACGCTAAGCCCAAACGAGCTGAAAAAGCATCTTCATCAACTTATTAAGGATTAACACGTGGGCCTGTTCGAACGCTATCTGTCTATTTGGGTCGCTCTTGGCATTGCCGCCGGCGTCGTGCTCGGCAATATATTTCCAAGCGCTTTTGCCTGGTTCGCCTCGCTGGAAGTTGCCCATGTTAACCTACCGATTGCCTTGCTCATTTGGGTAATGATTTATCCAATGATGGTACAAATCGATTTTTCATCAATCAAAGATGTTGGTAAAAAACCGAAAGGGTTGATCTTGACCCTCGTCATTAATTGGCTAATTAAACCCTTTACGATGGCAGCGCTGGGCTGGTTATTCTTTAAAGTGCTATTTGTCGATTGGGTAGACCCTCAAACTGCATCGGAATACATCGCAGGTATGATTTTACTTGGTGTGGCACCCTGCACAGCAATGGTCTTCGTCTGGAGTCAACTCACCAAAGGCGACGCAAACTACACGCTGGTCCAGGTCTCCGTTAACGATTTAATTATGATCTTTGCTTTCGCCCCCATTGC
>CAJWAD010000116.1 GCA_913020245.1 uncultured Oleiphilus sp.
GCCCGGATAGCTCAGTCGGTAGAGCAGAGGATTGAAAATCCTCGTGTCGGCAGTTCGATTCTGTCTCCGGGCACCACTTTTCTATCTCCTAATCAAGCACTTATAAAATCCGCAAAAGTAGGAAAACCCCATTTCCGAATATTCTGCTTAAAATTTAGAGTCGGCAACTTTTGCCGCTAAGATCACGCCGAATTTTTGTAGCGCTGAATCGGTTCATACTATCGACTTAAAAATGCTGACTTATCTCGAACCTCTATGTGACGATCTTTTGTGGAAGTACAACTAAAAAAAATGAGGAAGGACATGTACAAGACAATTCTTTGCGCATTCGCGCTAGCTTTTAGTTTTTCAGCAAACGCTCTGGTTATGAATTATGAAATTTATAATTCCGCCAATCCGGCTGACGATGCAATGGGTTATCTAACTTTTGATGAAGGTCTTGATGCTGATACGAATTCGAATCCAAGTAGCTATACAACTGCAGTCAGCTTTGGAACTGACCCTCTATTTGACAGCGGGTCACTTTCAATTATTTCTCGCGGGGATCCGTTAGGCCCAACTCCTTTTGAGGTTTATATAGACTTCCTAATGAATGATGGGGGCAAATTGTTTGGAGCGTATGAAGGTTTAGACAATGACCCTATTTCAAGCATGTTTAACCCCAGCTTGGTTCTAGAAGTTTTCTCTCGTAACTTTTCGTTAGCCTTAAGCAGACAAAGCGCAAACGGCGAACAAAGAAATTTCGGGATCATGACGCTCTCGATTGCAAAGGTATCTGAACCTGCACCAATAGCTCTGCTTGCTCTAGCATTGGCCGGAATGGCGTTGGTTAGAATTCGTCGGTCGAATTAGCCACGGTTTAAAGACCCAAAAACACAAGTGATAGAGTCGCTAAATGTTCCGAATATTTCAAATAGCAAAATTCCTAAGTGATTGATTTAAATAGAGAATTAATTTAATGTTTTTTCGAAAAATCGGCATGTAGCCCTTGATTCATAAGGGTTCACTAAAGGATTGAAAATCCTCGTGTCGGCAGTTCGATTCTGTCTCCGGGCACCATTTATTTTCGCACGAAGCCCGCTTATCTAGTTTGTAGAAAGCGGGCTTTATTGTTTCAGGCGTGCTAATTTCGGCTGTTGGTGCAAACGCCGGCTTTGCACACTACCTAAAATACCGATTTAAACGATTTGCTTTGCCTCTAGCGCATCGAAAAAGCGTATGCTATCCATTTTGACGGAGTCGACCTTTTCCTCGCTCATTCTCTCCAATGTGCGATATATCATGCTGAGGCGATGGTTACCTCGAAGCTTGCTTTGATTGCGTATCAAAAAATCCCAATACAGATAGTTAAACGGGCATGCTTGCTCCCCATTTTTTTTGCTCACCTTGTAGTGGCAACCTTTACAATAATTAGACATCTTATTGATGTAGGCGCCACTGGCTGCATAGGGCTTTGAACCAAGCAGCCCACCATCGGCGAATAAAATCATGCCTGTCACATTCGGTAATTCTACCCACTGGTAGGCATCTGCATACACCACCATAAACCACTCATTCACTTGCTTTGGATCAAGCCCGGCTACCAGTGCGAAATTACCTAAAACCATTAGCCTTTGAATGTGATGTGCATAAGCATTTTCTTTGGTCTCAGTGACGCATTGCTTCAAACAGTTCATCTTGGTATCCGCACCCCAGAACAGCGCGGGTAAATCACGATCTGCATCAAAAAAATTCGCTTGTTCATAGCTCGGCATTTTCAGCCAATAAATCCCTCGCACATATTCTCGCCAACCAATGATTTGGCGAATAAAACCTTCAACAGCATTTAGCGGTGCCTGACCAGCACGATAAGCGTGCTCAGCCGCTTCTACACACTCTAAGGGCAGCAACAGGCCACAGTTAATGTAGAAGCTTAAGTGCGAGTGATACATCCATGGCTCGCCTTGTACCATTGCGTCTTGATAATCGCCAAAATTAATCAGGCGCTCATCAATAAACTGCTCAAGCGCTTGCAAGGCCTGTTCACGAGTGACGGCAAAATGAAAGGGCTCTAAATCGCCAAAGTGGTCGGCAAACCGGTCGGCAACCAACGCCATGACCTCTTGCGTCAATTCATCTGGTGCGGAGGCAAACGTTTGCGGAACCATCAATCCCGCTTTTGGGGGCTTACGGTTTTCACTGTCATAGTTCCAATCGCCTCCCGTGGGTTTACCATCGTCGATGAGAATATTGTACTTCTTGCGCATCTCGCGATAGAAATATTCCATACGCAGCTGTTTGCGCCCTGACGCCCATTGCGCAAACTCATCATGCGTACACAGAAATCTATCGTCTGGTCTGATGTCGATATTAACACCCACGTCCATCGATTTTATCGCCTGCAGAACACGGTACTCGCTCGGCTCGGTTACCACGACCAAGCTAGGATCAATTATTTCAACGGCGCGGGTAATTTCATCCACCAAAGACCCCGTATTTCCCGGATCGTCGAGCTTTACATAATGAATGTTGAAGCCATCTTGCACGAGTTGTTCGGCAAAATGCCGCATAGCGGAGAAAAGAAAGGCTATCTTCTTCTTGTGGTGTTTGACGTATGTCGCCTCTTGGCCGACCTCACACATCAAGATGTGATCTTCCGCTTTGTTTACGTCTGAAAGGCTGGCAATGCGAGGATTTAACTGGTCGCCCAGTATGACGCGGAGTGCAGTCATGGCATTTTTACAGGGATCAACACTTCGTTTCTGCGCATCCACGGAATCGTGTAAGGGGGGTTGTAACCTGCAACTTTTGCCGGCCCAATGGTTTCTAATTCCATTTTAGCGATCCATTGGTTCAACAACTCATTGTGTTCTTCAATATTTTCCGTACCCAGTAAACCATTAAACGTGACCGTGGCCACCGTATAGTTCTTGAGCTCTTCAAGTTTCACCGCGGAGTTTTCTGGCTCGGGAGCACTCTCCAAAGAAAAGCTCTCAGGCAATACAAAAGACATTGTCTCACTCGTGTTGCCCTGTCTATCCATAAATACCGGAGCGGTCATCGCAATTTCTTGGGTACCGTCATTCGCACCCGAAATATAATCGAAGAGCCTCATAAAAGGATTACGCTGCTCTTCAATATCTTCGTACGGCGTTGTGACCAACACCAACCGTTCATAATGCCTCAACTCATATGGCTCTTCTTTCTGCAAAACCGTATACGGCGCGATTTCAACACCGCTATTTCCGAACACACTGCACCCCGTCATTGCGGTGATAAACACTAAGAATGAAACGCTACGAAACATATTGATCATTTTTAATCCATTTTAGTAAGGTAAGTAGTTGTTCATAGACTCTGGCGTACCTATTCACAATGTCATGCATGTGAAACGTTGCAGAGTTGGAATTGGTTTCAATCGGCCAGCAAAATAAATTATTTTGGTGTCATGCTTGAGGGTAAAAAAGTACATGCACTCAAGCCGCAAGCAAGACTGATATACAGCCATGCCTGTGCCTTTTAAATAAAGAATATTGGATAATATTATCTGAACGAGGGCTGCTTTCTGCCGTCAATTTTTACAGGTAGATCCCGCCCAAAAGGGGCTAAACGGTCGAGCTTTGCGGCTAATTGAACAACCAGTAGCTTGTGGGGTCAGCCGGGCATTCGAATGGTCCACACTCCACAAAAGTAGACAGCAAATTTAGCCCGACCGAAATGAGTGCGAGCACGCATGCCCAATGACCAAAGCGCGTCATTTCAAACGTTTGTGTCTGCCATTCTTCTTTCCACAACATAAGCAATATAGAGACAGCGAGAATGGTTGCGCCAAATAAGATAAAGGCCCAAGTGTAGTAGTGCATGCCAAAGATAGGACTACCGTATGCAGGCGTGCCAGGAATAACATGCAGGGATATCTGACGGAGTGCCGTGGCCGCACCAAATAAAGCACCCAAAAGAATCACACCATAATGCCGTTGCGCAGCGCCGTATTTTACATTCAGCATAAAGCCAAACATCACCATGACAAACCCAATACGTTGCAGCAAGCATAACGGGCATGGCAGCTC
>CAJWAD010000117.1 GCA_913020245.1 uncultured Oleiphilus sp.
CAAAAAGACATCTTCGATGATCCGGATGGCGATACATTGGTGAATATCGAAGAGTATACATTCTTGACGAACCCGAGACGGGCCGACAGCGATGGCGATTCTTGGGATGATGACTACGAGGTGAACAGGGGAACGAATCCGCTCGACCCACTAGATTTCTAACCTACTATAAACTAGCAAAAAAAAGCCCGCATAGCTGCGGGCTTTTTTATCAGGCGGTGTAAGTACTTAGCTGAAATATTGGGTTGCGGTGGTTGGCTTGTCTGTAATAATGCTATCTACGCCCATGTATTGCAGTGTTTTCATTCGATCAAGTTCGTTAACCGTCCAGACCGAGACCTCAAGCTTATGTTGTTTTGCGAGCGCCAAACGATCCTCATTGACTAGGGAATCATTTAGAGCGAGTAGGGCGCATTCCAGTTGTACCGCCACTTTTACCGGCTCGAGCCAGCCCCATTCTGCAACATAACCACAACGATAGTGCGGGTAGTTTGCCTGCATATGCTTTAAAAACCATTTACTAGAGGAGGTAATGGTAATACGCGCATCAGGGCGCAACTCGTTGAGTAGACTATCAAGTTTTTGCGCTAATATCCTGAGCCGATGACGGCTCGTTGGCTTTACCTCTAGCTGCCAATCAATTACGTGCGATCCGCAATTTAGGACGTCTCGAAGTGTCGGAATGGTACATCGGGTAGGCC
This sequence comes from uncultured Oleiphilus sp., assembly GCA_913020245.1. Classification (GTDB taxonomy): domain Bacteria; phylum Pseudomonadota; class Gammaproteobacteria; order Pseudomonadales; family Oleiphilaceae; genus PZPK01. The sequence goes on from CAJWAD010000117.1 coordinate 702, forward strand.
AGCCTGGGGTGTTACGTCGCGCGTCTAGCAATTTTAGCCATGCCGCGTTTTGGTGAACAAGTAAGCCTCGTTTTCCGGTTACCCGTTTTAAACTTGAATCATGAAACACCATCAAGGTTTGGTCGGCGCTTAATTGCACATCCAGCTCAAAGGCAATACAACCCTTGGCTTGTGCATGTTCAAATGCCTCGAGTGTATTCTCAGGCGCCTCTAGTCGTGCCCCTCGATGCCCAACAATCATCATTGTGTTGTGTTTTGTGCGCCCAGTTTAGCTTCAATAAAACGCATGTGATCTAAATGAACCAGGTCGGCAATCCGTCTAATAATATGCTCCTCATAGCGATCTATTTCGCCATCAGTGTAAGCGACTTGCCACAATTTGGTGACGAGTGAAAACTTTTGCGGCTCGTCAAAATTCTCATTAACAATCGAGGTGTATTGATGTAACGAAACCGCATCATCGCTTGAAGAAATGGCCTCCTCGAGCAATGCGTTCGCCTCGGCTTCCGTTAAGCCAAAATGTTGCTGCCCGATGTTGAGGATGGCTTTGTATTCATCTGGATCAAACACAGAATCGATTTTGGCGATATTCACCATCAGTGCAAAGCAGCATAAATCGATGTCGTGTTCGCTTGTTTGTTGATCGTTTGGCGCATCAGCTCCCAACGAACTGATAAATTTTGATAAGGCTTTAATCACGTTATTAGCTCGCTAGTAGTAGTTCTAGTTTTACCTGGTCGATGGCAAATTTACGAATGCCTTCGGCTAACTTCTCGGTTGCCATGGCATCTTCATTCATCATCCAACGAAATTGGCTCTCGCGCATAGGCGCCGGCTTCTCTAGGGTTGCGCCAGTATCTTTTAGCTGCGTCTGCAGCGCGCCTTCATCAGCGGCTAATTCAGCTAATAAATCGGGGCTTATGGTTAAACGGTCGCAACCCGCTAAGGCTTCAATTTCACCAATGTTGCGGAAGCTCGCACCCATTACCACGGTTGTATAGCCATGTGCTTTATAATGACGGTAGATCTCACTAACCGAAATGACGCCCGGATCGTTTTTGCCGGCATAGTCTTGTTGTGCTTCGTTGGCTTTAAACCAGTCTAAAATACGCCCGACAAATGGCGAGATAAGAAACGCTTTGGCGTCGGCCGCCGCTTGGGCTTGGGCAAAACTAAAAAGCAAGGTGAGATTGCAGTTGATGCCTTCACTCTCGAGCACTTTGGCAGCCTGTATGCCCTCCCAGGTTGAGGCAATTTTAATTAAGATTCGATCCTTTGAAACGCCTTTTTCCTCATAAAGTTTTATCAGGGTTTTGGCTTTGGCAATAGTGGCTTGCGTATCGAAAGAAAGACGAGCATCTACCTCGGTTGATACACGACCCGGGATTAGCTTAATGATCTCGCAACCAATCGACACGGCTAGATAATCACAGGCGACGGCCGCAATGTTTTCAGCGCTACCCCCAACGTTTTTGCCATGCTGTTTTGCATCGTTAAGCAACGCAGCATATTGTGGTAATGAGGCCGCTTTAAGTAATAAGGAAGGATTGGTCGTGGCGTCTTGCGGCTGCCACTTCTCGATAGCTTGCAGGTCGCCTGTATCTGCGACAACTGTGGTAATGGCTTTTAGCTGGTCTAACTTGTTTGGCATTTTTTGATACTCAAAAATCAATTGGGACACTCTAACGCTAGATCATATAAGTTAAACTGCCTAGCGAAAATTGTGAACCTTTCAAATTGATTCGCTAAGCACTTTTTAGGGGTTGGGCAAAGGAATTTTGCTCGGTAGATTCGGGCAATAAGGAAAGTGCATGCTCCAATACTTCTAAGCCTGCATTGGTTTTGAACGCATTTTCGCTAATGTAGCGCCGAAAACGTTTACCTCCAGCTTGAGCATGGAATATCCCGAGCATATGTCGCGTAATAAAACTTAATTTGTCGCCAAGCTTTAAACGTTCTTCTATATACGGGTACATGGCCCGAATCTGATCATGACGGGTATGCGCAAATGGTTCATCGCCATACAACTTTTCATCAACGGAGGTAAGCAGCCACGGGTTGTGGTAAGCCTCACGGCCAAGCATTACACCGTCTACATACTTTAAATGGGCGAGCGATTCTTCAAGGCTCGTGATACCCCCGTTAATAATAATCTCCAAATCGGGGTAAATTGTTTTTAATTTGTACACACGATCATAAATAAGCGGCGGAATTTCGCGGTTTTCCTTCGGGCTAAGGCCCTTCAGTATCGCTTTTCGTGCGTGCACAATAAATGTGGAGCAGCCAGATTTGGCAACTTCACCGACAAAGTCGATAAGAAATTGTTCACTGTCGATGTCATCAATACCGATACGGTGCTTGATCGTTACGGGCAGCGAACAGGCCTCGCGCATCGCGCTCAAACAGTCTTTTACAAGCGCTTGATGGCCCATCAAACAGGCGCCAATCATATTGTTTTGTACACGATCACTTGGGCAGCCAACATTTAAGTTTACTTCTTGATAACCCCAGTTTTCCGCCAGTTTACTACAGGTGGCAAGTTCTGCAGGCGCGCTTCCGCCAAGCTGTAAGGCAACCGGTTGCTCGGAGTCACTAAAGGCCAGATGCCGCTCTTTATCGCCATAAATGAGGGCGCCAGTCGTGACCATCTCGGTATAAAGCAGTGCGCGTTTACTGAGTAATCTGGCAAAGTGTCGTTGGTGCCGGTCTGTCCAGTCCATCATGGGCGCAACGCAAAACTTTCGAGATAAGGCCGCGTGTTTTGATGTGGTTGAGGCTTCGTTAATCATATAGACCGTTCATTTAAATATGGCGCATAGTTTAACAAAAAATATAGGCGAAATATCGAATAGTGAAGTGAAATCCATATAAACCCAGCTAATTAAATGTGATTCCTGTCACAAAAATGTTCTGGCTGAAAATGTTATCGTCCTGTCCGAAAATAATAATTAATCGGTTTTATGCGTTTATTTAGATACGAACCGGCAGCGTCATAGTAGTAAAAGCACAAAGCACAAAGCACAAAGCACAAAGCACAAAATAAAAAGCCTCTGGGTTTCGCTATTTTTCATGAGGCGAGACGATCGTTTGGCCTAGCGTACTTAACAAAAAGAAAAATCAAAAATAATAGAATTAACAACAAGGATGCCCCGTTATGAAACTTATTGCTCATGCGTTTCTCGTAATCTTCCTGGCCATGTCATATAGCTATGCCGGCGGTGGCGGTGGCGGTGGCGGTG
>CAJWAD010000118.1 GCA_913020245.1 uncultured Oleiphilus sp.
GCCATAGCTACGATCGGAGCTAGCGCAATCGCTGCGCCAAGTACTAGTTTCTTCATTGGTAATTCCTTTAAGCGATTTATTGTCATTTGTTGTTGCGCCAACATTAAGGCTATTACTTGAGACGCCTACGTGTGTTGGACATCATAATCAGTTTAGACGAATCTCTACCTATAAATATAGCTTTTATGATACTTAATCTGTTTTCTTTTTTTTGCGCGGTTACGGTATTTAATTTGTATGGTGAGTCGCCTGTTCAACACATTTTAGCGGCGTTACGCGGCGTATAACCGATAAATGCCTAAATTTATGCAGGAGTGAGTGTCCTTCAATCATGAATGGTGAACAAAGGTCTTGAACCAAAAGTACAGAGAAAGTAATGCTCAAAGCATACGGGTAGTGTTATAACGTTAACATGTCTAGGCGTATAGTCACTTGGGCAAGTAGGAACGAAATTGGTAACTTATGTGAATCTGAATAGACTATTTGCGTCGTAGATAAACGTATAAAAAATTGCAGAGAATATTAAATGAAAGTGGTCGAGCGCAATAAATATTCGTCCACTCACTGCATGATGGTAGAGACCAAAACATAATTAGGTAGATTGATGAACGAACAAACAATAAGAACAACACACTATCGGGCTTGTCACTTGTGTGAGGCAATTTGCGGACTAAAAATTGAAACAGAGGGCGTTCAACAAGAACAAAGAATAATCTCGATTAAAGGCGATGAGCATGATCCTTTTAGTCGAGGCCACATTTGCCCGAAAGCCATCGCATTGCAAGACATGCATGACGACCCTGATCGATTAAAACTGCCGGTAAAAAAGGTTGACGGTGCGTGGCAACAAATTTCCTGGGAACAGGCCTTTGATGAAATTGCACAAATCGTTGCAGAAATCCAAGGTAGGGAGGGTAATGATTCGCTTGCGGTTTATGCGGGGAACCCGAATGTTCACAATTATGGCAACCTGACCCATGGTCGTATGCTCCGTAAAGCCTTGGGTACCAAGCAAAATTATTCGGCAACATCGCTTGATCAACTTCCACATCATTTTGCTGCGTATTTCTTGTATGGCCATCAATTTTTAATCCCAGTACCCGATATCGATCGGACAAAATTTATGGTGATAATGGGAGGGAATCCGCTCGCCTCAAACGGCAGTATGATGACCGTGCCAGATGTAAAAAAACGGCTTAAAAGCATTCAAGAACGTGGTGGCAAATTTGTTGTGATTGACCCACGCCGAACTGAAACAGCAGACATTGCGGATTCGCATCTATTCATAAAGCCGGGTACAGATATTTTTCTGCTGCTCGGTATGATCAACTATATGTTTAACAACGAAAGGGTGCGTGACGGTCATTTAACAAACGTATTTGATGGCTTAGCAGAGGTAGAGCAGAGCGTAGCAGGCTTTTCGCTTGCCATAGTCAGCGCACAAACGGGTATACCGGCTAACCAGTTAATCGATTTATTTGACGCGTTTTGTGCGCAACCTGAGTCTGTTTTTTATGGTCGCATGGGCGTATCTGTTCAGCAACATGGCAGTTTATGCCAGTGGGCAATTCAGGTGATAAATTTGCTCAATGGCAGTGTTGATGTGCCGGGTGGAGCGATGGTGCCAAGTTCTGCAATTGCTTATGTGCAACCAGGCGAACCAGGCAGTGGGCACTACAATTTATTTCAAACGCGCGTGCGAGGTTTGCCTGAGTTTGGGGGGGAATTGCCAGTGAGCGCATTAGCCGAAGAAATGCTAACACCAGGGGAAGGTCAACTAAAGGCCTTGTTCACGCTTGCAGGCAATCCAGTATTATCCTCGCCGAATGGGCGACAACTTGATCAGGCTCTTGAGAAACTTGATTTAATGGTCTCTCTAGACTTTTACATCAACGAAACCACTCAACATGCAGACTATATATTACCGCCCACGGCGGCATTAGAGCATGATCATTATGACATCGCGTTTCATCGATTGGCGGTCCGAGATACCGCACGATTTAACGAGCCGGTGTTTGAACCCGAGGCGGGCACTAAGCATGATTGGGAGATTTTAAATGGACTATCTATTGCGATCGCCGCAGCAAAAGGCCAATCACTCAGGGCAATGCCAGCGCCTGATATTCTAATGGATATGGGGTTACAGATGGGACCATATAGCAAGAAAGCTGGTTCGGAGCATGCGCTTAATTTAGCCAAGCTGAAAGCGAATCCGCATGGCATAGATTTAGGTCCGCTTAAAGAGGGTTTGCTTAAGCGGCTTTGTACGGAGAACAAACGGATTAACCTGGCGGTTGAAATCTTGCTATCTGCAATCAACAAAATAGCACTTGATAGCGGCCATGAGCTCGATTTCCCGCTCACGCTGATTGGTCGGCGTCATGTGCGCAGCAATAATTCGTGGATGCATAATTATCACCGCCTCGTGAAAGGAAAACCCCGACACCACTGCTTTGTGCATTCTTCAGACCTGAATGCACTAAATCTTGTCGATGGTGAAGAGGTGATTCTTCGCTCTCGTGTGAATGAGATAAAAGTTCAGATTGAGATGTCTGATGAGGTCATGCCTGGCGTTGTCTGTTTACCTCATGGCTGGGGGCATGACCGCCAGGGTATTAAATTAGAAGTTGCCGAGCGACATGCAGGGGTAAGTTTTAATGACGTTAGTGATGACCAAGCATGTGATCCGGTTACGGGCAATGCCATCCTGAACGGCATCCCTTGTGGATTATATAAACTCAATTAATATAAGTCGTTATATGTCGCTTTGGTGTATAGGATAGATCGGGTCATAGGCGATTTGCTGGTCACACACAAACGCTTATAAAAACTTCACTTTAAATAGTGGACAAATATACAGTTGTTAAACATAATACTGATTAAGCATACAGTATTATGTTCTCGGTAATCGCTGAATTAGCAACGGGTAAATAAAGGGTTTAAATATGGAAGACAACAAAAAGAAGGCGCTAAATGCAGCCTTATCACAAATTGAAAAGCAGTTTGGTAAGGGCGCCGTCATGAAAATGGGCGATCAACCGAGAGAAGCGATGCCTGCGGTATCGACGGGCTCACTAGGCCTTGATATCGCCTTAGGTATCGGTGGCCTCCCATTTGGTCGTATTGTCGAAATTTATGGCCCTGAGAGTTCTGGCAAAACTACACTAACACTGCAAGTCGTAGCGGAAGCACAGAAAATAGGTAAAACGTGCGCCTTTATTGACGCAGAGCATGCGTTAGACCCAATTTATGCTGAAAAATTAGGCGTAAACGTTGATGAGCTCTTGGTTTCACAACCAGACACCGGTGAGCAAGCACTGGAAATTGCCGATATGCTGGTGCGTTCGGGTGCTGTAGACGTAATTATTGTTGACTCGGTCGCGGCATTAACACCGAAGGCCGAAATTGAAGGCGATATGGGCGATACACATGTTGGCTTACAAGCGCGTTTGATGTCACAAGCATTGCGCAAAATTACAGGTAATATTAAAAACGCGAATTGCCTGTGTATTTTTATCAATCAGATTCGGATGAAGATTGGTGTAATGTTTGGCAGCCCGGAAACGACTACGGGCGGTAATGCACTGAAGTTTTACTCGTCGGTACGCTTGGA